>JAZUHS010000172.1:0-18844 GCA_045641845.1 Bulleidia sp. | reverse complement strand
CATATGTCGTTCTGAAACATTTCAGCATTGACACTTCCGAGTACTCCTTCCCCTATGCAGCTTTATGGTCCCGTTCGCTGAGCAGAAACGAATTCAGAGAAGCTCTTGAAACTGTACGAAATGCTAGCGACCGCCTCATTCGCAGAATTGAAAACGCAGAAAAAAGGATGTGACATGCACATCCTCATTCTGATCAGTTCTTGTTGCCGAAGACAAACTTTGTCAGTTCAGAGATGAACGGGAACTTGCCTGTTACGATATCCGGCAGTTCTTCTTCATCCTCTGTTTCTTCAGGTTCTTCCTCAACCTGCTTCAGTGCTTCCAGATCGAATTCATTCTCACCTGTAACTGCAGTGGACGCCAGGGCAGCTCTCAGCTTGCCTGTGACATCATCATCGTCAAAGCCGTCCATCTGCTCTGTCGCAGCCATGCGGTTCTCTCTTGTATCGAAGTAGCTGTTTGTCTGTGCTGCAGACAGCTTCAGCATACTGATTGTATTTTCAATCTCTGCTTCTGTTTCACCCAGGTCGAACAGAGAATCATCATCTTCATCATCCTCTTCTTCGACAGGTGTTTCCTCAGCAGCTACTGCCTCATCCTCAGCTTCTGTTTCCACTGCCTTTTCCTCGAGCAGTTCTTCCAGCTTCAGTGTCAGATCCACATCATCCTCTTCTTCAGGAATGGCAATAGATGCTGTGCTGAGCGGTGTATCTTCCGCAAATTCGGAAATCGCACTCAGTGTATTGAGCATATCCGCAAAGGCAGGAATGCTTTCCTCAACAGCCTTTTCAACGATTTCATCGGCATTGCGATCAGGCACTTCTTCAACAGCTTCCTCTGCGGGCAGTTCAAGAATCTGTGTATCCTCATCATCTTCTGCCTCTGTTTCAGGTTCAGCTGTTTCTTCGGTTACAGGTTCTGCCGGTGTTTCCTCTGCTTCAGGTTCAGCTTCTGTCACAGTCTCTTCCGGTACTGCAGGTTCTTCTGCAGCAGGCTCTTCCGTCTGTACTTCTTCTGTCACTTCTTCAATCACAGCAGGTGCTTCCAGAGTTACAGGTTCTTCTGCAGCGACTTCTTCAGCAACAGCTGTTTCAGTTTCTTCCGCATCCTTCACCGGGCATGTTTCCATCTTTGTCAGACGGATGGCCATGTACTGCTTCTGCGGCAGCTCGATTGTGAACTTACCCTTATGACAGCCTGCATCTGTGATTGTCATATCCCATGTATCAATGATTTCAGCCTTATAGCAGACTGTATCACTGATCATGAATGTACGGGAAGAAGGACGCATGAAGCTGTAGTAGAAAATGTACTGTGACTTTTCCGCTGTCATCCATTCATCTTCAGGAACACCTGTTACACAATCCCAGTGCATCGGATCAAAGGCGATACCGCTGCCGGGAATTTCACTCATGATCTTATGCAGGAAACCGACACGCTTATAGCTTTCACCCTTGAGTGTACCGCCATGTGACCACCAGATCACACCATCATCACTCAGATATGTTTCACCATGCCCGGGATAACCGCCGCGTACTGCTGTTTCCCAGAATCTTCTGACCATTTCCTCAGCAGTGATGTTGCCCCAGCCCAGCGGCAGGTTGCCTTCATAGGCAATTTCATCCATCACTACAGGCTTGTTGTATCTTGTACGGATTTCATCTGTCAGTTCCGCACCCTTGTAGAGATCAACTCTCTGTACGGATGCATGTGTGATCCAGGGACGGCTGTGATCAAACATCTGACGGCAGTTATGAATGGAACGCAGATGCTGGTACGGATCGAGTCTTGCGACCAGATTGCCGTAATAGTTCCAGTCACTTAAAGACTTGGAAGGAATCAGATCCCATTCATTGGCCAGAGCCCACCAAACATTGTGGTAAGCACTGAAACGGTTGATGACATAGCGCAGATACAGTTCATTCTCACTGCGGCTCATGCAGGAGAAGCCCCATCTGTCATACGGGTGGAAGAGAATCAGATCTGCTTCGATATTCATTTCGGCAAGAGCAGCGATGCAGCGTTCAATTCTTTCAAAGTAGGAAGGATTGAAACGTTCATGATCAAATGTGCTGCCATTATCCTTGCCCAGGTAATTCATGAAATTGTCCTGATTCAGAACAGAAGCATCCATTGCAGTTCCTTCATAAGGGAATTCAGCAGGATCCTTGAAGTTATATTCATAATGCTTCGGGAAGACACAAAAGCGAACCTTATTGAAATCAGCTTCCTTCAGACTCTTCAGCGTAGCCTGAACCGTTGCATCATCCTGCAGAGCCCATACATAAGCAGTTGTACCGACGCTGCGATAGGGTTCACCGTTTTCATAGGCAAAATGGTAAGTGGCACTTGTACGTACCGGACCAAAGTTGTTTTCCTTTGCAGGATCAACATAGAATGCACCCGACACGCTTCCACTCATGAAGGAAGAACGAATTACAAATGTATGCTTGCCTTCGAAGGAAGGCATGAAGCGTACCTTGTAAATACCTTCACCGTCATAGAAGCCTTCAACTACCATACTGCCATTGCGGTTGGAGAAGACGGCGCTTACTTTCTGTTCTGTAAATGGATTGCCATCCATCGGTCCTTCAATTTCAACTTCAAATACATCCCATTTACAAACGCGGGAAGCATAATCGGTATTTTTCATAAAACTGGTCCTCCTGAAACTATAAAAAATCAGCTAGTACTATAATTCTATACCAAAAAAGAGAAAACATTTATTGTTTTCTCTTGCAAATAGCTAAATCTGAACCTGCCTCACCTGATTTTCGGTACTTTCGGCAATGACCAGCGGTAAATTGCGGCATACATGCGGATCATAAATACCAGAGCTGCACCGATCCAAAGACCTGCATTCAGGTTACCGCCATCCATCAGGATGATTTCCACAATGGCACCGACAATACATGCAGAAGCATAGATGTACTTGGTGAAGATATCCGGCAGACAGCGCAGAATGACATCTCTTAACATACCGCCGCCGACACCCGTCACAACACCCGAGAAAATGTACAGGAAGCTGTTAGCTTCCGGATACATCTGATATGCACTCATGGTGCCCATAACGGTAAAGATGCCAAGGCCAAGAGAATCAGCGACCAAAAGCGTCTGATCAAACAGATGCTTCTGCTTCTCCCCGATGCTTGTACCCTGAATGATGCACAGGAAGAGAAAGACGGCAATGGATGTACCGGCCGCAGTTGCGACATAGACAGGATCGACAAAAGCAGACGGAGGCAGTTTGCCAAGAATCATGTCACGGAAGATACCGCCGCCGGTTGCGGTTGTAACACCCATAATGATGATGCCGAAAAGATCAAGATCAAACTGTGATGCCTTCAAAGCGCCGGATAAGGCGAAAGCAACGGTTCCGATCATTTCAAAAATGACAACGAATGAATTCATGATTACCTCGCAGTAACCATTATACGTAATTCATCGCTGTCATTTCATGAGTATTTTTCTGTACAGGCAGGCTTTTTTCTTACAGATTTGTAATGGGTTTTCTTTCGGCCTTGAGGTTGTGTGTCTTCTGAGAACGGCGGATCATTTCCTCTTCGATATCTTCCGGTGTAATGCCCTTTTCCACCATCAGTACGATGACATGGTAGAGCAGATCATTGATCTCGCCTACCAGTTCTTCCTTGGAGCCGTTGAGAGATGCAATCACGACTTCCGTGCACTCTTCGCCGACCTTCTTCAGAATCTTTTCCAGACCCTTGTTGAACAGATATGTTGTATAGCTTCCTTCTTCAGGATTGTTCTTTCTGTCTAATGCAGTTTCATACTGCGCCTTGATTTCACTCATAAGATTTCCTCTCCATCCAGATTTCTGTAAAAACAGCTGTATTTGCCGGTGTGGCATGCCGCACCATCCTGCTCTACCTTGATCAGCACAGTATCTTCATCACAATCGATGAGGATTTCCTTTACATGCTGGTAGTGACCGCTGGTTGCGCCCTTCAGCCACAGTTCCTGACGGCTGCGTGACCAGTATGTCGCAAGCTTTGTTTCATATGTCTTCTGCAGGCTTTCTTCATTCATGTAAGCCAGCATCAGCACCTGGCCTGTCGCTGCATCCTGAACGATGCAGGGAACAAGACCGTTGCCCTTTTCAAAATCAGGTCTGATCATAAACGTACAGGTACTCCTCTCTCCTTCAGATATTCCTTCACCTGCCCGACTGTCAGTTCACCATAGTGGAACAGACTCGCAGCCAGAGCTGCATCCGCCGCATCTTCGCGGAAGACTTCATGGAAGTGTTCAAGACTGCCGCAGCCGCCGGAGGCAATGACCGGCACATTGACAGCCTGACGAACGGCTTTAAGGAACGGCAGGTCAAAGCCCTGCTTGGTACCATCTGCATCCATGGAAGTAAGCAGAATCTCACCGGCACCGCGCTTGACGCCATCCTTGATCCATTCCAGAGCATCAATGCCGGTATCGATACGGCCGCCGGCAATGACGACATTCCAGCCGGACTGATCAGCTCTCATACGGCCATCTACAGCCAGAACAATGCACTGATCACCGAACATGCGCGCACCTTCGGAAAGCAGATCGGGATTGCGTACTGCAGCCGAATTCAGAGAGCATTTATCTGCGCCTGCTCTGAGCATTCGGCGGATATCTTCTGTCGTGCGGATTCCGCCGCCGACAGTAAAGGGAATAAAGATTTCCTTGGCAACATCTTCTACAACCTTGACCATGGTATCTCTGCCATCACTGGTTGCAGTGATATCGAGGAACACAAGTTCATCAGCACCCTGACGGTAGTACTCTGCCGCAAGATCGACCGGACGGCCCACCTCACGCAGACCGACGAAGTTGATGCCCTTGACAACCTTTCCATCCTTGACATCCAGACAGGGAATAATTCTCTTTGCCAGCATGCTTATTCTCCTTTGCCGATACGGATGGCTTCACCAAGATCCATCGTGCCGGCATAGATTGCCTTGCCGGTAATGGCACCATACAGATTCATATCTGCCAGATCCTGAATATTGCCAAGATCTCTGATGCCGCCGGACGCTACAATCTGCATCTTTGTAGCCGCAGAGAGTTCCTTTAACATAGCAAGATTTGGACCTGCCAGTGTACCGTCTTTGGAAATATCCGTGAAGATGACTGTGCTGACACCCAGTTCTTCCAGATGCTTGGCAAAATCCGTATAGTACAGAGCACTCGTCTCCAGCCAGCCGGATGCGCAGGCATAACCATCCTTGCAGTCCATGCCGACGGCAATCTTTTCACCATACTTTGCGACTGCCTTCTTCAGCAGTTCTTCATCGCGGATCGCAGCAGTACCGAGAATTACACGGCTGACACCATTTTCCAGATAAAAGGAAATATCCTCCATTGTGCGGATACCGCCGCCTACTTCCACGGGAATGGAAACGGACTGTGCTGTCTTCACGATCAGTTCCGCATTTTCCTTACGTCCTGTCTTGGCACCATCGAGATCCACCATATGAATCCATTCGGCACCGCTTTCTTCAAACCTGCGGGCTGTATCCAGTACAGATTCCGCAACGATTTCGCTTTTGCTGTAGTCGCCCTGATACAGACGTACAGGACGGCCGGAAATCATATCAATTGCAGGCAGAATAATCATGCAAACACCTCCGCGAACCAGCGCAGAATCGCCAGTCCGTCTTCACCGCTTTTTTCGGGATGGAACTGACAGCCGACGGCATGGCCATGGCCGACAATTCCGGGAACTTTGATATCGCCGTACATGGAGTAGGCAATCAGGTCTTCATTCATATAGCTGTCAGCGCAATAGGAATGAACATAGTAAACATAGGGAGAGTCGGAAAGACGTTCCTGCAGATCCGCAGGCTGGTTGAATTCCAGCTCATTCCAGCCGATCTGCGGCACCGGCAGGTCAGTATCCATGTGGATGACTCTGCCCTTCAAAAGACCAAGACCTTTTGTCAGTCCCTTCTCTTCGCTTTCTTCAAACAGCATCTGCATGCCAAGGCAAATGCCAAGCATGGGCTTTCCGGCCTTTACCATTTCACAGACCGGAGCTTCCAGACCTCTTTCACGGATATTTGCCATGCAGTCGCCAAAGGCTCCGACACCGGGCAGAATCAGATTGTCGCAGCCGCCCAGAACAGCAGGATCGCCGCTGATGATGCATTCCTGTCCGATCTTTGCCAGCGCATTTTCCACACTGCGCAGATTGCCCATACCGTAGTCAATAATACCGATCATTCGAGCATTCCTTTCGTGCTGGGAACAGCATCACCGCTGATGCGCACAGCTTCCTTGGCAGCGTGTCCGAAAGCCTTGAAGATCGCTTCAACTTTATGATGATCGTTATTGCCGTAGTGAACATTGACATGCAGGGCGATACCGGCCGCAACCGCAAAGGCACGCAGGTATTCCTCTACCATTTCCGTTGCCATGGCACCGATCATTTCACGCTTCAGTTCGCAATTGTATACAAGATAGGGACGGCCGCTGATATCGATCGCAACCGTAGCCAGGGATTCATCCATCGGCAGGATAAAGCTGCCGTAGCGTTCGATGCCCTTGCGGTCACCCAGCGCCTGACGGAAAGCTGTACCCATGGCAATGCCGACATCTTCGATGGTGTGATGATCATCGACATCAATATCGCCATCGGCCTTGACAGTCAGATCCATGCGGCTGTGAAAGGCAAAGAGATCCAGCATGTGATTGAAGAAACCGATACCGGTATCAATCACACCCTTGCCTGTACCATCCAGATTCAGCTCAACCAGGATCTTTGTCTCATTGGTGTTGCGTTCTACTCTCGCTGTTCTCATACATCTGCCTCTTCAAACTTCTTCAGAACAGCCATCACAGAAGCATTTTCCTCTTCCGTTCCGACCGTAATACGGAAGGCATCGGAACCGCTGTAATTGCGGATGACAATACCTGCTTCATTGAACAAAGCCAGCAGTGCTTCCTTATTGGCACACTTGCCGTAGATGAAGTTAGCAGAAGAACGATTGAACTTCATCTTCTTCATCTGTGCCATTTCCGCATACATTGCTTCTCTTGCCTCAGCGATCTTTGCGGCACGGGCAAGAATCTCTTCACTGTGGCCAAGTACAATCGCACCGACCTTCATGGACAGACTGTTGAGGGCATACGGAACTGCCGCAGGCTTCAGCTTCTTCATATTGGCTTCTGAGGAAATCAGGAAGCCAAGACGCAGACCGGCAAGACCAAAGGCCTTGGACAGTGTACGTGTAACAAACAGATTGCTGTACTGTTCAACCAGAGTCGCAGCACTTTCTTCTGATGCAAATTCAATATAGGCTTCATCAACCAGCACCGGCAGCGGAGCAAAGCCTTCAACAATGCGGACAACTTCCGCAAGAGACAGGCAATGACCGGAGGGATTGTTGGGATTGGAGAACATGATCAGGTCTGCACCGCGCTTCTTGCCTTCAGCGATGAAGTCATCGATGTTCAGGGAACCGTCTTCATTCAGTGCATACTTCTCTACCTTTGCTTCATAGGAGCTTGCGTAGTAGTCATACATGGAGAAGTCGGGATTATAGGTATACAGTGTCTTTCCGCTGCCAAGGTATGTACCGATCATATAACCGAGCATCTGATCGGAGCCATTGCCGGCCAGCAGCTGTGAAGGCTTCAGCTGAAATGCCTTTGCGTAAGCTTCCAGCAGTTCAGTCTCATCATTATCGGGATAGCGGTTGAAAGCAACTGAAGGTACTGCCGCGATCACTTCCTGCATCAGCTCTTCGGAAAGATTCAGAGAGCTTTCGTTGGCATTGAGCAGAATACCGGACTGTACATGTGTTTCATATGTCTGAATCTGCTTGCTCATCTGGGCATCCTCACTCTGGCGGCATTGGCATGACCGCTCAGTTCTTCCTCTTCTGCCATATCAATGACATAGTTTCCGTAAGCTTGAAGAGCTTCCTTTGTATAGTGCAGGAAGCAGGACTTCTTGACGAAGGCATCTACACCCAGGGCACTGGAGAAGCGGGCTGTACCGGATGTCGGCAGGACATGGTTGGTACCGCCGAAGTAGTCACCGATGGATTCGCATGTGTAGTAGCCAAGGAAGACGGAACCAGCATTGATGACCTGGTTGAGATAAGCCATCGGATCCGCAATGCATAATTCCAGATGTTCCGGAGCAATGGCATTGGCGAAGGCAATGCATTCATCGATCGTATCGCAGACAATCGCCTTGCCATAGTCAGCCAGACTCTTTTCAATAATTTCCTTCTTGGGCAGGGCATCTGTCTGTACACGCAGTTCCTTATTCACTGCTTCCAGCAGCTTTCTGTCTGTTGTAAGCAGAATGGAGGAAGCCATGGGATCATGTTCAGCCTGAGAAATCAGATCGGCTGCGACAAAGGAAGGATCTGCGCCTTCATCCGCAACAACGAGGATTTCGGAAGGACCGGCGATCATATCAATATCAACCTTGCCATAGACAAGCTTCTTGGCAGCCGCAACGAAGATGTTGCCGGGACCTGTGATCTTATCCACGGAAGGAATGGATTCTGTACCGTAAGCCAAAGCCGCAACTGCCTGGGCTCCGCCGATCTTGTAGATTTCAGTCACACCGGCAAGACGGGCTGCGTAGGCGATGTTGGGATTGATGGTACCTTCCTTATTAGGAGGAGTAACCATGACGATGCGCTTGACACCGGCAACCTTGGCAGGAATTGCATTCATCAGAACACTGGAAGGATACTGAGCTCTGCCGCCGGGTACATAAATGCCGACTGCTTCCAGAGGCAGCACTCTTTCACCCAGATAAATGCCCATTTCCTTGTGCTGGATGTAGGACTGCTGTACTTGTGCCTGATGGAAGTATGTGATATTATCGCTTGCTTTCTGCATGGCGATCTTGAAATCTTCATCAACCAGCTTTTCCGCTTCATTGATTTCCTCTTCGGAAACACGGAAGGCTTCCAGCTTTACGCCATCGAACTTCTCTGTATAACGGAAACACGCTTCATCCTTGTTCTTGCGTACATCATTGAGGATGTTGGAAACAGTCACCAGAATATCACTGCTGATTTCCTGTGTACGGCTGTCGAGGTAAAGACGAAGATCCTCACGATCTTCCTTTCTGATTTCATTTAACATAATTACAGAACTCCTTTCAGGTCATTGATAAATGCCATAACTTCTTCTCTCTTCATTTTAAATGCTGCCTTGTTGACGATGACACGGGCACTGATCCGACAGACCGTATCAAATACAACCAGACCGTTTTCCTTGAGGGTTGTACCGGTTTCCATGATATCGACGATACCATCGCAAAGACCAAGCACAGGTCCTAGTTCCACGGAACCGTCAATCTTGATGATTTCCACTTCCATGCCCTTGCTGTGGAAATACTGTGCCGCAACATTGGGATACTTGGTGCCGATCTTGATATGACCGACCTTTTCCAGCGGATTGCAGGAAGGAAGACCAGCCAGAATGAAACGGCAGATACCTGTATTCAGATCCAGCATTTCGTAGTAGTCATTTGTACCTTCCATCAATGTATCCTTGCCGACAACACCGATATCTGCCACACCATGTTCCACATATGTGATGACATCATTAGGCTTGGATAGGAAATATCTGACATCCTTCTTTGTATCATTGAAGACCAGAGCTCTGCCCTTGTCCTTCAGCTTTTCCGTACCGTATCCGCACTGATCCAGCATTTCGATTGTCTTCTTTTCCAGACGTCCTTTTGTAAGAGCGATTGACAGACTCATAAGATCACCTCCATGGTGTCACGATCCCAGACCTGCATGCGGACATCGCATGTCTTCTGCAGTTCTTTTGCCTTGCGGATCGCAGCTGTTTCCATCCCCTTGGGATAGCACAGCAGCACGCACTTTCTTTCTTGCATATCTACCAGTTCCACAAGATTATCCAGCTTTACAGAGAATCCGCATGCCGGCAGATCTCTTCCAAACTTCGCCAGCAATGTATCGTAGCGTCCGCCGGAAAGAACGGAGAAACCGGAACCGCTGACATAGCCTTCAAAGATAATACCTGTATAGTAGTCCTGATGAGGCGCCTTGCCGAAGTCGAAGGTAATACGATCACCATAGCCCAGCTCACTCAGCTGCTGAGCCAGAGTTCTCAGCTTCTGTACTTCCGCACGCAGTTCCTCATTGAAGCTCAGCTTTTCCGCTTCATCCAGAATCGCAGCCTTGCCGCCAAGCAGCGGCAGCTGTTCAAAGAAGGAACGGACATTTTCCTCTAAAGCAAGTTCTTCCAGATACTCACTCAGTTCCACCAAGCTCTTGCGGTCAATCAGATCAGCGATGTGACGTCTTCTGTCACGATCCAGACCGGCAGCGTCACAGGCTCTGCGCAGGAAGAGAGCATTGCCGATTTCCAGCTGATAGTCCTGCAGTCCAAACGATGCCATGACATCCAATGCAGTTACCAGAATCTCCAGATCACTGCTTTCATCTGCACCGATCAGTTCGATGCCGCAGTCGGTTACTTCCGAACGCTTGCCGCCGAACATATGACGAACCTTGAACACTTCCGAACAGTAACGGAAACGGAACGGCGGCTGCGCCTTGGCGAACTTGGATGCGCATACACGTGCAATCGGCACGGTCATATCGACACGCAGCGTCAGGATTCTGCCGTCACCATCGAAGAACTTATACATTTCTTCATCCTGCATATGATTGAATACATTCGCATATGTATCGTAGTACTCAACTGTAGGGGTAATAATTTCGCGATAGCCATAGCTGTCGAAAACACTCTCAATACGCTGCTTCAGCTGCTGTTTTCTGACTACTTCATCACGGATCAGATCGCGCATACCCATAGGTATTCTGATTTCTTCTGACATAACTGCCTCCTTAAACAAAAAAGACGTCCCTGTGTATCGGGACGTCCTGAATAAACGTGGTTCCACCTGATTTCACTGCCGCCTCACGGCAAGCAGCCTCATGAAGTACTAACATACTCCTGTGCTGTAACGGGCACTCCCGTTTCACTCTACTGCTGTTTCGAATGAACTGCTCCGGGATGTGTTTTCAGCAGTACTTCATCACTTCCTTTTCACCAGCCGGAAGCTCTCTAAGAGTCGGATCTGCGTACTTTTTCCCTTCGACGCCTTTTTCGGATTGACATAATCATAGTCACGTTGAAGCCCTCTGTCAATTTATGTGCGTGCATTTATGCACAAAAGATTCACTGCTTTCTGCGTTTTATGAAAACAGGGATTAAAATGCACAGCAGTACTGCGACAGATACGGGCATCAGATATTTCCATAGAGAAGAAGATTCTTTCTGCTCTTTCTGTGACATGGAAGGAAGCGTATGGGAAGATATCTGCAGCTTCCGTATGCATCGCAATGTCACCGTCACCTTCGGCACATCTTCTCCATATGCCGCAGGCATGTTAACAGATGTTTCCGTCATCGGTGCCATCAGATTCTCCGGTATCGCATCCGCCTTGATCGTATAGGTCCTTCCCTTCTGCAGTACAGGATCGGCAATGATCTGTTCCTTCTTTTCCGTTTTCCATCTGTAAACTTCCTTACCCGTCTCATCCAGAAGACACATCTCTGCCCCTTCGATGGCCTGTCCGTATTCATCTTCCAGCAGAAATATAAAGCGGCATTGTTCTGTCTGAATCTCATATTCACTGCTCCAGGAACAGTTCATCAGGTCCAGCTTCTGCACTTCTTCAGATACAAGCAGATGCCCATCTCTGCTCTTTGCCTTCAGCCAGTACATCCCCGGTCTCATCATGAAACAAAGACCGTCCTGTTCTGTTTCATCCTCAGCTTTTCTGTCATGGATATCCACTGCAGGTCTGACACATGCTTCATCTTCATACAGCTGGCAGAAAACCGTCTGATCTGCTCGCAGTCTAAGACTGACATAAGGTTCAAAAGAAAGTGTATATTCCCTTTCTTCTTTCGGCTTTACCTCAGGAATTGTGATCTTCACAGCTTTATGATCATAGGTATAGAGTCCCGGTGCTTCCTGTACCAGCAGTTCATAAGTACTGCCCGGCATCAGACCATCCGTAATTGTTTCTTCTCCCTGTGACAGCCACTGCCTTACCTTTTTTCCATGACTGTCTTTCAGCGTACAGCTGACACCGCTCAGCAGCTGATCCTGTGAAATGGTTCTGACAATGATCTTCGGTTTCTGCAGAGTACTTCTGTATATATGCATCCCGCGATGATCAATCACTGTTTTCACCGCCTGTTCCTGCGGATAGTATTCTTTTTCATCTGTACTCTCCCTGACATAGCAGGTCTGATAGAAAAGGTCTGCTTCTGTTACGTTCAATGCCGCATTGCCGTAAATATCCTTCACGGGTTTTGTGCATGCTTCATCTTCATACAAAGACAGCAGCACATTCTTTTCATCTGTTTTTACTGTTCCATATGGCACTGCCTGCAGTGCAGCATGCATTACTCCGTCATTTGACGATACCGTAAACGATGCGGCTGGTGAAGAAAGATAACCGGAAGGCAGCTTCTTTGCGGATAAGCGGAAAGTTTCCCCTTCCTTGATACTGCGGGCATGAAAGACAGCGAAGGCCGGCACTTCATCACTTCCTTCCGAAGTTTCCAGTATCATCAAAGCTTCCGTGACTGCTTCCTGACTGATACTGTCGTAAAGCTCAGTCTGAATCAGGATCGGTGATACCTTTACAGAGCAGTTCAGCTCTGTCTTCTGATCAGGAATATGAATCACTGTTTCCTGCGGCACATAATACCCGCACTCCGGTCTGAAGGAAGCTGTATAAGAATGATTCCTTAACACCATTGCCGAGTTCTGCTTTACCGGTATTTCCTCATCCGTCGCATTGTCCCTGATCCGCCATGTTCCATTGACTGAAACATCCGGATGATCACAATCAGCCGCAGATAATGAAAGCTTCGGCTGCTGTAAAGATATGCAGCATTCCGTTTCCTTTTCTGCTTCAACAGCAAATTCATGAAGAGCATCATTCGGCCAGTACTCCTCTCCTGCCTCAGTTACCTGCAGGTAATAGATACCCGGTGCAAGATCATAGCTGTTCTTCTTTTCCGCTTTCTGACCATAGATATCGAAAGCTTCATTTCCTTCCTGATCCCTGAAGATGCATACTTCACTGTTTTCATCACTGCTTTGAATATTCACTCTGCCAAAAGGAATTCCTTCTGCCTGAATCAGGATCGGCTGTCCATCGGCTGGCGGATATCTTGGTATCTGTATCTGCCTGTCTTCATAATGCAGCCAGGCTTCATCCTGACAATGCAGAAAATAGGTTTCTCCTGCTTCAAAACGGAAAACTTCATCATCTGCTTTCCAGACTTCATCCTGATATACCGCAATGCATTCTTCCTCTTTGTACAGTTCTGCCTGTACGTCTTCCTTCAGTTTTGTTTCTACAGCAATCTGTATTGCCTGCATACGCACAGCTTCATCCGCATGCAGTTCGATTGCCTCTTCTTTTTCGTAGTAGCCTGCCGGTGCATCAATCACCTTTGCATATACCCTGTCCTGTTTCAGACGAATGCGGATCCTGCCGCGCTGACTGCTGGCAAGTTCTACCGCCTGTTCATTCTGCATCACAGGAAACTGCAGGTCTTCATCTTCATACAGGGCATAAACCATACCCGCTAAAGGTTTACCTGCTTCATCCACGGTATGAAGAACAAAGGCGGATGCCTCTGCCTGTACAGGAAAAAACATCCGCATCGGTGACAGCAGAGCCACTGCTGTGATCATCTGCCGCCACTGCTTCATCCTACAGTCTCACTCTCATCGAAGTCCGGTCCGTCATCTTCATCCGGAATGGGTCTTGCAATCTCATCAGCGATGATACGGGTCATGAAATGCTTCTGACCATCATTGCCTACATAGCTCTGCTTCTGCACACGACCGCGTACACTGACACGATCACCGGCATGGAATTCCTCGCATACCTGCATGGCATTCTCATTCCAGGCTGTGATATCGACATAGTCGACTGCCTTTGAGGGCTTCGGTCTTCTCACGCAGACATTGAATTTCGACCAGGTATGTCTGTTTTCCGTTGTTGCGTGTACCGGTTCATGTGTAATCGTTCCTGTGATTTCAACTGTGTTCTTGTCAAACATAATCATTTTCCTCCATGGCTTTTCTGCCTTCTGCTTTTCATATACGCAGCCATGCAGGAATCTCCCCGCACATAGATGAAAAAAAGACAGAATTCTTATTCGAACTCTGTCATACATACATTATTTCTCTGTCTGCTGAGGAAGTGTACTGCCGCCATAAGGCATGGCAATGATCTTTGCATCTTTACCGCAGACGGCAAAGGCGTCTTTCAGTGCCGGCTTCAGACTGTCATAAGGCTTCAGGAAGGTTCCTTTCAATAATGCAGGATCCATCTCACTGACAAGATAAATATCTGCTTTCTGTGCTGTCATGGCAACTGCCGCAGCCTTGTGTCCGCCCAGTACGAAGTTTTCATGCAGGGCATCAATACATGCCTGCGGTGCTGCATAGGAAGTCATCCATTTCTCAAATACCGCATTGCCATAGCCTTCCCTGCAGGAACCGATGAGAATGATCACACCGTTCTGCCGTACTGCATGCCTGGCCATATCGAGAGCCTTCTGGGTCTGATAGAGATTCAGATCCTTCGGTGCCCCGCCCTGGGAAACAATGACAATATCCGCCGGCTGCGCAATCGGACAGCGATACAGTGTATCCAGATATGCACAGGCATCACGATGAGCCTTTGTTACATCTCCTGCAGCTGCATAGATGATTTCCTTATGAGGATTCAGAACAACATTCAGGATGAAATTCACACCTACCATCGCACAAGCTTCTTCAAGATCCATACGTACAGGATTGCCTTCCAGCTTGCCTGCATGTGCATCGGCACTGACCATCAGACGATGATTCTCACGGATCGCAGCCGGTGTGGACATTCCCGGCATAATCGCCTTGGCCCCGCCGGAATAACCGGCAAAGTAATGGAATTCCACATTGCCAAGACAGATGATACGGTCTGCTTCCGCAACACGGCGGTCAATCTGTACCGGTGTACCTGACTTTGTTGTGCCAAGATTGACAGTATCTTCCATATCGGAATCTGCACAGGTGATTTCATTCCATGCTCTTTCCCCGGCCAGATGCTTCATTTCCTCTTCCGTCTGCGCACGGTGGGAACCGCGGGCAAACAGCAGTGTAATATCCTTTCGATCACATCCCGCTTCATACAGTTCATCCAGCAGTGCATCCATCACCTTCCATGTCGGCATCGGACGGGTCAGATCGCTGGTGACGAGCACAATTGATTCGCCAGGATGCACGATATCTCTGAGTCGTTCTGTACCGATCGGATGATGCAGAGCTTCTTTGACCAATGCCTGCTCATCAGGATTCTCCGGTGCATTCTGCGGCATCAGAATATTCAGTACCTGTTCATCTTTGATTTCAACAGAGTACTGCTGATGCCCCATTGCAAATGTAAGTTCCATAAGCTGTTACCTCTTTAGTGAAAAGGAACACCCGCAAAGATGTTCCTGATGATGATTAATGCAGAACACGTACGCGGATGACACCATCCAGCGCCTGCAGATCCTGAATCAGACGATCATCCACCTTGCTGTTGACATCAAACATGGAGTACGCATAATCTCCGCGTGACTTGTTTGTCATGTTTTCAATATTGATAGATTCTTCAGAGAAGATCGGCATGATTCTTGTAAGCATACCGGGCAGATTGCGGTGAATAATGCACACACGTGCTTCGCCGGAACGTTCCAGTACAACATTGGGCATGTTCACGGAATTCTTGATATTGCCATTGCGCAGGTATTCATCGACTTCCATCGCTGCCATACGAGCACAGGAAGACTCCGCTTCGATCGTAGTACCGCCAAGATGAGGTGTCAGCACCGCATTAGGAGCTTCAATCATCTTTCTGGTCGGGAAGTCGGAAACGAAACGCTTGACCTTGCCGCTGTTGAGCGCAGCGATCATGGCATCTTCATTTACAACCGCACCGCGGGCATAGTTGATGATGCGAACACCCTTCTTCATGATGGCAATCGCCTTTTCATCGATCAGATTTCTGGTTTCATCCGTGAGCGGTACATGCAGAGTGATGTAGTCACTGTGCTTTAACAGGTCTGTAAGCTGAGATACACGGAAGACATGACGGGAGATCTTCCACGCTGCATCAACAGACAGATAAGGATCATAGGCATATACCTTCATACCCAGATCCAGAGCTACATTAGCTACCAGGGAACCGACATTGCCGGTACCGATGACACCTAATGTCTTGCCGGCAAATTCAGGTCCGGCAAACTGCTTCTTGATCTTTTCCATGCGTACTTCAACAGGCCCTTCGGAATCATCATAGTCATAAACCCACTGCATAGCACCGAACAGATCACGGGAAGCCATCGTCAGACCGAACAGGAACAGTTCCTTTACACCATTGGCATTGCCGCCGGGTGTATTGAAGACAATGATGCCCTTTTCTGAGCAGACATCCAGCGGAATGGTATTAACACCGATGCCGGCTCTGCCAATGCAGAGTACTTCATCGTTGAAGGGATATTCATGAAGATCGGATGCACGTACAAACAGTGCATCCGGCTTCTCCACTGTCTCTGAGCAGACATAATCAGGTTCTCTGAGAATCTCCTTGGCAGAAGGAGAGATATTATTCAAAAGCTTTACTTTATACATCCTATGAAACTCCTTTTATCTGTACATTCTGTCGAATTCCTGCAGGAAATCGCACAGACGTTCGACACCTTCTTCAGGCATCGCGTTGTAGATGGAAGCACGCATGCCGCCGGTCAGACGATGACCCTTCAGATTGACCAGGCCCTTTTCTGCAGCCATGGCCACAAAACGGGCATCCAGATCGGGATCCCCTGTACGGAAAGTAACGTTCATATCTGAACGTGCTTCCTTTTCGGCATGAAGCTTGAATACGGCAGTGTTTTCCAGCGTATTGTAGAGCATCTTTGCCTTGGCATGCTTTCTGATTTCCATCGCCTCGACGCCGCCCTGGCTTTCCAGCCAGTCCAGAGTCAGCCCAAGTACATAGATGCACCAGCAGGGCGGTGTATTGTACATGGAATCCTTTTTAATCATGGTGTCATAGCTGAACATCAGCGGTGTATCCTTGCGCTGCTGACCGGCAAGATCTTTGCGGATGATCACAACTGTCAGACCTGCAGGCGCCATGTTCTTCTGCGCACCGGCATAGATCACACCGAACTTTGAAATATCCACCGCACGGGATGTGATATCACTGGACATATCGCAGACAATCGGGACACCGTTTGTCTCAGGAATATAGTTCCATTCTGTACCGTAGATGGTATTGTTTGCGCAATAGTGGAAATAGGATGCGGAAGGATTCAGAACAAGTTCTTTCTGTGTCGGAATATGCGTGAAGCCATCTTTATTTCCATCATATGCACAGCTGACTGTACCGTATTTTCCCGCTTCCTTTGCGGCAATGCCGGAGAAGTTTCCGGTAATGGCATAATCTGCCGTACCGTTTGTCATCAGGTTCAGCGGTACCATGGAAAACTGTGAAGAAGCACCTCCCTGCAGGAAGAGAATCTCATAGTTGTCCGGAATGTGCATCAGCTTTCTGAACTGTGATTTTGTATGCTCGAAGATCTTCTGGAAAGCCTTGGAACGATGACTCATTTCCATCACGGACATGCCTGTACCCTGATAGTTCATCATGTCATACTGAGCCTTGAGAAGAACTTCTTCTGCCAGGACTCCCGGTCCTGCGGAAAAGTTGAATACTCGTGAATCTAACATTGCTATGTACCTTTCAGCATCATTTCTGATGCATAGACGTGATTGTATCACAAATGCACTGCAAAGAAGCACCGCATTCGGAAAATGAAATAGAACAAATCATCATTAATGAAAAGACCGGCATTTACCGGTCCGTTGTTTCAGATAATTCTGTTCAATGTCTGCACAAAGTAAAGGAAACAGTAGTAGGCAATGTCATTGCGCTGCTGCGGTGCATAGACGATGACTTCATCAAAGTCTTCACGTCGATAGCTTTCCCCTTCCTGAACCAGAAGCAGTGTATAGCCATCGCAGTTTCTGAAACCGCGTGAATCCATGGAGTTCAGCCATCTGCCGCCGACGGACACAGGGATCACCAGTGTATTCTCACCGGCTCTGTCCAGCGTTTCCGCCTGCAGTTCATGACGGTATTCCGCATAGCAGGTCTTTCCTTTTGCGATCAGATTCATCTGAACCAGACGAAGCATGGACATAGCCACATCACTGCCCATGAAGCAGATATGATCATACCGCTTCAGCAGACTGTTGATTCTTGCATACATCTTAGGGGACTGTGCCTGCATCAGGGCTGCCACATCCGCAAATTCATCCGCAACTGCATGCATGGCTTCTTCTGCAGATTCCGCTTCCGGCGGTGCATAGCGTCCGCTTAGGAAAGCATCAGAGAGTTCCATCGCCTGTCGGAAGGAACGGAAGTCGGGATAGCCCAGTCGTTTGATGAAGCGTGTAATGCCTGCCTGAGACACATAATACTTCTTTGATAAGTCATCCATGGAAATAGTCCGGATGACATGTCTGTTTTCCAGAAGAGCTCTGGCAATGAGGATTTCGTTGGTCTCCTTAGCCGCCGAGTTTACCAGCGTCAGAAGATCATAGATGAGAAACTGTGATCGATTGTGCATGTTGTAGTGTACCGCCTGTATTTCATTATATGCTCAACCATCATCACTTGAAATGTATTTTTAAGCGTAATCTACGCTTTTTTTCGTTTTCCTCTCACACGCAGATGAACCATTGCTTCTATTCCCAGTGAAACCATAAG
>JAZUHS010000171.1:0-21764 GCA_045641845.1 Bulleidia sp. | reverse complement strand
AACACTGCATGAAGCAGTGTCATTCACTGATGTTATTCAGGATTCTTGATTCCCGGATGGATTTTGCCAGCTGATCAGTACCGTCGATGACAATATCATAGACAGGTTCATTCTGCGGAAAGATTCCCCAGGGATAGATATACTTCACCCTGCCTGTATATTCCTGATTCTTATAGACAAAACATAAGTGTGTATTTCTAAGATATACCGGACTCCCAGCGACGGGCTGACCGAAGGGGATGGTACTGCCTGCAGTGAGTACACGTCGATAGAGTACAGTGACGTGATCATCGATATCAATGTCATGATGATAATGACCGCAGTACCAGTGTGTAAAGCTGACGGTATGCAGGACATGTTCGAGATAGGATGTTAATGCATCTTCAGGATAGTTCGGTCTGATCTTCTTCTGCAAAGACAATGGCAGACAATGCGTCAGTATATAATCAGCTTTACGCGCATGTTCGTTCAGTGTCTTCTCTGATAGAGCATATTCTTCGCCATTAGGAAGTTCTTCCTTCCACCATCCTTTGCCATCTGCATTCATATCACCGACTGCAGGTCCGCGGTCATGCGAGGAAGCTCCGCCCATGACAAAGAATGTCTTTCCTTCCAGGGTATACATGTTTCCTCTCATCAGATGCATAACATTAGGACGGATGACATGTACCTTGCCGCCCTGATATTCCTGCACGGGATAGGAATACAGTCTTGGGAAGCATTCATGATTGCCATCCACAAACAAAGTCGTCCATGGTTTTGAAGCAAACCATCTCAGCCAGGAACGTTCCTTCCGTGTTTCCCTTGCCGGATGAAAGATAAAGCCAAAATCACCGCAGATGATCAGAGTATCGTCTGCGGTGAGTTTTTCGCGGATGGTACGGGCTGCCAGTTTCTTCATATCCTTGCCCGCATGTGTATCGCCGGTAATGTAGATCATTGCTCACTCCTGCATATTCTACTATGCAGGCAGGCTATGTACAATCAATCACATGTCAGTGCACGCTGCTGCCAGTCACGATGAGACATCAGACGTGTGACATTGACGGTTTTCTGTTCTTCGGGAAAAGCGAAGATGCCGCCGCGTCCTTTGGCAATCTGCAGAATATCTTCCGCATCTTCGATAAAGTCGATGGCACGTACGGCAGTAATCACCTTATAGGGAATAATATACATCGGTACACGGAACTGATCCTTGTATGGAGCTACACGCGGTTCCATATGCGGCATGATCATGATGATATCAGCTTCATCCTGACGATGATAAAGAACAGGGAAGGGAATGAATGTGAATTCCGCTCTGTCTTCAAGATGTTCTGTTTTCAGCAGCTGGTTCAATCTGCTGGCCAGAAAGCCGGAAGAGAATCCTTCGCCGCAGCTGATTGCAATTCTTAGCATAGTTCATGTACTCCTTTGCCTTTGTGTTTTGGCAATATGAATATATCTTCATGAACTGTGCATTTATATGTATATCCTGCATAAAAATATGAATATCTTACATAAAAGCGATTACATTTTCTGTAATCGCTTGCATAAATTATACGTATTTTACAGCCTGGATTTCCCTTTGATCGACTTTCTGTACTGCAGCGGTGTCATGCCGTAAGCCTGTCTGAAAGCCCGTATGAAGTGGCTGGGATCGGGAAAGGCACAGCGTTCGGAGATCTCGGTAATGGAAAGATCCGTATCTTCCAGCATGTTCTGTGCCTGTACGGTACGATAGACCATCAGGTAGTGATAGGGAGAATCATGGATGATTTCACGGAACAGCGCTGAACAGGCACTGACGGACATCGCACCTGCTTCGGCAATCTGTACCAGCCGGATATCTTCATGATAGTGGTTCTGGATAAAGGAGATCATCTGCTTCATGACTGTCAGCTTGGCATGGTCTGAACGTGAACTGCTCTGGGCAGGAAGATTGGCATAGAGCAGATGCCAGATCGTAAAGAAGACAGATTCTGCTAATAACGGCATATCTTCCGCTTTGCCTGCTGTAAACATATACAGCTGACGGATCGACTCAAGAATATCGTTCTTCCAGCTCTGCTCAGGATCCAGAAAGATATAGGGGTAATCGGGATTTCCTGCAATCGGAGCAACATAGGTCTTTTCAATATGCGGATTGGCAGATACAAGCATCGGATGAAAACGTACAGTGATATAGTCCGCATTGACCGCCTTTAATGAATGCATGGTATGTGCATTGATGAAGATGCCGCTGCCTGCAGTCAATGTGCATTCCGATCTTCCGATACGGTAGGTAATCTCTCCGCTTAAAACCAGATCCAGCTGAATATCCTGATGCCAGTGAAAGGCGGAACCAGCAGTACGTCCGGGCGTGCGGATGCGTTTGACAAAGTAGGGAATATCCGGATTTGTATATTCGCTGATCTCACGATCATAGGAATAGATATCTCTTTTTTCTTCTGTATTCATGCCTTTATTCTACATGGAAAGATTGAGATGAATACTGTTTGTATTCTTTTTCTATGGGTCTGTTTGTGCGATAATTGCATAGGATCACTGCAGGTGCTGGACGATCGGGTCCATGTGAAAAGGGAAACAGGGGTGAAGCCTGTACGAACTCGTCACTGTGTTCATGGAGCTTCAGACAACGATGTCATTGGGAAACTGAGAAGACTGTCTGAAGTGATGATATGTAAGTCAGGAGACCTGCCTGCGGATGGTGCGTTAACCACGAGTGCCTGGTTGCATGTTCTATCCATAAGAGTGCTTTTTGTCATGCTCTTAGCGAAAGGACGATCAGGTATACATGGTCATCTTTTTGAGGAGGATAGAATATGAAGAACAAAAAGATTATTACCGTTGTTGTCGGTCTGTTAGTAGCAGCTCTGGCGATGTTCGGCGTATGGAGAACATTCGCTCCTAAGGCTGCCGGCGGCTACAAGCAGGTTGTAGTGCATGTCATTGATGATGCCGGTGCAGATACATCCTACGCTGAAAAGACAGATGCTGAATACCTGTCTGAAGTTATGGATGAACTGGCAGAAAAGTTTGATTTCAGCTATGAAGGTGCAACAAGCGAATATGGTCTGTTCATTGATACAATCAATGGCGTCAAGGCTGACTATGACAAGGATGGCGCTTACTGGGCAATCTATGTCAACGATGAATATGGTCAGTACGGTGCTGATTCTCAGCCTGTAGCTGATGGTGATGTATACAAGTTTGTATACGAAAAGTACTAAGTGAAAGCTAAGAGTACTGTTCATGAACTGACAGCGATCGCAGCGATGACAGCAGTACTGGAAGTATCCAAGCATATGCTGGATGCACTTCCCAATATTGAACTGGTATCGTTTCTGATCATTGTCTATACCATGTGCTTTGGGGTAAGGAAGACGCTGGCAACGATCTATCTCTATGTCCTTGCAGAATGCATGCTGTTCGGCTTTGGCTTATGGTCTGTCTCATATCTCTATGTATGGGATGTACTGGTACTGCTTGTTGTACTGTTTAAAAAGTCAGAGAGTGCCTTGTTCTTTGCCTGCATCAGCGGTGCCTTCGGATTGATGTTCGGAGCTTTGTGTGCAATTGTCACACTGGTGATCGGCGGCTGGTCCATGGCCTTTACATGGTGGGTAGCCGGTATTCCTTACGATCTGGTACATTGCTTCGGCAACTTCTTCATCTGTCTGCTTCTGTATACACCTGTACGCAGAGGTCTTGATCAGATCAGAAGATTGTCACATTTATGATTTCCATGAAAGCAGGTGGCAACATCTGCTTTTCATTATGTACAAACACTGATATTTCGTTTAGCATACACCTGTAGAAAGAATGGAGTGCTTATATGAAACAGTTCTTGCCGATTAATAAAAAGGAAATGAAGGAAAGAGGATGGGAACAGGCAGACTTTGTCTATGTCATCGGAGATGCCTATGTCGATCATTCTTCCTTTGGTCCTGCGATTATCAGTCGTGTGCTGGAAGCTAATGGCTATAAGGTTGCGATGATCTCACAGCCGGACTGGAATGATCCGGAAAGCATTGCCATCTGCGGTGAACCTCGTCTTGGTTTCCTGGTCAGTGCCGGAAATATGGACTCCATGGTCAATCACTATACAGTAAACAAGAAGAAGCGTCATATGGATGCCTATACACCCGGCGGTGCTGCCGGCAAGCGTCCGAACTATGCGACGATTGTCTATTGCAATCTGATCAACAGAAAGTTCAAGAACTCACCAATTATCATCGGCGGTATTGAAGCAAGTCTTAGAAGACTGGCGCACTATGACTACTGGTCTGATAAGATGAAGCGTTCGATTCTGCTCGACTCCGGTGCGGATCTGATCAGCTATGGTATGGGTGAATTATCCATTGTTGAGATTGCGGATGCTCTGAATGCAGGCATTCCTGTATCAGAAATCACTTATGTTAAAGGTACAGTCTATAAGACAAGAGATATCTCCAATATCGATGATGGTATTGTTCTGCCGGAATACGATGCCATTCTCAAGGATAAGCTGAACTATGCCCGCAGCTTTGATATTCAGTATCATAACTGCGACTTCATCGCCGGTAAGACATTGATCGAGAAGTATGGTGAAAACCGCTATGTCGTACAGAATCCTCCCCAGCGTCCTTTGACAATGGAAGAGATGGATGCGGTTTATGCACTTCCTTATATGAACAACTATCATCCTTCCTATGAGAAGCTGGGCGGTGTACCTGCCATTCAGGAAATCAAGTTCTCCCTTACCAGCAACCGCGGCTGCTTCGGTGCCTGCAGTTTCTGTGCGCTGACGTTCCATCAGGGACGTATTGTACAGGTAAGAAGCCATGAATCTCTGATCAAGGAAGCAGTGGAAATGACAAAGGATAAGGACTTCAAGGGATATATCCATGATGTCGGCGGTCCGACTGCCAACTTCAGACGTCCTGCCTGCGATAAGCAGATGACCCATGGTGCATGTACACATAAGCAGTGTCTGTATCCTAAACCCTGCAAGAATATGAAGGTCGATCATACTGACTACATCAAGCTGCTGCGCAAACTGCGTGCTATTCCCGGTGTGAAGAAGGTATTCGTACGTTCCGGTATCCGTTTTGACTATGTACTGGCAGACTCCAACGATGACTTCCTGCGTGAATTAAGCAAATATCATGTCAGCGGTCAGCTGCGTGTAGCACCTGAACATATTACCGATCATGTCCTGGATCTGATGGGCAAGCCGAGACAAAGAGTCTACGAAGAATTCTGCCGCAGATTCGAGAAGATCAACAAGGAGCTGGGTATGGATCAGTACCTGGTACCTTATCTGATTTCCTCGCATCCCGGTTCTGACCTCAAGGATGCCATTGCTTTAGCGGAAAGTGTACGTGACATGGGCTATATGCCCGAACAGGTACAGGACTACTATCCGACACCTTCTACAATCTCTACAGTGATGTACTATACAGGGGTAGATCCTAGAACCATGAAGCCTGTTGTCATTACTTCCGATCCGCATGAGAAGGCTCTGCAGAGAGCATTGATTCAGTATCGTAAGCCTGAAAACTACAACCTGGTCAAGGAAGCACTGTTAAAGGAAAACAGAACAGACCTGATCGGCTTTAGCAAGGAATGTCTCATTCCTCCCCGCAAGCCTGCCGAAAACACAGGCGGATATCAGGGCAAGCACTATGATCCTGACTTCCACAAGAAGCAGAAGAGCAGCAAGGATGATCATGGTAAAGGATATGGCAATGACAGAAGAAACGGTTCACAGAATCGTAATGGTCATGGCCGTCCCGATCAGAAGACACAGGGAAGAAACGATCATAAGAGTAATTCCTACGGTAAAGGCAAACCGTCAGATGGAAGACGTCCTGCACCGAAAAAGCCCAGATGAATAACTGATGGAAAATAGTACAGAATGAGAACGGATATACTGCAGTCAGTACTTTGTATACGGTAATTCTGAATCTTTCATCAATGGATGCATAAGCGTGATATTTAAAGGTTATCCCGGAATATCACGTTTTTAGTTTGAAGCATTACCTGTTAAGAAATAATCTCTGTTTTCGGCTCTTAGGTTTATCAGGATACTCTCTATACGTGGTCTTTCGACCTTTCTTTGATGAATGAGGTCATCAATGTTTATTGGTAATGCCATTCTTAAAACCTCCTTATTCGAATAAACATACCCTGAGACATGCCCTGTAAAGCAATTGAAGGATTGGCTCATTGGAATATACCAGGTGAAAAAGGAAATATATCGATATACAGAATCCATTCTGAAAATGATGAATTTCTGAATCATACCAATGGGGGACAGGACAATTACGAGGGATTTACAAAGCCGTTCTCTGCTAATTGAAATAAATGAACACAATAGAAACAGTGTTCACTTTTATTATTACCGGTGAAAACATGTTCTCCATGCTGATTTTCTCAGCTTTTATTGACAGTCTATGTATAATACGACTTGTATATTAAAAGAGAAGGAGGAAGGAAGATGCTGGAATGGATAAAGAAGCTGTTTCTGATGCTTGCGGCATTGTTTTCAATGCTGATAAATACAGAAGAAGCATATCACCTGCAGATGAATGATCTGAACAGTTCACTGCAGTCAAGAACAGATACGATGACAAGTACCTATGAAGTATTTGTCGGTTCCTTCTGTGACAGCAATAACGATGGTATCGGTGATCTGCAGGGTGTCATCAGTAAGCTGGATTATATTCAGGCAATGGGTTTCCATGCGATCTGGCTGATGCCGATCCAGTCCTCCCCCAGCTATCATAAGTACGATATCCTTGACTACTGCAGCATCGATCCTCAATACGGTACGATGGCAGACTATGATGCTCTGGTGGATGCATGTCATGCAAGAGGCATGAAGGCTATCATTGATACTGTACTGAATCATACGGCTTCCGAGCATGAATGGTTCAGACAGGCGACAGAATATCTTCGCTCTTTAGGCAAAGGGGAAGATCCGGATCTGAATGAATGCAGATATGTCGATTATTATCACTTCACACGTGATGCAGAGGATGGCTACTGCTCTGTGCTGGATACGGAGTGGTACTACGAAGGACGTTTCAGCTATACGATGCCGGATCTGAATCTGGACAGTGAACTGTTAAGAGAAGAGATCAGAGATATCATGTCGTTCTGGATTGATCATGGTACGGATGGCTTCCGTCTGGATGCAGTGACTTCCTACTATACCGGGGAGGATCAGAAGAACATTGAATTCATGAGATGGCTGAACGATACCGGCAAGAGCATGAAGAATGATCTCTACTTTGTAGCGGAAGCATGGACTTCGCTGGATACCTATGCCTCTTATTATCAAAGCGGCATAGATTCCTTCTTTGACTTTGCCTTCGCTTCTGACAGCGGTGTCATTCACAACACGATCACCGGTGAAGCAGGTGCAGATACCTACATCTATACATGCAGAGAAGCAGAACAGAAGTGTTCGATGAACAATCCTGACTATATCAATGCACCGTTCTATACCAACCATGACGTAAACCGCTCTGCTTCTTATTATGAGTGGGATGAAGATGGTTCAGCGGTGAAACTGGCACAGGGATTGAATCTGATGATGAGAGGAAATGTCTATCTCTACTATGGTGAGGAACTCGGTATGCGCGGATCCGGCAGGGATCAAAACAAACGCGGTCCGATGTACTGGAGTAAAGACAGTATTCCGGAGAACTGTGCTTCACCTTCAGGTATGGACTATATCGAGATGAAGTATCCGGCTCTGGATGAGCAGATCAATGATCCTTCTTCGATTCTGTCCTATGTTACTCAGGCACTGAAGATCCGCAATGCTTATCCTGTCATTGCCAGAGGCAATACCGTCATTGTTGAAGAACTGACAGATCATGATGTATGTCTGTTCTTCCGTGAGAACGGCTATGATGAAACCGTGCTGATTGCCATCAATACAAGTGCTTATGAAAAGAGAGTGGATTTCTCTGATAATGAAGGCTGGAACTACATCAGTGCAGCCCTCAATACCAATGAAGGCAGTGCCTGGATCGAAGGGGAAGAACTGATTCTTCCGGCACGTACGATTGCTGTCATTACCCATCCGTAATATGAAAAGAAGCCCGCATCAGCGGGCTTCATGCATGTTATTCGATGACTACTTTTCTTGCAGTCTGCAGTTCGTATTCGGACATTTCCTGACCGATACCGGGCAGATCCGGTACAGTGTAGTATCCATTGACCGGTGCATAGTAGTACTTGCCGGCATTCTTGAACTTTGTCTGCATATTTGCATTGTGTTCTTCATGAATGAGGAAGTGGTTCATCGCTGCTTCTACCTGCAGAGCTGCAGCTGTAGCGATCGGACCGCCGCATACATGAATCTGTGTAGCGATGTCATAGACATCAGCCATGTCGATGATCTTCTTGATTTCTGTAATACCGCCTGTATTGCAGAGGTCAGGCTGGATGACATCAACGCATCTTTCTTCCAGGAACGGACGGAATGCCCATCTTGTATACAGTCTTTCACCTGTAGCCAGCGGGATTTCGCAGTGGTTCTTGATATGTGTGAAGTCCTTGACGTTGCGGGGCATTGTCGGTTCTTCATAGTACATGATTCTGTAAGGCTCCAGCAGCTTGCCTAACTGTACAGCTGTATTGGCATCCAGCAGAGAGTGGATTTCCACGATGATATCAAGATCATCACCGCCTGCTTCACGGCATGCGGCAATACGTGCAACAGCCATATCCAGTTCCTTCTTCTTCATGGAACCATAGTAATGTGTACCATGTGTAAAGAAGACTTCACCGATGGGCTTAGGTTCCGGCGGCATGAATACAGGGTCTACCTTGATGGCATCAAAGCCGTCATTGACTGCATCCTTTGTTGCATCGTAGTAATCTTCCGGTGTCCACATAGCCTGCAGATTATCTGCCTTTTCAATGATGGATCTCCAGCCGAACTGCAGCTGGGAAGCATATGCACGCAGCTTGCTGCGCTGTTTGCCGCCTAACAGCTGATATACCGGTACACCCAGCTTCTTGCCCTTGATATCCCAGCAGGCGATATCAATTGCGGACATTGCGGAGTTGATGACAGCACCGCCGCCCATACCCCAGAATGTGCATCTGTGGAGGTGTTCCCATATTGCTTCTGTGTTAAACGGATCCATGCCGATAATGAGTTTTGCGAAATCCTGACACTGACCGAAACCTGCTTCGATGCAGTTGCCGTATGCGACGCCGGCTTCACCGAAACCGGAAATGCCTTCGTCTGTGTTGACCTTGATGGTGATGAAGCTGCCTAAGTAGCATTCTACACTTGTAATTTTCATGATGATATTGTTCCTTCTTTGTTATGTCCATTGTAGCAGATTCATGTGTTATGAAATGAACGGATTTACGTAAATTCTCGTATTTTTCGATCGTGCGTACGATACAGGCGATATTGTTTCATCATGTCTGTACGAGCTGAATATGTTATAAATTATAGTGATGAAAGGAGAAGAGGAAGATGAAGCTGAGAGATAAACTGCTGATGCATTTTACAGCCAATCCCGGTGTCGTATATTCCGGAGAAGCACTGGCGGAAGAGTTTGACGTTACCCGTGCGGCTGTATGGAAAGCAATGAAGCTTCTCAAGGAAGAAGGCTACAGAATCGATACTGTCTTAGGCAAAGGATACTGCTTCTCTGTACAGAACGAACCGCTGAATGCGGAAGTGATATGCAATTGTGCAGGAAAGAAGATGCCTTTATATCTTCTTGATACCGTAGATTCCACAAACAACTATGCCAAGAGGCTGATCATCGATGGCTGCAAAGATGGCACCTATATCATTGCGGATCATCAGACCAGCGGCAGAGGACGTAAGGGACATACTTTCTATTCACCTTCCAGTACCGGTTTATATATCTCCTACATTGACCGTCATGAACATGAAATGACAGGGCTTTACCGCATGACCATCGCTGCTGCAGTAGCTGTGGTAGAAGCGGTACGTATGTGTACAAAGGATGATGTGAAGATTAAATGGTTCAATGATCTGTATCTTGGCACACAGAAGGCAGGCGGTATTCTCTGTGAAGCTACTTCGGATGTAGAAACACTGATGACAGATGCTGTTATCATCGGTATCGGTATCAACTGTCATACCATTACATTTCCGGCAGAGTTAATGGACAAGGCTGTATCCCTGCAGGATCCTGACTCCAGCCGCAACCAGCTGGCAGGCTATCTCTATCATCGTCTGCAGTATTGGCTGAAGAAAATGAACAGCAGAGAACTGATGGATGCCTATCGTTCCTGTTCCTGTATTCTCCATCATCATGTTATCTATGATATCCATGGTGAAACAAAACGGGGTTATGTACAGGACATTACGGATGAAGGCAGAATTGTCATCATTGATGAAGAACACAAAGAACATACATATACTTCCAGAGAGATCAGTCTGCAGTCATGGGACTGATCTTTTCTTAAGATCTTCTGAAGTCTATTGACCATCAGTCAGTCTGCGGTAAGATAGCATCAGTAAAAGGAGGTGCACATATGATGATCCTGGAAATGATTCTTGCATTATTCATGATCGGCTTTGTCCTGAAGATCGGCTTTGCACTGTTCGGTGCCATGCTGTCCGTTCTTGGCGCATGCCTGATGGCTGTCTTCTGGTGTGCCGTACGTCTGCCTCTGGCATTGTTCTTCTATGCTTTAGGTACTGTTCTGTGTGCTTCGATTATCCTGATTCCCTTTGGTCTGATGTCATTCAGACTGGGAACGGATATTCTGATCTGAATCAATGCATGTGACACTGTGTGAAAGCACAGTGTTTTTATTGTTGTGTGGTAGAATACTTGCAGTAATCATCGGAGGTTTATCATGAAATATCAGAAGTTAGGAAATACAGACATTGATGTATCTGTTGTATCCCTTGGTGCATGGGGACTTGGCGGCGGCAGTGTCTGGACCGATCATAATTCCACAGTTGAGGAAACAAAGTCTCTGCTCGATGCTTGTCTGGATGCAGGTGTGAACTATATTGATACAGCACCTGTCTATGGTACAGGTGTCAGTGAACAGCTGCTGGGAGAAGCACTGCAGGGCAGAAGAGATCAGTTCGTGCTGCAGTCCAAGTGTTCTTTGAACTGGCGCAATGAAGGCGGCAACTTCCACTATGAACGTGAAGGCTATACCGTCAATAACGATACCCGTGCCAAAGCGGTAAAGAAGGATGTTGAAGATTCACTGCTTCGTATGAAGACAGATTATCTGGATTCCGTTATTGTGCATTATGTATGCAAGAGCTTCCCTGTAGAAGAAACAGTACAGGCGCTGGAAGAACTGGTACAGGAAGGTAAGATCAGAACCTATGGTCTTTCCAACAGCCAGCCTGCGGATCTGGATGAATATATGAATGTACCGAGCATGGTTAAGGGTGTTGCTTTGGTACAGGAATTCTTCTCCATTCTTTCGCCATTCCATGGCCGCGACTACTTCGACACCTGCCGCAAGTACAATACAGTATTCCAGACCTATGGCGTTCTTGAAGAAGGTTTTCTGACTTCTCCTGAATTCATGGAAAAGAAGTTCGCAAAGACCGATATCCGCTCCCGTATCCCCTGGGTACAGGAAGAATACAAGGAAGGTCTGCGCAGGGCATTTGCAATCTGGAAGCCGATGTGTGAAGCACATCACTGCAGCTATGCAGCTCTTGTGGAAGCGTGGGCACTGACACAGTATGACCGTATGAATCTGCTTGTAGGCATGCGCAGACCGCAGAGTGTCATGGATACTGTCAAGAGTGTGGATATTGTTCTTACACCGGAAGAAGTATGTATGATGGAAGAGGCAGTGAAGGCAATTCAGGTTGCTGTACTGGATAAGTAAGCATGTATTACATTGTTCGTCACGGTCAGACTGAAAAGAACAGACAGAAGCTTCTGCAGGGCAGAAGTGATCTGCCCCTCAACGACGCAGGCAGAATGCAGGCAGAAGAATTAAGCATGTTCTTCGAAAAGGAAGGCATCCGCTTTGAAACTGTCTACAGCAGTCCCTTATCCAGAACAGTGGAAACTGCATCGATTGCCTGTATGAACAGAAATGAAATCGTTGCGGATGAACGTCTGCTGGAGATGGACTATGGTCCGTATGAAGGTCTTGATTTAAGTAATCCGCCATCAGAGATTAAGCGTTTCTTCTCTGACTTTGTCCATGAACCTGCCCCGGCAGGAATGGAATCCTTAGCTTCTGTCGTCAGCCGTATGGGAGAGTTCCTTGAGGAAATCAAGGGAAGGAATAAAGGCAATGTACTGATCAGCTGTCATGCCATTTCCATGAAAGGTGCTCTGGAATATCTGAGTCCTGAGGCAAAGGGCATGTACTGGCCGAAGTATATCGGCAATTGTGCAGTATACTGCTTTGAAGAAACAGAGCAGGGATATACAGTTCCCTTTGAACTGGATGTTAAGAAAGAATAATAAATGAAACAGAAGACTGTTATGTACAATAGCATCAGATGCATAGCAGTCTTTTTCATTAAAAAACTACGGAAAAATGAGCATATGCTTCGTCAGTATGATTAGACATACGAGGGAGGTAATTATGATCTTACAGAATTTGAAATACAAATGTATCAATGACTTTAATGTACAGAGATTCTATGAAGCAGTGCTGGACTGGGTGGAGAATACGAAAGACCTGCGCTACTTCATGGAGATCAAAGAGGAAGACTTCAACGGAAGTGTCACCTATCAATACGATCATAAGCAGCTTCAGATCATCGATGATCCAGCCGATCACCGCATGGCTGCACTGCATACAGGCGTGGATGCGACAGGCGTGACATGGAAGCTGTCGATTGTATATTGCGAAGATGACAATACCATCACGCTCCGTATCAGCAACTCCATAGATTCTTCCGGCAATCCGCACTATGTTCGCAGTATGAAAAAGTGCGACTTCATCGATGAGATGGTAGATCTGAGAATCATTGCCAATGATGGGGCTCTGCCGATTCTGTATAAACCGCGTTATGTGGAACCCGGCAAAACCGCACAACTGGCTTCTATTATGAAGAAGCAGATGGAATACCGTCTGCCTGTCATCTATATCACAGAGAATTCCTATGGCTTTTATCCGGTGAAGGTTGAGGACATAGCGGATCATTACTCCGGTCTTGCGCATGTCTTTGTGCAGGATGGCGAGAAGGTGACGGAAGAGCTGAAGGCGGCTGGTGTACAGGGAAGCATCCCGCATAATGGTGCGATTGCAATCTACTATGGCAGTAAGAATATCAGTACATCCATCTTCAAGTACAGTGAAGATGAACGTAAGACACTGCAGGAAATCGAACGTTCCATTGCCTACTATCATCGCTCACAGGACTATGGTGAACTGTCGACTTTCGATGCTGTCGCAGCCCGTGTGATCTCCGGTGATAACCATGATCTGCGCCGTGCCAACGATGCCATCAATCAGAAAATCGATGAGATCTCTGCGGAAAACCAGTCACTGCTTTCTTCCTTTGATCAGGATCTCAAAGCTAATGAAGAACAGATCGCCTGGCTTGAGAAGCGTGTTGCCGAACTGGAAAAGCAGAATGCATTATTGAATGCACAGCTGGCCGGAAGAGACCGTAAACCTCTGCTGTATGCCGGCAAGGAAGAGGATCTGTATCCCGGTGAAATCCATGATGTATTAATGGATATACTTGCACAAACCAGTGTAACAGAAGGTTCAAGGAGAGAGCATATCCTGCAGGATCTTCTGAATGCCAATGAACCGACAAAGGATCTGGAACAAAGACATGCGGAAGTAAAGGAAATCTTCCTGGGGTACAGGGATCTTACACCGGATAAGCTCAAGCGCCTGCAGAAGCTGGGTTTCCGTATTACTTCTGAAGGCAAGCATCATAAGCTTGTCTACTATGAACCCCGCTACAATTTCACCATTCCCAAGTCTTCTTCCGATAACCGTGCCGGCAAGAATGCGGCAGCGATTATCATTAAGTCGATGATGTAAACGAAAAGCAGAGACATATTGCATGCCTCTGCTTTCAATCTTTTCCGAGTTATCAGGATTAACGGATGACCTTAACAAGACCGGGAATGATTGCATTGACCAGAACGATCTTCAGAAGATCACCGGGAATGAAAGGGATGACACAGGCTGCCATAGCAGTTGCGATCGGATAGCCTGTAACAGTCATGAACCATACAATGCCTAATGCATAGAGGATCACATTGCCAACAAGCATGGCAATGGTCATCCACACAAACTTCATTGTGCCTTTGACATTCATGGCAAGCTTACGATAGATCAGACCTGAACAGAAAGCCAGCGGGATGTAGCCGAACAGGAAACCGCCGGTTACACCGAAGAGAATACCGAAGCCGGATGCATAGCCTGCAAATACCGGTACACCGATGGCACCGAGAATCAGATAGATGCCTGCGGCAATGGCTCCGTCAATGGCACCAAGCGCACAGCCTGCCAGCATGACTGCGAATGTAGCCAGGGAAATCGGAACTTCACCGGCCAGCGGAATGGATAAAGGTGCTAATACACTGATGACAGCTGCCATTAGAGCAATTCTTGTTAAACGTTTTGTCTGCATGTTTTTCTCCCAATGGTAAACCAAAAGATTTATAATAGGTTTACCGCAGAAGAGTATAGCACGATATACAGAAAAGAAAACAGGGAATTGCAGAAAACATCAAAAGTGAATCGTGTAAGCGTATAATGATGATAACGGAGGTATTAACTTATGTATTTACAGGTCAGACAGCTGTTTTTCGGCGGTGCTTACTCCATCTATACTCGTCTGCGCAATGAAGAGGACTATACAATTGAACCTCTTGATCGTGAACTGATCGTCAACTTTGCCAAGGAAGTCAATCTGAAGATGATTGCCGGAACTGCATCCAATGCAGAGATTGCCATGGTAACGCAGATTGTTGCCATTCTTGGCTGTCATGCTAAACTGCAGTGGTTCCATCTGGATGTAGCGAATGCTCTGACCAGAGGTATCAATTACTGATCTTAATGAAATACGAATATGTAAATATCAGCGTCGATAATTTCTTCGGCGCAGGCTCTCTGGAACATCGTCAGGTCATCGATGAATATGCTCTGCTGGGTTTCCGCTATGTCGGCTATATTCCGACAAAGATGAATGACTACGGCAAGATCAAGGAAATCGATCTGATCTTTGAAGTTCCTGAAACAAAGAGAAGCAGATAAATAAGCACTGTGCATCTGATGATGTGCAGTGTTTTTTCTATGTGCAGAAACTAAGACGAATATGTTCTGTTCTGTTAACATGAAGATAATAATGGAGGGAAGTTATGAAGCTTCTTGTACAGTCAGATGACTATGGAATTACCCCTGCAGTATCCGCAGGAATCATTTATGCAATAGAACACGGCATTGTCAGAAATACCGGCATGTTTACCAATATGCCCTGGGCAGAGGAATGTGCGGAGATGATCCGTCCGTATCTGGATCGGATTGCCCTTGGTGTAGACCTCAATGCCTCTACAGGTCCTTCTCTGCTAGGTTATGAGAAGGTGCCTGCATTATGTCATGAAAACGGCATGTTTCTGACCTCATCGGAAAACCGTGCTGCTGATGTGGATGCACCGGATCACGATCATGTGAACTATGAACAGCTCTATGCAGAATTTGATGCACAGATTCAGCGCTACATTGAATTGTTCGGCAGACTCCCGGATTACATTCATGGTCATGCCTATGGTTCACCTACAACCGAACGTGTACGCAGAGAACTGGCTGAGAAATATGACCGTCCGTATGTAGGAACAATCCGCGGCCGTATGGGTGTCAGTATGTATGGCGAAAGCTGGTATGTCAGCGGAGGACCGGAGGCACAGCTGAAGGAAGATCCGTTAGGACATATTCTCAGCGGCAAGTGCTGTGATGTGAATAGTGATTTCGGTTATATCATCTGTCACTGCGGTTTTGCGGACGCAAAGCTGTTCCGTCTTTCCAGCTACAATATCTGCCGTCCCATGGATACAGAGGCGATGTGTTCTAAGGAAATCAGAGAATGGGTGGAGAAGAATCGGATTGAACTGATTACATTCAGAGAACTGGAACGTAAGTACTGGGACTGAAATCATCACCTGCTGTTTATGACAGATCGTTTGCGGAGCAGTGAAGTTCCATGCGGTCTGTTTTTTCTGGTCAGAAGGAAATCATTTCATATACAGCAGAATCAGGGATATCCGTATCGCAGTTACATACAATCATTATTGAATAGAGTATGATTATGCAGGAGAGGTTACCGTTTATGAGAACAGAATATACATATGATCATTACTATCTCTATGACGAAATCCGTACCATTCTGGAAGGATATGCAGAAAAGTATCCGCAGTACTGCCGTCTTTCCGCGATTGGTGAAACACCGAAGAAGCGCAGCATTCTGCTTCTTGAAGTGACGGATCTTTCGACAGGAGATTTTGCAGAAAAGCCGGCATTTGTACTGGATGGCAACGTCCATGCCGGTGAAGTTACAGGCTCTATGGCCTGCATGTATTTCCTTGATACGATCTTTTCCAATATGGAAGAGAAGGAAATAAGAACCATGCTGGAGAACTATACCATCTATTGTGTACCGCGTATTTCTCCGGATGGCAGTGAGCACTATCTGACAACACCGGATATGTTAAGAAGTGCGGATCGTATGTATCCGTATGATGAACTGCAGGCAGGGATTCAGCCGCAGGATATTGACGGAGATGGTGTCATCCGACAGATGCGTGTGAAAAATCCGCATGGTGTATTCAAGATCTATGAGAAAGATCCCCGCATCATGGTCAAGCGTGAAGCAGATGAAGTCATCGGGGATTTCTATGATGTCTTCCGGGAAGGGGTCATTGTTAAGCATGATCCGATGAAGGAGAATATGCCGGCGGATGATAAGTACGGCAATGACTTCAATCGTAATCTTGCGGCAGGATGGGGTATTGGCGGCCGCGGTGGTGCCTATGCATTCTCCAATCCGGAAACCTATGCTTTTGCCAATTTCCTGTTTGCGCATAAGAATATCTGTGCATGTCTGAATTTCCATACCTATGCAGGTATTTATCTCTACCCGCCGGCTATGAAGGGCAGAAATGAAGTTCCTTCTGCGGATGTCAGACGTTATCAGGAAATCGGTAATCTGATCACAGCAGAAACAGGCTATCCGTTTGTCAACCTGCATGATGAATTCCTGCGTGGACGTTCCGTAGGCGGATCACTGGACGACTTTGCCCATCAGGTTCTTGGCTTCCTAGGCTTTACCTGCGAATGCTGGGATATCGATGCAAGATGCGGCAGGGAACCGAAGTTTCCTTCCAAACCTATGAGCGATGAGGAAATGATTGCCTTCTATGAAAAGCGTTTTGCCTGGATGAAAGACAACGAAATTGAATATCTCTTCAAGGACTGGACAAAGATTGACCATCCCGAACTTGGTGAAGTAGAAGTCGGTGGTTTTGACGTCAAGCATCTGATGCAGAATCCACCGGAGAAGTTCCTGCTTGAAGAAGTGGAAAAGCATACACGTTTCATGCTGAGAATGGTGCGTCTTTTACCGAGATTAAAAGTGGAAGTAAAGAAGACAAAGGTGCAGGATGCCTATAAGGTGGATGTCATTGTTTCCAATACAGCATACCTGCCTACCTATGTCACTGACGTTGCCAAAGGCATGAAGCAGCTTCAGCCCATCACTGTTCAGGTATCCGGCTGTGAACTGATCGAAGGTAAGGAAAGTACAGACATCGGTCAGCTTAATGGCTATGCGTTAACCGGTACTGATGGCTGGGGTACAGGCGGTACAACACTCAATCATGAACCTTCCCGCAAGGTACTGCATTATCTGGTGAAGGGTGATTCTGTGACAGTGGAAGCCGGAAGCCAGCGCAGCGGCAGAAAGACTGTGACTGTACAGCTGAAGGAGGACTGAAGCATGAAGACAACATATACATATGATCATTATGCGGCATATGACGAAGTGACAGCGATGCTTCAGGGCTATGCTGAAAAGTATCCTGAATACTGCCGGCTTGAAAGCATTGCGACTTCCAGAGAAGGCAGAAATGTATGGCTGTTAAGCATTACCAAGCTGAGTACAGGTGACTTCAGTGAAAAGCCTGCTTTCGGTGTTCATGCCAATATCCATGCCGGTGAAGTGACAGGTACGATGTGTACTTTGTATTTCATTGATACACTTCTGACGAATAAAGATGATGAAAAGATTGACCGTATTCTCAGCAATTATACAGTTTACGCAATTCCCCGCATTACACCCGATGGGGCGGAATACTATCTGACAACACCGAACTCTGTACGATCTGTCAATGTCATGTATCCCTATACAGAACTGCAGCCGGGTGTACAGCCTAAGGATATGGATGGCGATGGTGTCATCCGACAGATGCGTGTACGTAATGAGAATGGTGCTTTCAAGGTCTATGACAAGGATCCCCGGATCATGGTCAGAAGAGGACCGAGTGATACGGAAGGGGTCTTCTATGATGTCTTTAAGGAAGGCTATGTAGAAAAGAATGACGGTGGTGAACTGCAGCCTGCACCGGAAAAGTACGGCTATGACTATAACCGCAACTGGCCGATCAACTGGCAGCCGGAACAGATTCAGAACGGTGCCGGTGACTTTGCTCTTCAGCATCCGGAAACAAAGGCTCTGGCTGATTATCTGTATGAACACAAGAATCTGTGCATGCAGCTGAACTTCCATACCTCCGGCGGACAGATTCTCTTCCCGCCCGGACATATTCATACTGCCGATGCGCATCCCGCTGATATTGCCAACTGGCGTACACTGGGTAAGATTGCCAATAAGGAAACAGGCTATGTTGTACTGAATCTGCTGGATGATTATGTAGGTGAAGCAGCCGGTTCCATGGGCATTGCCGGTGACTATGATACCTTTGCGTCTTATGCAATGGGCATCATGGACTTTACATGCGAATGCTGGGATTTCAATACCAGAATCGGTCATGCCGAAAGCTGGCCGCGTCCGGATCGTATCCCCGATGAAAAACGTGTGCAGATGCTGGTGGATGCACTGAAGTGGCTGGATGAAAACAATAACGGTGAAGGTTTCAGCGACTGGACAAAGTTTGATCATCCGCAGTTAGGTGAAGTCGAAATCGGCGGCTTTGATGAAAAGCATGTGATCCAGAATCCGCCGAATCATTACCTGCTTCAGGAAACAGAGAAGCTGACAAACTTCCTGTTAAGATGCATCAATGTTCTGCCGAAGCTTGCGATTGAAAAGACAAAGGTCACCAAAGCTGCAGAAGGCGTATACAAGGTGGAGGCAGTGGTTGTCAACACCGGCTTCCTGCCGACTTCCGTACTCAAGGAAGCAGAGAAGTTTGAGACTGTCCGTCCTGTTAAGGTCACTTTCTCAGGTGCTGAGCTGATCAGCGGTGAAGCAGAAGAAGAGATCGGACATCTCGAAGGTTTCAGTGCCACTCAGGCGATGTATACACCTGTAGGCGGTATGATCGTAGACCGTGTACCTTCTTCTCATGTCCTGCGTTATGTTGTACTTGGCAAAGAAGGAGATACTGTCACCATCAAGGCAGAATGTCCTCGTGCCGGTCATGCGGAATGTACATTAACTCTTGAATAACAGAAAAGATCCCGTGTCTGTAATGCAGGCACGGGATTGCTGTTTGTATTAGCCTATTCGGTTTCACTGATCATCAGACGGATGATCTCTGTATCGGTGGAACGCATGCCGTCGCGGGCGATTCTGCTTACGGCACGGATGGTATTCTCTACTCCCTTGACGATGATGCCGTCTCCGCCGAAGAACTGGGAATCATGCGCATTCATCTGCCATCCTAAAAGTCCTGCTTCTACAGCTGAGGCAATCTTGGCAGCACAGCTGGCTTTTGCGCCATCGCAGATCATGCCGGAATTAATCGCTAAGGCATTGACGATGGTGTGGGCAATTTCATCTGTTCTGCCGCCATAGAGATAGCAGATACCGGCGCCTGCACCGACACCGGCACTGGTTGCACCGCAATAAGCGGAAAGGGAACCGATCCCGGATTTAAGGTGAATGGTCACAAGGTTGGATACTAATAGTGCACGCATCATCAGATCTTCCGAGACATTGCATTCACGGGCATAGATGATGACAGGAATGGAAGCGGTCATACCCTGATTGCCGGAGCCGGAGTTAATGACAACAGGCAGTTCACATCCGCTCATGCGGGCATCGCTGCCTGCAGCGGCCCATGCTTTAGCGCGGTTCTGTACGCTGCTGCCGTAGGACTGCAGAAGAATACGGCCGATGTTTGCACCCCAGCCGCCGCGCAGACCTCTTTCTGCAATTGCCATATTGCAGTCGATCTGACGCTGCAGTACTGCCCGTACATCATTGAGATCAGCGGTATCCGCAAATTCCACAATGCGTTCTACGGTTAACAGATCACGCTTATGATCTTCCGGCTTTGCCTGTGCTGGCTGCAGTTCTTTCTGCAGGATGACTTCATTGTTATGAACAATATAAACGACATTGGTATGGTGATCGACAATGCGAACAGATGCTTCATCATTACCGGCATGGACAGTGATGTTGATATCAAAGGTACGTTCATCATCTGACTCAATGATTTCAATCTGTACCTGTTTCATGTATGCATCCATGGCCAGGATTTCCTCAGGTGTAACCTGTGCGAGAACTTCCAGTTCTCTGTCCTCTCTGCCGCAGACAACACCTGCACATACAGCTGTACGCAGACCTTTGCGTCCGCCTGTATGCGGAACAATGACGCTTTTTACGTTCTTGATGATGTTGCCGCTGACGATCAGACGGATGTGCTCAGGCATAGTTCCCAAAGTGCTTCTTGCAAGGGCGGAGGCGTAGGCAACGGCAATGGGCTCAGTACAGCCCATGGCAGGAACAAGTTCTTCCTGCAGGATTTCGACAAAGCTCTGATAAATATGATGTTCCATATGTTTCCCTCATGTATTGAGACATTGATGCTGTTTATGAATCTATTATATGCAAAGATGCTATGCAGTCTGAGAATAATTCAGAAGAACAGTTATAAATTGCACTTTCTGCATTCCTTACGAGGGTGGGGGATGCGGATTGTAGGATGAAGTAAGAAATGATATTCTTATGTTGGTTTTTTATGCATGTAACGTGCTGAATACAGAAAGGAAGGCACTATGAAATACAGTTATTATCCCGGATGTACCTTGAAGAACAAGGCAAAGAGCCTGGATGCATATGGCCGCAGATCTGCAGAAGTACTTGGTTTCGAACTGGAGGAAATCAAAGAATGGCAGTGCTGCGGCGGTGTATATCCGCTTGGTACAGATGAAATTGCGACAAAGCTTTCTTCCGTTCGTGCTTTGAATGATGCGAAGGAACATGGTCAGGATCTGGTGACATTATGTTCCGCATGTCATCATGTCATCAAACGTGTCAATGATGATATGCAGAATAACGCAGACATTCGCAATCGAGCAAACAACTACCTGGGACTGGATGCACCTTATAACGGTGAAACAAAGGTACTGCACTATCTGGAAGTACTCCGTGATGTTGTAGGCTTTGAGGAACTGAAGAAGAAGGTTGTCAATCCGCTCAAGGGCAGAAAGATCGGTGCCTACTATGGATGTCTTCTGTTAAGACCCGGCAAGGTCATGCAGTTTGATGATCCTGAGAATCCTGAGATTCTGGAAGACTTCATCCGTGCTCTTGGTGCAGAGCCTGTGATCTATCCGTACCGCAATGAATGCTGCGGCGGTTA
>JAZUHS010000170.1:0-12510 GCA_045641845.1 Bulleidia sp. | reverse complement strand
GATCTGGTACAAAACAACTTCCATCTTTTCCTTAGCGCATGCGGCGATAACTTCTTCTTCAATTTCGCACAGTTCCTTAATGGCATCATGACCAACCTGCAGAGCTGTGAGCATATCTTCTTCAGATACTTCCTTAGCACCTGCTTCAACCATGTTGATGGCAGCCTTAGTACCTGCAACTGTCAGGTTCAGGTCAGCTCTTGCTGCTTCTTCAACAGAAGGGTTGATGACATATTCACCATCAACGCGGGCAACAACAACACCTGCTACCGGACCGTTGAAGGGAATATTGGAAACACACAGTGCCAGAGAGGAACCGAACAGGGACAGCATTTCGGAGCTGCAGTCCGGATCAACAGACAGAACTGTATTAACGATCTGTACTTCGTTACGGAAACCTTCCGCAAACAGAGGACGGATCGGACGGTCAATCAGACGTGCTGTCAGAGTACCGTGTTCAGTGGGTCTGCCTTCTCTTCTTAAAAAACCTCCGGGAATCTTACCTGCTGCATACATCTTTTCCTGATAAAGGACTGTCAGCGGGAAGAAATCCGTATCTTTTGCCTGGTTGCTTGCAGTTGCTGTGGAAAGAACAACTGTATCATTGTAGCGGACAATCACTGATCCGCCTGCCTGCTTGGCAATTTCGCCGTTTTCCACTGTCAGTGTACGACCGTGGAAATCCCAGCTGCGTGTAAATTTCTCCATTTCTTTTTCTACCTCTACTATATCTATCTTCTCATTTTTTGCGTTAACGGCACTATTGTAGCACAACGTATTTTCTTTTCAACGAGAATGAAATCAGGGTATCAGGTACGGATTTATTCTGCCATATTCAGGAATTTCACCTGCTTCTTCAATCAGAAGCATTTTCTCTTTCCTGCTCATATGCTTGATTTTCCACTCCATTGACTGCGCCTGCTGTTTGGTTTCATACACAGCAAACCAGACGATCGCAAGCGGCGGATGTGCCTTTGTATACCTGGCACCCTTGCCGCTGCAGTGAGCTTTCCATCTTTTTTCCAGATCAACCGTCCATCCGGTGTACAGAGTATCCCCTGTACATTTGAGTATATAAACATAGTTCATAAGAGCGCCATTTGACCGAAAGAAAAACCGGATTTCTCCGGTTTCAGCAATCCAGTGATTACTTTCTCAGACCGAGCTTCTGTACCAGGTCTCTGTAACGGTTAACGTCCAGATTCTTCAGGTATTCCAGCATGGATCTTCTGCGACCAACCATCTTCAGCAGACCACGGTTGGAAGAGTAGTCCTTCTTGTTTGCCTTCATGTGTTCTGTCAGAGAGTTGATCTGAGCTGTGAGCAGAGCAACCTGTACTTCGATAGAACCTGTATCGCCTTCAGAACGGCCATACTCCTTGACAATCTGAGCTCTTGTTTCCTTTGTTAACATTTTCTTTTCCTCTTTCTTTCTGTTACGTTCCGAACCGAGCCATACGTCGAGGTACGTACATCCCAGCCCGAAAGCTTTGTAAGTATAACACGCAATATAAACCTATGCAATTACTGAACAGAACTTATGCCATGAAATAGCGAATGATCATGAACGCCCACATTGCAAGACGCGCAACGGAGAGAACGATACCGACTACTGCAGCCTTGAAATAGTTGGCATCTTCCTTGCGGTCCGCAAGTCTGATACCGATGATACTGAGTACCAGGGCAATTGTTGCAACGACACCCATCCAGTCAAACAGCCAGCTGATGATTGAGAATACAAAACCATACATTGCAAACATGGTCTTCTTGCTTGCTTCCATCAGCTTTGCACGCTGCATAGCCTTCTTTTCTTTTGCTTCTCTGGCAGCAGTTTCTTCGGCAATGCGCTGCTGTTCGAGTTCGATGGAACGAGCACTGCGCTTCTTGACGCCGCTCTTCTTCATATTAGCCATATCTATACCCTCCTGATTTTACAGCAGTTCCACAAGAACGCTGTTGAGAATTTCAAATCCTCTATCTGTGCAGCGAATCATATCGCCGCATTCTTCCAGAAGACCTTTGTGAATCAGTTCTTCTGTTTTTTCTCCATACACTTCTTTATATGATACTGCGTATCTTTCCTGAAATACAGACTGATGAAATCCTTCTTTCAGACGAAGGCCCATCATAACGAATTCAAACATGAGATCTTCATCACTCAGTTCAAGTTCTTCCCTATGCAGAGGATCTGCACAGTATTCCTTCAGTGAACGTGTATTGTCATACCTGATATTGCCTTCTTTGCCGGAAGCTCCGCAGGAAACACCGGTAAAATCCTCATAATGCCAGTATGCCTGATTATGTCTCGAGGCATAGCCATCCATGCAGAAATTGGAGATTTCATAATGAATGTAACCATGCTGTTCCAGAGTGGAACAGATCCATTCATACATATCCGCTTCCGTATCTTCGTCCAGATGCTCATACCCTTTTCGGCCGAAGACGGTATTTTCTTCAATTGTCAGCGAATACAAAGACAGATGCTGCGGGTTCAGTGAAAGTGCATCTTCCACTGACTGTCTGAGCATTGCCATCGTCTGACCAGGCAGAGAATACATCAGATCCAGTGAGATATTCATAATCCCCTTACTGCGAAGCAGCTGGATTGCAAGGGCAATATCTTCATAACTGTGATGACGGTTCATCAGTTTCAGAAGACCCGGATCAGATGTCTGAAATCCTATGGAAGCACGATTGATGCCATGTTCAGCAAGAATCTCTGCTTTCTTTTCATCCAGAGTTTCCGGATTTACTTCCACTGTATACTCATGTACATGCTGCACATACGGATCCAGCAGTGTCAGCAGACGTTCCAGCTGTTCCGCAGATAAAGCAGTGGGAGTGCCGCCGCCGATATAGGCCGTCAGATAATCCGACGGAAGCTTTCTCTGACTCAGTTCCCTTTCCAGTGCACTGAGCCAGTCCTGTGCACTCTGTTCTCTGTACACGGTATGACAGAAATCACAATATGCGCATATCGTACGGCAGAACGGCACATGGATATACAGTGCCTGCGGATGATTACTTACGTGAGTCATCATCCATGGAAAGTACAGCCATGAATGCTTCCTGAGGGATCTCTACAGATCCTACAGCCTTCATGCGCTTCTTGCCTTCCTTCTGTCTTTCCAGCAGTTTCTTCTTACGTGAGATATCGCCGCCATAGCACTTGGCAAGGACATTCTTACGCAGTGACTTGATATTTGTACGGGCAATGATCTTGCCGCCGATGGCAGCCTGAACAGGAATTTCAAACTGCTGCTTGGGAATCAGATCCTTCAGACGTACAGTAATTTCAGAACCGCGCTTATATGCTTCTGTACGATGAATAATAACGGACAGAGCATCCACATTTTCACCATTCAGCAGAATATCCATACGTACCAGATCTTCTGCACGATAGCCGATCAGTTCATAATCCAGAGAAGCATATCCCTTTGTGCAGGACTTCAGACGATCAAAGAAATCAAAGATGATTTCAGACAGAGGAAGCTCATAAATAATGCTGTTTCTGCCTGCATCAATGACATCCATGCTCTTGAAGATACCGCGCTTGTTCTGACACAGATCCATTACCGGACCAATAAAGCTGTCCGGTACCATGATGGATGCCTTGACATAAGGTTCCTCGACACGGTCCACGCGGGCACTGTCGGGCATCTTTGCAGGATTATCAATTTCAATCATGGAACCATCCGTCAGATATACATGATAAATAACGGAAGGAGCAGTACAGATCAGATCCAGATTGTACTCACGTTCCAGACGTTCCTGAATAACATCCATATGAAGAAGACCCAGGAAGCCGCAGCGGAAGCCAAAGCCGAGCGCCTGTGATGTTTCAGGTTCATACTGCAGAGATGCATCATTGAGCTGAAGCTTATCCAGCGCATCATGCAGTTCCTGATACTTGGCAGCATCACTGGGATACAGACCGCAGTAAACCATCGGATTCATCTTATGATATCCGGCAAGAGGCTCGGGTGCGGGATTTTCGGAATGTGTAATGGTATCGCCGATAGCAATATCACGAATGGACTTGATGCTCGCTGCAATCCAGCCTACGTCACCGCACACCAGTTCATTGACCTTAACTTCACGGGGATTTCTGATACCAGCTTCCAGTACTTCGTATTCAGCACCTGTCTGCATGAATCTGATCTTGTCACCGACCTTCAGTGTACCTTCTCTGACTCTGATCAGACAGATAACACCACGGTACGGATCATAGAAGCTGTCAAACATCAGCGCCTGCAGAGGAGCCTTGGTATCACCCTGAGGAGCCGGAATATTGGTAACAATCTGTTCCAGTACCTGATCAACATTCATGCCTGTACGTGCACTGATCAGCGGAGCTTCGGATGTATCCAGACCGATAATGTCTTCGATCTGACGCTTTGTAACATCCGGCTGTGCATTATTCATATCTACCTTATTAATGACCGGAACGATTTCCAGATCATTATCAAGAGCTAAATATGTATTGGCGAGAGTCTGTGCCTGTACACCCTGTGTGCAGTCAACGACAAGCACTGCACCTTCACAGGCGGCCAGTGATCTGGATACTTCATAGGAAAAGTCGACATGGCCTGGTGTATCAATCAGGTTGAAGATGTAGTCTTCACCATCCTTGGCATGATAGCTGAGCTGAACTGCATTCAGCTTGATAGTGATGCCGCGTTCTCTTTCCAGATCCATGTCATCAAGGATCTGTGATTTCATATCACGCTGCTTTACTGTATCTGTCATTTCGAGGATACGATCCGCAAGTGTAGACTTGCCATGGTCAATATGCGCGATAATGCAGAAATTTCTGATATGACTCTGATCCATCGTTCCTCCTTATTCGAATACCTTTCCGATTAATTCTCTGCCGGCACCGTTTGCGAAAGACTGTGCGTCCATACGCTTCTTACCTTCCGGCTGCAGTTCCTGCACAAGCAGAATTCCGCCTCTGCAGGCAACTTTCATAGCTCCCTTTTCAAAACCGAGCACCTCACCGATCTGTGCCTGATGTTCAGTTTCCTGCTTGCGTACACGATAGAACTTCATTCGCTTGCCATCCACTACACCATAGCTGACAGGCCAGTCAATCAGAGCGCGGATATGATTATAGATCTTTGTCAGATCCTCTTCCTGGAAGGAAACCTTCTCAAGTTCACGCGGAATGTTCGGTGCAATCACGACTCCTGCTTCATCCTGCGGTTCGCCTTCAAGTTCACCGGCAATATATTTCGGGAGTGCTTCCTTCAGCAGCTGTACACTTGCAGTTTCAAGACGCGCACTCAGTTCAGCCTGTGTTTCATCATCACCGATCGGCAGTACAGTACGAGCCCATACCCTGCCTGCATCCATAGCTTTCACCATTTCCATCAGGCATACACCTGTTTCCTTATCCCCATTGAGGATTGCGTGGTGAATCGGTGCACCGCCTCTGTATTTCGGCAGCAGTGAAGGATGAATATTCACACAGCCAAGACGAGGTGCTTCCAGAATCTTCACAGGAACAAACTGTCCATATGCACATGTCACAATCAGATCAGGCTGATAAGCCAGAATCTGATCCATATCATCACGCAGCTTCTCGGGCTGCAGTACATCGATGCCGTATTTAGCGGCCAGGGCATGAACCGGAGTCGGTTCAATACGGTGTTTTCTACCCACCGGTTTATCAGGCTGTGATACCACAGCAATTACGTTATATTTCTCATCAATGAGAGCCTGCAGAATACAGCAGGCAAACTCGGGCGTACCGAAAAACATGATTCTTTCGTTAGACATACGATACCTCCTGACTTCGCCTATTATACAGTAGTAAATGCTTCTTTTCATTGCATTTCAAAAAACCCTTTGCTATAATTCATTACGCTAAGAAAAACAGGAGGATACTCATGGCTAATATTAAGTCACAGAAGAAGCGCGCTCTGACAAATCTGAAGAGACAGAACGCACAGGCTGGTCAGAAGAGTGCACTGAAGACAGCAATTAAGAAGGTTCTCGCTGCTGTTGCTGCAGGTGATAAGGAAGCTGCTACAGAAGCATATAACGCCGCTAATAAGGCTCTGGATAAGGCTGTTGTTGCAGGCTTCAAGAAGAAGAACTACGCTGCTCGTCAGAAGTCTAGACTCGCAAAGGCAGTTAATTCTATTGCTTAATCATCTCAAGATGGATAATAACACGGTTCGCCGTGTTTTTATTTTCTCTGAATCCCGTTATTAAAAGCTGAGGTCTCTTCACCGATCTCAGCTTTTTCATTGAATTCTATTGTTCAGAAGGAAGCTGTCTGCTCCAGATTTCTCTTTCCTTTTCCAGCTGATCTCTTCTTTCCTGCTTTCTTGATACAGCAAGGATTTCATCGATCATGCGGATTTTTCTTGTAACAAAGCGAATATAGTCATCGCTCTTTCTTTTCATCAGTACAGGACCGCATAGAATCTCTTCTTCACTCAGCTGTTCATGTTCTGCTGTATCAAAGGCAATGGCAACATAGTCAAAGCCGCGGTCTTCAATCACAATTTCGTCACGGATAGTGAAATGATGATCACTGATCCATCTGCGCATCTGATCGACATTGCGGTTTACCTCGACAATAATCTGCTTCAGATCGCCCAGACGTGCCATGGCATTCTCGAGAATCTCCGCTGCCGTATAGTAACCCATGCCGGCAATCACAGCTGCATCTGCATCTGCAGGCACCTGTGCAAAACCGTTGGATAACACCAGCGGAATCTGCTCAGACAGGCCATGTGCAGACACTGTTTCCGCAGCAGACTTCAGCGGGCCTTCCCCGATGTCGCAGGCATATACTTTTTCACATGTTCCGTTTTCAATCAGCAGAACCGGAAGATAGGCATGATCTGTACCGATATCGGCAACTACCCTGCCCTTTTCAACCATTTCCGCAATCTTCTGTATACGAATGTTCATTCTTTATCGATCCACAAAGTCCTTCAGTCGTTTGGAACGTGTCGGATGCTTCAGCTTGCGCAGTGCTTTGACTTCAATCTGACGGATACGTTCTCTTGTTACATTGAACTCCCTGCCGACTTCTTCCAGTGTTCTTGTTCTGCCATCAAGCAGTCCGAAACGCAGACGAAGCACTTTTTCCTCACGTTCTGTTAATTCAGCCAGAGCAAGATTGATCTCTTCCTTCAGAAGCTGATTGGATGCATATTTATCCGGGCTGATGACACCGGAATCCTCAATGAAATCACCCAGATGAGAATCATCTTCTTCACCGATCGGTGTTTCCAGAGATACCGGATCAAGCGCAATACGCTGAATTTCCATAACTCTTTCGGGAGTTATGCCATCCAGACGTGCACTGATCTCTTCAGCTGTCGGCTCACGGCCCAGTTCCTGTACCAGCTGACGCTGAATACGAGTAAGCTTATTGATGGTTTCAACCATGTGTACAGGGATACGAATGGTTCTTGCCTGATCGGCAATTGCACGGGTGATCGCCTGACGGATCCACCATGTTGCATAAGTAGAGAATTTGAATCCCTTGCGGTAATCAAACTTTTCTACTGCTTTAATCAGACCCATGTTGCCTTCCTGAATCAGATCAAGAAGGTGCATACCTCTGCCTACATATTTCTTTGCAATAGATACAACCAGACGAAGATTGGAAGAAATCAGAATATCTCTTGCGGCCTGATCACCTGCTTCGGCTCTTGCCGCAATATCCGGCTCATCTTCTGCCTTCAGAAGCGGAATACGGCCGATTTCCTTGAGATACATTTTAACGGAATCATTGATCTGCACAGGCGCACTGCTGCTGTAGATCTGATCCAGCTCAGCCATGCGCAGACGAACAAGATCTTCCGCATCTTCTTCTGCATCTTCACTAACGGTATTCTCTTCCTCGTCACTGTCTTCCATTTCCTCGATGTCTTCATCATCCGTGATTTCAACACCGTTGTCCTGCAGCCAGTTCCACAATGCAGAAAAATCATCATCGCTCATGTCAAGATGCTCAAGAGCACTGATGATATCCTTCTGATTCAGAATACCTTCTTCGCGGTATGTTCTTAGAAATTCCTCTCTGAGTTCGTCGAGATCCTTCATTGTTCCCTTTGCGGAAACAACTGCTTCAATCTGCTTCTTCAGCAGCGCTTCATCTTCTGCTATTTTCTTCATCAATCAGCCTCCGTAATTCCCGCAGACACTCTCCGTATTTCTTCAGAATCAATTCTCTGCTCTGAGGATTAAGGTCTGCTGCAAGCTGTGCCTTGTAGGCATCCGCTTCGTTCTGGATTACTTTTGTCTGAACTTTCCTGATTACACCGTCGACAATCTTTTCATCATACGGCTGTCCATAATCAGGCGCTGTAGCAAGTCTGCTGATCAGATTCTGGATATTTTCGTCATCTGTTTCATCAACAAGGATACTGGGACGAACACTGCCGTAAGTATGTGTAGCATCTACAATCATCAACGCCAGTGTACGATTTTCCTTGCCGATCAGATAACCAAGTCTTTCTTCAAATCTCTTTGTTGCGGCAGGATATACCATCATCATTTTCAGCAGCAGTTCTTCCGCCTGCTTTGTTCCATCCGGAACTGTCAGTCGGCTGCTGCTTTTTGCATACACCGTCTTCTCTCCGGAAAGCGGTGTAAATGTCAGACGGAATCCTGATAATAAAGACAGTTGTTCGGTAAAGTAGGCTTTATCCGAGTCATCGGGAAGAAGTGCAATCTCCTCCTGTGCCTTGCGGACCATTTCCTTCTTTTCAAGATAACTGTCCATATTTGTACGAGCACTCAGATACTCGAGTACAAACTCCATCCATGATATCTCATGCGATACCATTTCCTTTAAGGCTTCCGCACCCTGATCTCTGAGAATCTCATCAGGGTCCTTGCCTGTGCGGTTCTGTACAATTGCAATTGTACAGCCGGCTTCCTGTGCCATCTTAGCAGCACGCCATGTCGCGGACTGACCGGCATTGTCACCGTCATAACAGAAGACAATACGGGGAGCCAGACTCTTCAGGATACGGATCTGCACAGCTGTACAGGCAGTACCCAGAGTACATACGGCATTCTCAAGACCGGCACGATAGAAAGCAATGACATCGGTAACACCTTCACATACATATACACAGCCTGCATGTCTTGCCGGTACGGCAGCACGATGGCTGTTGTATACAATCTCACCCTTTTTGAAGATATCCGTTTCATTGGTGTTGATATACTTCGAAGTATCTTCCGGATGAAGTGTTCTGGCGCTGAAACCGATCGGATTGCCTTTGCGGTCATGAATCGGAAAAGTAATACGCCCGGAAAAGACATCGCGAATTCCCCTGTCCGTCATGATGCCGACATTTGCGGATACAATATCCGCATCCTTGGCACCCTTGGCTTTCAGGAAAGCCGTCAGACTTGTGGAAATGGGGTTATAGCCGATACCGAAGACCGAGCGAACCGATGCATTCAGACCTCTTTTTTCCAGATATTCCTTTTCCTTTGCGGCTTCGGGTGTATCCAGCTGATATGACGTATAGCTGATCGTATCATTCAGAACCTTGTACAGAGCTTCCTTATGGGGATCACGCTGTACCTGCATTGCCTCAGGCTGAATGGAAACGGCAATACCGCTCAGATCAGCAACTCTGCTGACTGCTTCAACAAACGAAATCTTTTCGTAGTTTTCAACAAAGCGGAATACGCTGCCGCCGGCACCGCACACAAAGCATTTATAGATCTGAAGATCAGGCGATACGGTCATGGAAGGAGAATGGTCATCATGAAACGGACAGACACCCTTGTAGTCCTTGCCTGCTCTGTGCAGAGGCAGGTAATGACTGACTACCTGTACAATATCTGCTTTTTCACGAATCGCATTGATTTCTTCATTGCTGAGACGAGCCATTCATTCTCCTTCCGATGATATTTGCTTCAATTGATTAGAAACGGATAGCCTTGCGGATCTTTTCGGATACTTCCGCAACAGTCATACGTTCCTGTTCCATGGAATCACGGTAACGGATAGTAACTGTACCGTCTTCCATTGTCTGTTCATCAACAGTGATGCAGTAAGGAGTACCTACTTCATCCTGACGACGATAACGCTTGCCGATGGAACCTGCTTCATCATATGCAACTGTGAAGTCATAGGACAGTTCCTCACGGATCTTCTGTGCTGTTTCAGCATACTTCTTGCGCAGAGGCAGAATTGCTGCCTTAACCGGAGCAAGAATCGGGCTGAAGTGCATTACTACACGTGTTTCACCGTTTGCCAGTGTTTCTTCATCGTAAGCATCTGTGAAGAACATGAAGAACAGACGTTCAACACCTACAGCCGGTTCAACGACATAAGGCAGATATTTTTCATTTGTTGTAGGATCCAGATATGTCAGATCCTTGCCGGATGTGTTCTGGTGCTGTGTCAGGTCGTAGTCTGTACGGTCAGCGATACCCCACAGTTCGCCCCAGCCCCAGGGGAACTTGTATTCAATATCAGTTGTGCCCTTGGAATAGAAGCTCAGTTCTTCAGGAGTGTGGTCACGGAAGCGCAGGTTTTCAGCATTGCCGCCCAGGCTGATGATCCAGTCCATGCAGAACTTTCTCCAGTAAGGGAACCATTCATCATCTGTACCGGGCTTGCAGAAGAATTCCATTTCCATCTGTTCGAATTCACGTGTACGGAAAATGAACTTGCCGGGTGTGATTTCATTACGGAAAGACTTACCGATCTGGCAGATACCGAAAGGCAGCTTCTTTCTGTATGCACGGGCAACATTCTTGAAATCTACGAACATACCCTGAGCTGTTTCTGGACGCAGGTAGATTGTGTTCTTGGAATCTTCCAGAATACCCTGGAATGTCTTGAACATCAGATTGAACTGACGGATGCCTGTGAAATCATGGCCGCCGCAGTCAGGGCAGGGAATATTGTTCTCTTCGATGAACTTTTCCATGTCAGCGTTGGACCAGCCTTCGCATGTTGTCTTGCCTTCAGACCAGTTTTCAATCAGCTGGTCAGCTCTGTGACGTGTCTTGCACTTCTTGCAGTCCAGCAGAGGATCGGAGAAACCCTTCAGATGGCCGGATGCTTCCCATACTTTGGGATTCATCAGAATTGCAGCCTGGATTTCAACGTTGTTAGGATCTTCCTGAACAAACTTCTTCTGCCATGCACGCTTGATGTTATCCTTGAGCATAACACCGTAAGGACCGAAGTCCCATGTATTGGAAAGTCCGCCGTAGATTTCGGAACCTTCAAAGACAAAGCCTGTATTCTTTGCATGAGAGACAATCAGATCAAATGTTTTTTCCATATTTTTTACCTCTTTTTATTTTCGCAAAATACCAAAGCAGTATAGCATCAGTTACCTGCTCATTCAATATTGTTCAACTTGTCGTAAAACGCAAAAGAATGCAGTTTTACAGCACCGTGCTGACGCAGAATTCCGGTTAGAATGGCCAGATCCTGTCGTTTTGCACCACCGCTCTGCAGTACGATATCCAGATGCTCCATCCCCGCCTTTACTACAAGACGGAACCGTTTCAGATCAATGGTGCTGCTTAACGGCACACCGGCAGCAGCTGCATGCTCGGCACACAGAAAGCCGCCCTCTCTGATATCAATCGCAGACACATTTGTCCGTCCGCAGTGCACGCACTCATCCACATCAGGTTCAAGTCCGTGCATCTTCAGCATATCCGCCAGAAACAAAGACAGCACCGTATCCGGATCCTTGCCTTCATTCAATGCTTCAAAGCCCTGTGCCAGCAGTTCATATACTTCCCCGGATGGATCTTCTTCCGCATAGCTGAGGATATCTGCTGTATCCGCCAGCACAGCTGCTGCAGAAGAGAGAATCAGATCTTCGTGAAGCTTTCTGTACAGATGAAGCGAATGGGCCGTCTTCATCTTGAACATGGTCTTGCCGGGTCGGTAGTCAAACTGAATGGATGCTTCCGTATAGGGAAGAATGCTTCCTTTATTCTTGCTGGTCATGCGCCGCGCACCGGCAGCGACAAAGGATACCTTTCCGTATTCCTTCGTCAGTACCGTCAGCAGCACATCCGCTTCACGGTAATCACTCTGCTTGAGAATCAGCGCATTTACCGCATCGTTCATTCCATATCTCTTTCTGCACCGCCATAGCCATATTCGGTAATGCGGGCATCACGGGAACGCCAGTCTTCCTCAACACCGACAAACAGTTCCAGGAAGACCTTCTTATCCAGCAGCTTTTCCAGATCCGCACGAGCCAGCGTGCCGATCTTCTTCAGCATGGCACCCTGCTTGCCGATGATAATGCCCTTGTGGGAATCCCGTTCGCACACAATGGAAGCATCCACCTGCCAGATGCCGTCCTTCCGCACCTTCATAACGTCAATGACCACAGCGATGCCGTGGGGGATCTCATCCTCCAGACGACGCAGGGCCTTCTCCCGGATGATTTCCGCAGTAATCTGCCGGATGGGCTGATCCGTCACGGTATCCTCATCATAATACATGGGCCCCTGGGGCAGATACTTCTTAATCTCCGCCAT
>JAZUHS010000169.1:0-2739 GCA_045641845.1 Bulleidia sp. | reverse complement strand
ACTGACGGTTCTCTTCAATACACATTATCCCGAACATGCCACCAGCGTATCGGATCAGACACTGCTGATCCATAAGCGCGGAGATGCTATATTCGGTCCGACAGCTCAAATGCTCAGCGAGGAAAACATGCGCAGAGCATTCGGTGTCAATATCGTCATGAAGGATTTTGAGGAAGACGGAAAGCACTACAGCTCCATCATTCCCGTATCCTTAGCTGAAGTAAAGGAGTAGACATATGGCTACAGCAATTGCTCAGGGTGCTTCCAGCGCCAATCGTACACATATCGGCTTCTTCGGCAGAATGAATGCCGGCAAGTCCTCTCTTCTCAATGCCTTCTGCAATCAGGAATACGCGATCGTTTCCGATACTGCAGGAACAACAACCGATGTTGTCAAAAAGCCTATGGAAATTCATGGTATCGGTGCCTGTGTGCTGCTGGATACAGCAGGTTATGATGATATCGGTGAACTTGGCGAAAAGAGAGTCGAAGCGTCCATGCGGGCTGCGGATCAGACCGATCTTGCGGTGCTTGTCATCGGCATGAAGCCGGACGCCGTGGATGAAAAGTGGATGCAGCTGTTCAAAGACAGAGGTATTCCGACAGTATGTGCGATTTCAAATCTTGATACCCTGGATTCTGAAGAAGTATATGCGGCGGCAGCGGAGATTGAAAAGAAGTGGAAGCTGCCGGTGATTACATGTTCTTCCGTAACAAAGGAAGGCATCGATGATCTGCGCAAGGTGCTGATCGGCTTTGTTTCCGGAAACACTGTCAAGCGTACCGTGACTGCCGGTTTAGTGAAGAAGGGGGATGTAGTGCTGCTGGTCATGCCTCAGGATCCGCAGGCTCCCGAAGGCCGACTGATTCAGCCGGAAGTGCAGACAATCAGGGATGTTCTTGATCATCATGCCATTGTCATCGGTATTCAGCTGGAAGAAATGGAAAGTACACTTGCTGCACTTAAGGAACCGCCGGCGCTGATCATTACCGACTCTCAGGCATTTAAGGAAGTATATGCGCTGAAGCCTGAAAAGAGCAGACTGACATCCTTCTCCGTTCTGTTTGCAGGATTGAAGGGTGATATCAATTACTTTGCGGAAAGTGCGGCTGCGATCGAATCATTGACTGAAGACAGCAGAGTACTGATTGCGGAATGCTGCACACATGTACCGATGGAAGAAGATATCGGCAGAATCAAGATTCCGGCTCTGCTGAAGAAGAGAATCGGTGCAGGTCTGACCATTGATATCAAGGCCGGTACGGATTTCCCTGCGGATGCTTCTGAATATGATCTGATTATTCAGTGCGGTTCCTGCATGTTCAACCGCCGCTATGTCATGAACAGAATTGCCAAGGCAAAGGAAAGCAATGTACCGATGACCAACTACGGCATTGCCATTGCCTATCTGAAGGGAATTCTCTCTCATGTCACCCTGCCGAAGGAGGTGCAGTAATGTCTGATACAAGAATCGCCGTTACGGCAATCATTGTCGAAGAACCGGAAAGCGTTGAAAAGATCAATGCCACACTGCACCTTTATGCACAATACATTATCGGCCGCATGGGCATTCCTTACAGAGAGAAGAAGATTTCCCTGATCTCCGTAGCTCTGGATGCACCGGCTGATGTCATCAGCTCCATGACCGGAAAGCTTGGCAATATCCCCGGTGTTTCCGTCAAGACAGCATACTCCAAAGGTTAAGCATATGAACCAGAAACAGATTGAACGCATCGACCGCCTGTTTGAAACAGGCGAACTGGAAATAGAAGAATATAAGCTTCTCATTGAAGAACATGATCCTGAAACAGATGAATATCTGTTTGCAAAGGCACGTATCCGTCAGGAAGAGACGTTCGGAAAGAATGTGTATCTCCGCGGACTGATTGAGTTTACCAACTACTGCCGATGTGACTGCAATTACTGCGGTCTGAGACGTTCCAACAGTGCCTGTGAACGTTATCACCTGAGCGAAGAGGAAATCCTTGAAACAGCGAGAATCGGCTATCAGATCGGTTTCAGAACCTTTGTACTGCAGGGTGGCGAGGATCTTTCCTTCAGCGATGAAGACATCTGCCGTATTCTGGCCCGCATCAAGCAGGAGATGCCGGAATGTGCCATTACTCTTTCCATCGGTGAAAAGAGCAGGGAATCCTATGAGAAGTATTATCAGGCTGGTGCCGACCGTTATCTTTTAAGACACGAAACTGCTTCTGCTTCTCTTTATGCAAAGCTGCATCCGGCTGAGCAGAAAATGGAAAACAGAATGCAGTGTCTGCGTGATCTGAAGGAGATCGGCTTTCAGATCGGCGCCGGCATGATGATGGGAGCACCGTGTCAGCCAACCGATGATCTGGTACAGGATCTTGTCTTCCTGAAGGAACTTCAGCCGCATATGATCGGTATCGGTCCGTTTATTCCGCATAAGGACACACCTTTCAGAAATGAAAAGGCAGGTACACTGGAAGAGACACTCTTCATGCTTGCCGTTCTTCGTCTGATGTTCCCTAAGGTCATGCTGCCGAGTACTACGGCACTTGGCACCATTGATCCTGAGGGACGTGAAAAGGGTGTACTGGCGGGAGGCAATGTCATCATGCCCAACCTTTCACCTACAGAAGTCCGCTCCAAGTATCTGCTCTACAATGGCAAGCCCGGTGTCAATGATGATGCCGTCATGTCTAGCATGAGTATGTCCGCAGGTCTTGAAAAGATCGGCTATACAGTAAAACATGGAA
>JAZUHS010000168.1:0-4385 GCA_045641845.1 Bulleidia sp. | reverse complement strand
ATAAGGACTTTATTAAGTCGAGAATCTGTGATAAGTTTTCGATGGTGATAGATCTCCTTTCTGGTTGGTGTGGTAACTACAAGATAGCACAGGTCTATCACCTTTTATATTGAGGTGAACAAACAAGGTTACAGGCAGTGGGAACACTGCTTGGACATATAAAAACTGGTAGGCAGGAATCACTCAAAAGTGGGGATTCTTGACACTACCCATATCACAAGGAGGAAAGATAATGAGAAAGGTTATGAAGTCTCTGCTGGCTGCAGTAATGGCTCTGTCCATGGCTGCATGTTCCGGCACACCCGCTTCTTCCGCTCCTGCCGGTGCCTACAAGGAAGGTACATATACCGGTAAGGGGGCAGGCAGAAACGGTGAAATCACTGTAGAAGTTGCATTCTCTGCAGATGCTATCACTTCTGTCACAATCACAGAACAGGCTGAAACTGACGGTATTGCTACACCGGCTCTGGAAGAACTGCCCGGCAAGATCGTTGAAACACAGTCCCTCAATGACGCTCTGATCATCACAGGCGCTACAATGACATCCAACGGTATCATCGAAGCTGTAGCTGATGCTGTAAAGCAGGCAGGCGGCGACGCTGAAGCGCTGAAGGCAGTTGAAGTTGAAATCGCTGCCGGCGAAGATATCGTTAAGTCCGCTGACGTTGTTGTAGTCGGTGCCGGCGGTGCCGGTATCGCTGCTGCGTCTTCCGCTGCTGAAAACGGTGCAACTGTTATCCTGCTGGAAAAGACAGCTGCGATGGGCGGCAATACGCTGGCTTCCGGTTTTGCCATGAATGCTGCAGATCCCGAAATTGAAAACACTCTGGATGCACTGAATGGTCAGGATACAACACTGGCTGCAGTTCTTGACTACAAGGAAGAAGAATTCGGTGACTACGCTGATACTCTGACAACTCTGAAGGGTCAGATCACAGAATACCTGGCAGGAGATACAAGCAACGAATTCGACTCCGTTGAATGGGATATGATCCAGACATATCTGGGCGGCAAGCGTACAGACAACGATGGCAATCCTGTCTTCGGCAACCCTGAAATGGTTAAGACAATGTGCGCTAACTCCCTGGCTACATGGAAGTGGATGGGTGAAGTTGTCGGTGCTCCTCTGTCCGATACACTGACATCCCCCGTTGGCTCTCTGTGGTTAAGAGGTCATAACTTCGAAACAAAGCAGGGCGTATTTGACGCTGCTGAAAAGTACATTACATCCAAGGGCGGCGAAATCATGCTCAATACAAGAGCTACAGGTCTGACAGTTGAAAATGGTGCTGTTACAGGTGTGACTGCTGAAATGACAGATGGTACTAAGGTTACTATTTCCGCTAAGTCCGTTGTTCTGACAACAGGCGGCTTCGGTGCAAATGGTGCTATGGTTAAGGAATACAACAACTACTGGCCTGAAATTCCTGAAGGTATCATGACAACATGTGTAGCTGCTGCTACAGGTGATGGCATTAACCTCGGTCTTGAAGCAGGTGCTGCTCTTGTTGATATGGGTATGATTCAGCTGATGCCTACTGCTTCCGCAGTTACAGGTCAGCTGGCAGATGGACTGCTTGTTCCTTCCCAGTACTACATGTTTGTAAACAAGGAAGGTGTACGTTTTGTTAACGAATATGCGGAAAGAGACGTTCTGGCTTCTGCTGCTCTGTCTCAGACAGACGGTCTGTTCTATCACATTGCTGATCAGGATATGATTCCTACACTGCAGAACAAGGCTACTCAGGAAATGGTTGATGCAATGGTTGACAAGGGCATCATCTACAAGGCTGATACTCTGGAAGATCTGGCTGCACAGATCGGCTGCCCCGCTGAAGCTCTGGCTGAATCCGTTGAAAAGTACAACAGCTATGTAGATGCAGGTGCGGATGCAGAATTCGGCAAGAACGTATTCGGTTCCAAGGTACAGACAGCTCCTTTCTATGCTGTTATCGAAAGACCTTCCGTACACCATACAATGGGTGGTCTGAAGATCAACACTAACGCTGAAGTACTCAATGAAGCAGGTGCTCCGATTACAGGTCTCTATGCTGCAGGCGAATGCACAGGCGGCATCCATGCCGGTAACCGTGTCGGCGGCAATGCCATCGCAGACATCCTCGTCTTCGGTAAGATTGCCGGTGCTAACGCTGCAAAGTAATCTCTGATTTAGAATACGAAGTAATGAAAAGGGAAGTCCTCGTTGTGAGAACTTCCCTTTTTTCTTTTCTTTCTGTTTAGTCCTGGCGGCTTCTGGTTGCGATGGCATCCAGAAGTACTTCAATCAGAACGAAGAAGATCGCCTGATCATCAAGGAATGAATAGCGTGAATCGCGGGAGATTCTGGGCAGCGTGATGAGTTCGCTGGCCAGTTTTCGATAGGGGAGGTTGTGACTCATAGTGATGACAATGAAGGGACATCCTCTTTCATGCAGAGTATTAATGTGTTCATCGAAGTGCAGGTTGTTCTTAGTGGTAAAGAAGATGCACAGGTCTTTGTCAGTCATGTAGTGTACAACATCGGAAAGAATGATTCTATCGTCAATTGCCTCCGCATCAAAACCGAGCTTTACCAGGCGCTGGCGCATCTGCTTGGCAGAGTTGAAGGTACGGTTCATACCGATGATCTTGACCTTCTCTGAGCGCAGGAAGAGGTCTGCTGCGCGGTTGATTGTGTCCATATCCGTATTATCGGCAATGGCTTTGATATAGCGTGAATAGAGGTCTGTAATAGCGATCAGAGGGGAAGATGTAACAACTTCTTCATGATCTTCTTCGCTTCGTCCATTACGGCTGAAAATATAACGTGAAATGTCATGCTTCAGTGCGGAGAAGCCGGTATAGCCGACACGATGGGCAAAGCGGATCATCGCTGCTTCGGAGACATTGATGGCACCCGCCAGCATCGTCAGTGTGCCGGAAATGACATCGGAAGGGTTTTCGAGAATGTATGCAGCGATCTCAGCGTCTGTCTTGGTGAATTCACTGCTGTAGGACTGGATGGTTTCCAGAGGATTATTTTGCATATGCTGCCCTCCTGAATGGTATGTTTACATATCTATTATACCTGAAATATCGTTTTATTAAAAAAGTAAAAAGAAATTTCATTTTAGGATTGAAATGAAGATTTGAAACGCTTAAAATGCTCATTGTAAGCAGTTACATTCAATAAGGAGGAATAGAAATGAACAGCTTTATGGACAGTCTGCAGGAAAAACTGATCCCCATTTCGGATAAGGTTTCCAAGAATAAGGTTCTGCAGGGTATCAGCGGAGGCTTCTCCGCAATGCTGCCGGTAGTTATGGCGGGTGCCATCTTTACACTGCTGGCTAATCTCAATATCGGTCCGTACCAGAATCTGGTAACAGCGCTTGGTCTCAAGCCGATCCTCAGCATTCCGGTAGATTACACAACAAACATGATTTCCCTTTACGCAGTTTTCCTGATTGCAAAGGCAAGTGCAAGTGCAATCGGCCAGGATGAAAGAAATGCTCTTTCTTCCGGTATGATCGCGCTGATGGTCTTCCTGCTTCTGATCCCGCTCGGTACAGTCGCTGTTGATAAGGAAACAGGCGTACAGATCGCTGTCGGCGGTGTTGTAAAGACAAGCTACCTTGGCTCCATGGGTCTGTTTACAGCTATGCTGCTGGGTGTCATCATTCCCCGTATTTACAACATCTTCCTGACAAAGAACATCGTCATCAAGATGCCTGAATCCGTACCTCCGATGATTGCAAAGTCCTTTACAGCTATGCTGCCTTCCCTGGCAATCGCTGCTCTGGCTCTGGTAGTTCGTTACGCTTGTGCTGCAACAACATACGGTACATTAACTGATCTTCTGTATGGTCTGTTAAGAGCTCCTCTGGGTGCTCTGGCTGCTTCTCCGTTCACATTCATCCTGCTGTTATGCATCTGCAATGTTATGTGGTTCTTCGGTATTCACGGCGGTATGGTTGCTACATCCATCATGAGCGTTATGTATACAACATTCACAAACGAAAACCTGGCTGCTTATGCTGCAGGCGAACAGCTGCCCAACATCATCGTTAGCTCCGCGTGGGGTACAATCGGCAACATCGGCGGCTCTGGCTGTGCTATTGGTCTGTGCCTGGTAATGTTCCTGTTCGCAAAGTCTGAAAGATACAAGGCTCTGTCCAAGATCTCTCTGCCCGCAGGTCTGTGCGGTATCAGTGAACCGATGGTATTCGGTGTTCCTATGGTACTGAATCCCGTTCTGATCATCCCTATGATTATTGCTCCGATCGTTACATTCCTGCTCGGCTACGGTGCAATGGCTACAGGTCTGATGCCTTACCTCAATGGTGTTGGTGCTTCTCTGGGTACACCTATGATCCTGTTCGGTTTCGTCACATGGGGTACATGGA
>JAZUHS010000167.1:0-6529 GCA_045641845.1 Bulleidia sp. | reverse complement strand
TTACCACCCAGACGGTTACCAGCGTGGATACCACCAGTAACTTCACCGGCAGCATACAGACCAGGAATCGCTGCGCCATTAGCGTCGAGAACGTGTCTTTCTGTATCAACTGTTACACCACCCATTGTATGGTGTGTGGAAGGAGCCATCAGTCTGACTCTCAGCTTTACGCCATCCAGTGTGTAGTTGTCACCATCCCAGTTACCAATCGGCTCCTTGGACTGCATCTTCAGAACGCCTTCGGATTCTGTCTTGCCATCATGCATATCTCTATCATACTGTTCGATAGTTGCATAGATTGTAGCAGGATCAGCAGTGAAGCCGAACTGGTCCATGATACCCTTCAGTTCTTCCTGGCTGGAGAAGTAGTAAACTCTGTTTTCTACATCATAGTCGCCGAGTTCGGAAAGAACACCAGGTCTTTCATACTTGTTGTAAGGGTAAGGATATGTCAGGTCAGTGTTGAAGTTTGTGATTTCCATGAATACACCCTTAACACCGTTTACATCAGCACCGTTAGCGAATTCGCCCAGGGACAGAACGTCACGTTCAGCAGATTCATCGACGAATCTCTTACCTGTTGTAGGATTGATGTAGTTAGCATACAGACCATTACCGAATGCGAGGTTACCATTGTCAATCCAGGAGATAGGCATCATCTGAGGGAAGCCCATACCTGTTGTGGAAGCACCAACTGTTTCAGCCATCTTGATACCATCACCCTGCAGAGAGGATCTGTTAGTTGTCTTGATAGCGGATGTTACATAGTTGTTATCCCAGTATTCGTTGTTTTCGATAACCATGTTTACGTTAGCAGCGTAACCACCTGTTGCCAGGATGACGCCGTTCTTAGCAGTAGCTGTAACCTTTGTTCCATCAAAAGCATGACCGGCAACACCAGTTACCTTGCCATCTGTGGATACCAGAGCATCAACAGTTGTTCTTGTAACGATAGCGCTGTCTGCATTTGCTTCTACAGTTGTCTTTGTAGGCAGGAAGTAGGAACCCCAGTTGCCGCCGGCTTCGTTAGTGCCGTCGCCATCCAGGTCGCAGCCGATGTTGATGTTTTCTCTGTACCACAGAGCACCGATCAGAGTAACTGTTGTAGCATCGTTGAACAGTGCACCCTGGTCTTCCAGCCAGCACTTCAGATCATAGCCTTCTGTGCAGAACTGCTTAACCAGATCAACGTTACCATAGATCCACTTGGAGCCATCAGCAGATCTTCTCAGACCACCATAGTATGTCTGGAAGATGTGCAGGTTGTCTGTAGAGAACAGAGTCAGATCTGTTTCAGCAGCGCCGGCAGCGAGCTTAGCTTCAGCATAAGCAACATATTCAGAGATTTCAGCCTTCAGAGCCTTTAATACATCGAGGTATTCAGCATGAACACCGTGCGGGCCTAACTGAGCGATATCGCCGGCTTCGAAAGGTTCATCAGCACCATATTCGAAAGGTTCTTCGGACCAAGCCAGGATTTCCTTCAGTGTAGCGAGCTGACCATGCTGAGCCTTAACCTTTGCATAAGACTGGCCATTGTATTCGAATGTGCCTTCTTCAGCATCAGGGTTAGCAGGATCCCATACGAGGTAAGGCATTGTAGCCTGGAACTGACCGCCGGATACCAGAGTGTTACCGCCGATTTCAGCATTTTCTTCAACTACGAGTACAGACATACCGTTCTGAACAGCCTGAGCTGCAGCACCCATACCTGCACCGCCGGCACCTACAACGATAACGTCGTATGTACCTAAATCCTTATCTGCACCAGCTTCATGAGCAACCCTATTCTTCTTGAAGCCTGCAAGATCGGAAGCACCAGCCATTTCAGCTGTCTGAGCGATTGCGTTCTTAACAGCGTTGGAGGAGAATGTAGCACCACCGACTACATCAACACCGGAACCGTTAGCAGCAATAGCATCTTCGATGATGATCGGGAAGGATACATCACCAACGTGAGCTGTTTCCTTGGAAGAAACGATTTCTACAGCCTTTAAGCCATCAGCTTCATAAGTAGCACTTACTGTAACAGGGCCGTTGTAGCCTTCAGCAGTAGCTTCATATGTACCGGGCTTTTCGAATGTAACTTCAACATTTTCGGACTTTGCGACTTCACCATTGTCAACCCAGCCAGCTTCTGCAAGAGCAGCCTTGGCAGCGTCGATAATAGCCTGAGATGTCATGGAGCAACCGGAAATTGTGTCAACAACAGGTGTGCCTGCTTCTACAATTGCTGCAGGGATGTCAGAAATTGCAGGGTCAGCGATACCAGCTGTTTCCTGATGATCTGTCACAGTGACAGAAGCGATCTTACCGGAAGCAACTACAACTTCAACAGTAACATCGCCATTGCGGCCTGCGCCTGTACCTGTGTAAGTACCATCCTTGAGACCGCCTGTGGATTCTGCCGGAGCAGAAGGAGAGCAGGCTGCCATGGACAGTGCCATCAGTACAGCAACAGAGGCCTTCATGAACTTCTTCATAGAAATTCCCCCTTTTCCCCATTTTTTTGGGACAATAAGTATTATATCGTTCTTTTCCCAGTGAAATAAGCACTAATTCTTTTTTTCACAAAATCAGAGCCATAACTTAAGACAATATGCAAATTCTTACTTGAACAAATGAGAAATATTTTCAGAAAAAAACGTGCTTTACAGCACGCTTTCTGAATATCCGATTGCGGAGCAGAATCAAAGCCCCTGTTCCTTGACGAAGGCGTAGAAATCCAGTTCCTTCTGCTTGTCTTCTTCGCTGATTTTTCCGACCGGGTGAGCATAGAAGATAAACTCATCTTCGCCATCCAGTGCAAAGGCAGCGTTGCAGACGGATTCATTGACTGCACCGATTGCACAGGAACCAAGACCCAGAGCAGTCGCAGCCAGATACAGGTTTTCTGTAATATGACCGGCATCAATCAGTGCAACACGGTGCGCATAGATACCATATCTCCATTCCGCACGATAAGGAACACAGCTGTAGTAGAAGCATACATTGGCCTTGTTCGCCCATGTCTGACCGCTCAGGGAAGCACCGATCATCCCTGCTACTTCTTCCTTTTCCTCAAGCAGTTCAAGCTGATGTGTCATCGGCAGATAATGATAATAGCCGGGCTTGAGACCTTCGACATTCTGTACAGTCAGATATGTTTCAAACTGATGACGAGCACCGCCGCAAGGTACTGTTCTTAATGTCGCATAAGACTTGCCGCGGATTTCCTTGACGCCCTGTGTGCACCATAACAGACAGGACAGTTCCAGAAGAGACATTGTTTCCTGTGTATATACACGATGAGAAGCACGGCTGTTGATAACGTGCATGAAGTTATTATCAAATGTCAGATCACCATAGTTTACCGGCAGATCAATACGCACATCACTGACCGGAGCCTTAGTCAGTGGCGGCTGAGGTTTCTTAAGCTGCTGATCGGAAGCGTAGGACGGATCATGTTCACCCATATGCATGAACTGTCTGCCGGCTTTGATTCTTTCAGCGATTTCCTTTTCGTTCATTCTTCCATTCCTCCTGAACTCTTTGCCCGTATTCTAACTGCTTGCAATCAGAAATACAAATCAGGCACTCAAAGCAAAAAGAAAAGATGCCGAAGCATCTTTGTTCACTCTCAAATCTGGGGAATCAAGGTACTGTGGGAATTGAAGCGTCTGCCGCCGCCGGCACGGCCTAAACGGAACAGACCCGTAACGGTAACGGAAAGCTCAGGCTTAGTACCATTGGGATTCTTTCTGATATAGGCTCTTCCCTCAACAAGAACACGATCGCCCTCTTCGAATTCATAAGCCTCATCTGCACGCCAGTCCTTAGCTGTAAAGCTGATGATGTTGATGGAATCCAGACCTTCTTCTGCAAAATGTCTCCAGCATCTGCTGTCTGTTTCGGAAGTCAGCTTGGCAATCTTCTTATCCAGGTTGCGCAGTGTAACTTTGCCGAATGCCATTCTCTGATCGCCGGTAGCACCCATGTCTGTACGAAGATGAACAATGCCTTCAGATTCAATGGTACCGATCATTGTCACGTGATAGCAGATCACTGTACCCTCACGATCTCTGACTGTTTCAAAAGAAAAATAATCTCTTCCTGCCATATTGTTAACCCCCGAATGATTTTCGTTCATCAAACCCATATTTATTATTACGAAAATGACTGGTATTGCAAGAAAAAACAGATTTTCGTCAAATAATTAAAGATTTTTCAGTCAATGTACAGAATTTCGTACATTGATGGACTGAACAGATCATCTTAAGAAAACTTTCTACAGGTAGCTGTTGTAATTTGCTACAGGAACCTGTATATTTTAGGTGCAGTAAAGAACTGCAGTACAGAAGGAGGTAAATACATGAGTACAGAAATCAAGGAAATCTATGATCAGCTCATCCATCTGCAGCGCCTGCTCAGACGCTGGCATCATCACGAAGCAGAAAACAGTCCTTTTGCTTCCCTCACAAGCGGTCAGGGCCGCGTCATTCGCCTTCTGCAGATGCAGCCGGCGGTTGCGACCAGAGATCTGTCCTATCTTCTCGATATCAGACAGCAGTCTCTGAATGAACTGCTTACAAAACTCGAAAAGAACGGTTATGTCGAACGCCGTCCTTCCGAAGAGGACAAGCGTGTCATGATCGTTCATCTGACCGACAAAGGCAGAGAAGTAACCCAGCACTCCCCTGCCTGTGAAGAACTGTTTGTTGCCTTCAGCGAAGAGGAACTCGGACAGTTCAGCAGCCACATTGATCGCATTGCATCCGTTCTGGAAGAAAAGACAAAGGATTATCATCCGGATATGATGCATCATCACTTTCACGAAGGCGGACCCTGCCATCGCAGAATGCCTCATCCTGAAGGTGACATGCCCGAACACCATCATCACAGACATCATCGTATGCCTGGTGAAGAAGGTATGCATCATCCCCATGGCAGACACCCTCGCAGAAGGCTGCATGACGATGATGCTGAAGAAATTCTCGCCGCAGCTGCAGTAGATGACAAACCGTCATTTTAGGCAGAACAACCGCTAAAACCATGATTGCCATTGCTGTGCATTGTGCTAAAATCGGGTTATAGAAATCCTATACGGATAAAGGAGAAACATTATCATGAAGAGAATTACATTATTCTGTGCCGGCGGTATGTCCACATCCCTGCTGGTAACAAAGATGAAGGAAGCTGCTGCAGCTATGGGCAAGGAATATGACATCAACGCATATGGCCTGAGCTCCGCTGACAAGGAAGGCCCTACTTCCGACATCATCCTGCTCGGACCGCAGGTTCGTTACGCTGAAGCTTCTCTGCGCAAGAAGTTCCCCGGCAAGAAGATTCAGTCCATGGATATGCGCTACTACGGAACAATGAATGGCAAGGCTATTCTGCAGTCCGCTGAAAAGCTGCTCGAAGAAGAATAATTCAACTGAGACACTGAAATGTACAGCACCCGGATCCTGAACGGACCCGGGTGTTTTCTAATATTTGGATTAATCAGATTCCCTGGCAAAGGATACTACGCCGGCTGCACGCTCGCCGCCAACCGCTACTGTATATACACCGCTCATAGTAATATCCACAGTTTCTTCAAAGTCGTCACTGACATCTTCCACCTTGAAGATCACTTCATTATAGGGATCAAGAATGGCAATATTCAACTCTCCCGAAATATATGCGCACGTTACAACGAATTTCTCCGATTCATCCGCATTGATCTGATGTGTGACCGGTTCCGTCAGCTTGATCATACGCACATTGAAGGTGCTGCCGGACCAGTACTGCATATATATGCTGCTGCCTAAATATGAGATCAGATTATACAGAATCATGCCTGCCGCAATGACAAGGCATAAGACTGCATACATAAATGTTCTCTTTCTGCGTGTATCCATAGCCGCTCCTTTTCTGATGCTATTGTCTCACGAATGTGATGACATTACATCCATCTTGATTACTGCGGATCATAGGACCAGCCATAGTCATTGTGATAGATCATCAGTCTGGTCATACCGCCATCCACGGCAATATTCTCACCGGTGATGAAGCCGGCCTTCTCGCTGCACAGATACATAACCAGATCGGCAATATCGCTCGGTGTTCCGACACGTCCTGCCGGCTGCTGTACTGCATCAGGACCGCTGTATACCGTATCCCCTGTTTCGATCCATCCGGGAGAGATAGAGTTAACTCTGATCTTAGGACCCAATGTCACCGCCAGAGCATGGGTCAAAGCAGAAATCCCGCCCTTTGCGGCACTGTAGGATTCAGTGTTAGGCTGACTCATACGATCGCGGCTGGAAGAAATATTGATAATGGAGGAACCCTGATTGAAGTAAGGCAGAAAGAGCTTGCTCAGCATGAAAGGTGCTGAGATACCCACACGCATTGAATAGTTGAATTCTTCATAAGTGCACTCTTCGATCCCCTTGAATAAAGGCATGGCATTATTGACAAGGAAATCTACACTGCCATAGTCCGCAATAACTTTAGCCGCAAATTCCTCCAGTGTCTTCTTCTCACTGATATCGCCCTTGAAATA
>JAZUHS010000166.1:0-2186 GCA_045641845.1 Bulleidia sp. | reverse complement strand
TCAAGTGTTGTCTTCCTAAGACCGCTTGGCCTCCGACTTTACCTCATATCCCTTGGGTTCAAGCATTTCTCTGAATTCTCTGATCTTGCCGGCATTGCCGCTGGCAACAACGATTGTCTTCTTTTCTGTCATCTTACTATCTCCTTTTTGCTTATGCCATGCATCCATACATCCTGATTCTCATGCAGGAATGCATCTCTTGCTGTTCTGTATGCTTCACTGAAGGCAGATACTCTGATTCCGCTGCAGAGCGGATCGATATAGCGGCGTTTGGTATGTACCTGCAGATAGCCTTCTTTTTCCGTCTGCTCATACTGCAGCGAAGCAAGCGCACGGAACGCCTTCCATTCATCCGCCAGAACACTCTCTTCCAGCATCCGGATTACTTCCGGTTCCGTACTGCAGAAATCATCATAACGCAGAATCTTCATTCTGACTGCTTTTTTGAGCAGAAGTGCAAGATGTTCCATCCCGTAGCGATCCGGATCACAGCTGTACACATGTCCGCATTTCATTGCCAGAAGTGCAAACTCTTCCGCAGTTTCAGGTGTCTGAAACATAATTTCCTCATCACCGTCTTCATTAATGCCGATCGCAAGATCCGCAAGAAACTTCTCCACCTGTGACATTGTACCAAAATGATAGTTGACGATATTGCCAAGGGTGTATTCCAGACGATCCGCACAAAGACGCGGTGAATCGTTATCCGCCAGCGGATACATGTGATAATCACATACATCCTCCACCCTCAGACCATCTCTTTCAAGAAGCGGCATGATCACAGATGAGGATTCAATCAGGCTCCTGGTAGCATCCTCCGTGCTTTCCTGCTTCTGATGGTCGCCATTAACAAAATCAATGACATGCGAGAATACAGGTGAAGCAATGTCATGGAACAGTCCGGACAGAATCACTTTTTTATCGTCGCAGAATCCTGCCAGAAGATAAGCCGTTCCCAGTGAATGTTCATAGCGGCTGTAGGGTTCAATGCTATCAAAAAGCGGGAATGAAGTATAATTCATCCCGCAGTTCATATCCACGTCCTTCAGCCGCTGCATCTCCGGTGCCGATGCATATTCCGCAATATATGCGGGTGCATCTTTCAGATATGCCTGCAGCAGTCCGTAATTCATTCAGGTGCCTTCTCGAAATTCTGACGGAAGTTGTACACCGCACCGTACATGCGGGAGTTGCTGTGGAAGACGACTGTCTTGATCTTCGGTTCGAAGATATTGTGATATACAGCTGTTTCAAACTTATTGTGAATGGCTTCCTTGATCATGCGCATCATCGCCGGTTCATCGGTGATGTTGCCGCCAAGAACAAAGACATCAGCATCAATAACACACTGAATGTTATAGATATATGTTGCCAGCATGTCGCAGTAATTGCGTACACCCTGTTCCACGTCCTTGTCACCGGCATTGATCTTGCCCATGATACGCAGGATATTGAGATTCTTGCGTCCGGATGTTGCTTCAACGCAGGCACTCAGGGAATCAAGTGAAGAACTCAGGGCGAACATGTCGCGGTTGCCGTCACGCTGTCTGTAGTCACCTTTGATGTAGGAGAACTCACCGGCTGCGTGATGCTGACCGGAAAGCAACTTGCCGTTGGTAATCACAGCGCCGCCGATGCCGGTTGCAAGGATCATCATCAGTACACCGTTTTCCACACGCTTCAAAGCACCATAGCCAAGTTCTGCCAGAGCTGCCGCCTTGGCATCATTGCAGATGGCAACAGGCATGTCGATGTATTCGGACAGTTCCTGCGCATACGGGAAATCCTTGACCCACTGGTAAACACCGCCGGAGTAGGCAATACCCTTTTCATTATCGATGACACCGGGCATTGTGACTGAGACGCCTTCAATCATTTCACGATACTGATCGGTTAACTTACGAATCGGATCAAAGACACCTTCCTTTGTCTCGATTGTTGTATATTCATTGCCGCTGGCGATGACATCCAGTTCATCGGAAATAACAGCATATCTCAGCTTTGTTCGGCCAAGATCAATTGTCAGATAGTTCTTCATACATACCTCACATCATTATGTTCAATATATTTTCAGATATTATATCATCAGCATTGTACAATGTAACCGCTTACTCTTCGCAAGTTGCATCCCCTCCTGTACATCCCAACTCAGAAGTCGGAGGCCAAGCGGTCTTAGGAAGACAACA
>JAZUHS010000165.1:0-7274 GCA_045641845.1 Bulleidia sp. | reverse complement strand
GCTACTACAGAAGGAGTTGTACGGTTGCCTTCCGGATTTGTAATTACCTTAGCGTCGCTGCCTTCCATAACAGCAACGCAGCTGTTTGTTGTACCTAAGTCAATACCAATAATCTTACCCATAGTTATTTATCCTCCCGGTCACTCACTGACCTTTACCATCGCTGCACGAAGCAGACGATCCTTTAACTTATATCCTTTCTGAAGTACTGCTGTGACTGTATTGGGTTCAACACCTTCAACAGATTCCATCATCATTGCCTGCATCCAGTTCGGATCAAAAGGCTGATTCAGTGCTTCAATTTCCTCTACACCTTCCTTTTTCAGGGAAGCTGTCAGCTGCTTGTAAACCATTTCGAATGCCTTGCGGTATGCTTCATCCTGAGAATCCACAGCCTTCAGAGCAAGTGCTCTTTCACAGTTATCAATGACAGGCAGAATGGAAACTGCGAAGTCCTGAATGTGATACTTCATATGAGTTTCAAATTCCTTATTCAGACGCTTCTTCATGTTTTCCGTATCTGCATAAGCCATTGCATATGCATTCTTCAGCTTGGCTACCTGCTCTGTCAGATCATTGATCTGCTTCTGCATTGCCGCTGTCTGATCTTCCGCCGTTTCCGGTGCAGCGTTTTCTTCTGTTTCTTCCGCAGTCACTGTTTCTTCTGTTTCAGTTTCCGCAGTGTTCTTTACTTCATCCATTCTATTCATCGCCTCCTGAGTTATACATTCTTTCAATCAGTCTTGCTGCATAGTCGATCATAGTTACGATACGGTCGTAATTCATTCTTGAAGGACCGACTACCATCAGTTCACCGCTTTCAACATCATTGACTCTGAAACGGGAACGGACAACTGCCAGATCGTTGTACCAGGTCAGCTGTGCACCCTTGTTGGTTGTTGCCACAGCATTTGCATTGTCACCCATACGCTTCCATACAGTACTATCTTCGAACATTGTCATCAGCTGCTTAAGCTTGTTGATATCTTCAAACTCAGGCTGATACAGCAGCTTGTCCTTGCCGGAGAAGTAAACACTCTCACTAGCAAATCTGACAAACGCCTTAACAAATGCTGTAAAGAGAATATCGTGACGTTTTACGACGGCACTCAGATCAGGTCTGATACTTTCCATCATTGAAGGAATTTCGGAAATCGGAACACCTCTGAGCTTACGGTTCAGAATGTCCGTGCAGCTTTCGATATCTGCAAAGGAAACATCAGCTTCAAAATGGAAATTCTTTGTTTCGGTATGTCCGCTGTTGGTAATGAATACACAGACAGCATGACGTTCATCCAGCGGGAACAGCTTGATGTGCTCCAGACGCTGTGTTGAAGAGTCGGGACCGATTGCACCTGTCGTCATGTTTGTCATTTCGGAAAGAATCTGACAGCTCTGACGAATCGCCTCTTCCATGTTCATTGATGAGACATCGAATGCTTCACGAATGGCAACTTCCATACGTGCATCCATCGCTGATTCACTCAGCAGATTTTCGCAGTAGAACTTATAGCCTGCAGTACTGGGAACACGTCCGCTGGATGTATGTGTCTTTTCCAGGTAGCCCATGTTTTCAAGCTCCTGCATATCATTGCGGATCGTAGCACTGGAATAAGGAAGTCTGTATTTCTGCTGCAGCATCTTGGAACCAACAGGTTCTGCTGTCTTGATGAATTCATCAACGATCGCTTTGAATATTTCAATACGTCTAGGCGTCAGCATACCATCCCTCCTTTAGCACTCCTTTTCGGTGTCTGCTAGTATACTACCCCCGACTTTTAGCACTGTCAAGCTTGGGGTGCTAATATTCATTCTGCTTAAGAATTGCATAACATTCCCGACAGACAGAAAAACAGCCGCCTTCGCAGCTGTTCATGTATTTATTCGTTCTCTGTTCTGTAACGATAATAGGTAATTCTGGAAATACCGTAGACAGCTTCCTTATAGGGCTTCAGATCACCATAGGAATCATTGAAGGTATCCTCCTTCAATGATTCGATGATGACTCTTGCATCCTCATTGAGCATATCGTGCTCACAAAGATACGCCAGAATCTCATCGTTATGCTGTTTAGCATACGGCGGATCCAGATATACCGCATCAAACTTTCTGCCCTCAGCACTTAGCATCTGCAATGCTCTCATATCCTTGACAGGCATAACCTTTGTACGCTCTTCACAGCGAAGTGTACGGATATTGGCCTTAATCACATTGATGGCATCCCTGGATACATCCACAAAGACAGCATCATCAAATCCTCTGGATAAAGCTTCAAGACCATTGGCACCGGAACCAGCATAGAGATCGAGGAAAGAACCGCCGTCAAACATACCGCCAAGTGAAGAGAAGACAGCTTCTCTCACCTTGTCCAGCGTAGGTCTGGTCGTGTTGCCCTTAGGTGCTTCGATGCGACGGGAAGAGTATTCACCGGCAACGATTCTCATTCAAGTTCACCCCTTCGATACAATGCGATCAGATGCTGGCAGATACCGATGGCAATCATAACCGACCACATGCAGGATGTACCGGCCGAAATCATCGGCAGCGGAACACCTGTCAGCGGGATCATACCGGTAACACCGCCGATATTCAGGAAGATATGGAAGACCAGATACATTGCTGTACCGGTCAGTACGATCTTTGCTCTTTCATCCTTGATCTTCAGAGCATAGCCAAGCAGTTTGAAGATGATGAAGCAGTAAAGACACATCAGAGCGATGAAGCCGAAGTAGCCGAGTTCTTCAACAAGAATGGCCAGAATATAGTCACTTTCAGCCTGCGGGAAACTCATGTACTTACGCAGTGACTTGCCATAGCCGCGTCCGAAGAAACCGCCGGAGGCAAAGGCTGTCAGACCCTTGATCAGCTGATAGCCGTTATCATATTCATCCGCAAACGGATTGATCATGGTAATGAAGCGGTTTATCTGGAATTCCTGGATCGGCAGCCACCGTATGAAGTCTTCACCCTGCTTTGTTGCAATCAGGAAAATGCCCAGGAGCACAACAACCCAGAAGGCAGCACGCAGACCAAACTGCCACCATTTGAACTTCTCATTATCCGGAATCAGCAGACAGACGCATGAAATCAGGAAGATGATTGCAGCGGAACCTGTATCATTCTGAACAAGCATGATGACCAGAACCAGTGTTCCAATCAGCATCAAAGGTCTTAAAAACATCTGATTACCGGTCAGTTTTGACTTTGTACGTCCGGCCAGATACGAAGCCACCACGAACATGGCAATGATCTTGCAGAACTCCGAAGGCTGAATGGAGATTTCTACAAAGGGCATGGGAATTGTAATCCATGCATGCGCACCATAGTTCGCCGGGAAGAGAAGACACAGGAACAAAGATGCTAAGCCGAAGAAATACAGCTTGATGAATTCAGCAGGCTTGAAGATCTTCATATCAAAGTGTGTGGTAACCCAGCACATTGCAATAAAGCCAATGACAGCAAGAATCAGAGGCTTCGCTACAGCAATGCCGAGGTTGATAATGTCGTACTCCTTGAACTTGCCCATAGAGGCACTTCCAACCATCAGAATGCCGTAAATCGCAAGCAGTACAACGGCAATCATCAGACCGTAATCAATGCCGCGGGGCTGCTTGATTGAATATATGCTTTTTCTTTTCACCTTAGGTGAAGTCTGTTTTTCCATAGTAGTCATAACAGTATTCATTCTACCATACCGCTACTTTCTTTGTTCCCTTTTCCTTTGACAATCGATAGTGATTTGCTAGAATAGCGATGAGGTGAATAACATGATTATCAATAATGACACCATTATCAAAGATACGGATCCGCTCATCCGTCAGATATCTCAGCCTGTCTCTCTTCCTCTTTCTGAAGAAGATGAAACACTGATGAGAGAAATGTTCCAGTACGTCAAGGATTCCACAGATCCTGAGCTTGCTGAAAAACTGAACCTTCGTCCTGCAGTCGGCATCAGCGCCATCCAGGTCGGTGTTCCCAAGCAGATGACGGCAGTCATCGTAGATGATATCGATAACAATGAAGAGCCGGTTCACTACGAATACATGCTGGTCAATCCCAAGATCATTTCCTCTTCCGTACAGAAAGCATATCTCCATTCCGGTGAAGGATGCCTCTCTGTCGCAAAGGAACATGAAGGTTATGTAGTCAGAAGCGCACGTGTCAGAGTAAAGGCATTCGATCTGCTGCAGAACAGAGAAATCGTCATCCGTGCAAGAGGTTATCTTGCCATTGTTCTCCAGCATGAAATCGATCATTTCTCAGGCACACTGTTCTATGATCACATCAACAATGAAGAACCTTTCAAGGAAACACCCGGAGCTCTTGTAATCTGATTACAAAGCTCTTCTTTTGTATATTGATTAATGATACAATTACATTGCGACTTTATTACTTTACATAGAATAGAAAGAGGTAATCAATAATGGAAAACAGAAGGCCTGCAGGCTCTACCAGCCGACCCCTGCACTATTCCAGAATTGCACAGCCTGACTATGAGCAGAAAGCGATCAATCGAAACGAAGATACGCTTATTTATGCTTTGGGCGGACTGGGCGAAATTGGAAAGAACATGTACTGCTATGAACACGATGACGAAATCATCATTATTGATTGCGGCGTTCTGTTCCCCGAGGATGATCTGCTCGGTGTCGACTACGTCATCCCGGATTATTCATATCTGGTAAAGAATCAGGCAAAGATCAAAGCTCTGATTATTACCCACGGCCACGAAGATCATATCGGCGGCATTCCCTTCTTCCTTCAGTCTGTGCACATCAAGGAAATCTACGCTCCTCGCTTTGCCAAGGCACTGATCGAAAAGAAGCTCGATGAACATCGTATGCTCAGATCATGCAAGATCATCGAAATTGACTCTGACAGCCGTTTACGTACAAAGTACTTCAACATCGGTTTCTTCGATACCGTTCACTCCATTCCTGATTCTCTCGGCGTACTGCTGAATACTCCCAACGGACGTATCATTGAAACCGGCGACTTCAAGTTTGACCTGACTCCTGTCGGTAAGAATTCCGATTATCAGAAGATGGCATATATCGGACAGGTTGGTGTAACACTGCTGATGAGTGACTCCACCAACTCTTCCGTTCCCGGTTCTTCCGTATCTGAAAGAAAGGTTGCCCAGACAATCAACGAACAGATGCGCAGAACTCCCGGCAGACTGCTGGTATCCACATTTGCTTCCAACGTCTTCCGTCTGAATCAGATTCTCGAAGCTGCCGTTGCCTGCAACAGAAAGGTTGCTGTATTCGGTCGCTCCATGGAGAATGTCTGTGAAATCGGCAAGCGTATGGGGGTTATCCGTATTCCGGAATCCAGTTTTATTTCCGGCAATGAACTGAATACTCTTCCGCCTAACAGAATCTGCATCGTATGTACCGGCAGCCAGGGTGAACCCATGGCAGCATTAAGCCGCATCGCCAACGGTACACATCGTTTCATCAAGATTATTCCCGGTGACACTGTACTGTTCTCATCCAATCCGATTCCCGGCAACGGCACGTCCGTTTCCAGAGTCATTAATCAGCTGACCAGAGTCGGTGCAAATGTTGTAACAGACTCCCCGCTGACATCCTTCCACACAACAGGTCATGCATCTCAGGAAGAGCAGAAGCTGATGCTGAATCTGATTAAGCCCAAGTTCTTCATGCCTGTGCATGGTGAATACAAGATGCTTGTCCAGCACAGTGCAACTGCGCAGGAAACAGGTGTCAGCAAGGATCACTGCCTGATCTGCGCTAACGGTGACGTTGTTGTTCTGCGCAATGAAGAATGCTTCATTGCCAATGAACGAATCCAGACAGATGCAATCTATGTCGATGGCAACGATGCTTCCGGTCTGAGCACATCCGTCATCAAGGATCGCCGCATTCTTGCCGAAAACGGTCTGGTAGCTGTTATCGTTACAATCGATTCCCGCTACAACAAGATCCTCTGCCGTCCTTCCATTGTCAGCCGCGGCTTCGTATATATCAAGGATTCCCAGACACTGCTCAAGGAAGCTGAAATGATCGTATATGAAGCACTGAAGAAGAAGATGCAGCAGCGTACAACCTTCGGTGAACTGAAGAACTGCATCCGTTCTTCTCTTGAACCCTTCCTGTTCCAGAAGACCAGCCGCAACCCGATTGTCATTCCGGTTATTCTGAATCAGAAGGCTGCAATTGCTGAAATTCAGGCAAAGACAGCAAACAGACGCAATCTTCGTCCGGGCGGTCCCCGCAGCGGCTACAATCAGTAATTATTCTGAAGAACCACTGTTTCATTCACTGAGACAGTGGTTTTTAAGTGCATATAGTAAGACCTTTTATACATAAAAGCATATAATCCAACGTACTGTCGAAAGTTAGGAGTCTGCTATGAAAGCTAAAGAGAAAAAGAGTCTTGATATGACCGAAGGCAATATCCTTCGCCTGATTATCCGCTTTGCCATCCCTCTGCTGCTGGGCAATATTTTCCAGCAGTTATACAACATGGTTGATACATGGGTTGTAGGAAACTACGTATCCAATGAAGCTTTCTCCGCCGTCGGATCCGTCGGTCCGATCATCAACTGTCTGATTGGTTTCTTCCTGGGTCTTTCTTCCGGTGCCGGTGTCGTTGTATCCCAGTACTTCGGTGCCCATCGCGATGAAGAAGTCAGTGAAGTGGTACATACTGCTATTGCCATGACATTGATCTTCTGTGTTGTCATGACTTTTGCAGGTCTGACATTGAAGGATACGCTGCTGAGCTTCATGAATACTCCTGCCAATGTCCTGCCCCAGTCACGTGCATATCTGACAATCTATTTCAGCGGTATCAGCAGCCTGATGTTCTATAACATCGGGGCTTCCATTCTGCAGGCTGTCGGTGACTCCAGACGTCCCTTTATCTTCCTTTCCTCCGCTGCTGTCATGAATATCATCGGCGACCTGTTCTTTGTTCTTGTACTGCACATGGGTGTTGAAGGCGTTGCCTTAGCAACTGTCATTGCCCAGGCCGTATCCGCGGTGATGACAATCTATACTCTGCTTCATGCCGATAACAGTGTACGCATCTATCCTTCCCACATTCGTCTGCATCTGCTGCGTCTGCGTCAGATCGTGCGTATCGGTATCCCTGCCGCTCTGCAGATGTGCATCGTCAGCTTCTCCAATGTCTTTGTACAGGGATACATCAACCAGTTCGGTGCTGATGCAATGACCGGCTGGACTGCATACTCCAAGATTGACGCCCTGATCCTGCTGCCGATGCAGTCCATCGGTCTTTCCGTC
>JAZUHS010000164.1:0-12786 GCA_045641845.1 Bulleidia sp. | reverse complement strand
CTTCATTCATTGTCTTATTTCGGACTTTATATCAGAGCTGCTTGCATTTTACGAAAGTTATGAAAGAAATGCGCATTATTTGCATATACCCAGTTGGCATCACCTTGAAATACACATAAAAAGCCGACCAGTCTCCCGATCAGCCCTGATTTCACTTATTCTGCCTCAAGAATGAGTTCCAGCGGGATGCCCTGCTCTACGAAAGCAGTGACATCTCGGGTGATGATGGCATCATCACCTTCATACTCTTTCTTTACTTCGACAATTGCTTCTTCGATTGTGCGAGGTTCAGCGAACAGTTTCCAAAGGAATGCACATGTTTCATTCAAGTTGATCATTGCATTCTGAATCTTAGTGTTTTCACCGATCGGTACGAGTACTGCCTCACCGGCAATTTCTCTGAGCATGTAGTCATCATTTGTTCTGTACTTCTTAGTCATCGTTATTCTCCTGCAGGAATATACTGCTGTGTAATGATTTCTCCGTCCATGATCTTATCGTACTCTGCCTTTACAAAATCGAGCTGGTTCTGATAAGGATGATTGATATAGAGCATTTCACCGGGAGCGGAAGCTGTTTCACCATAATCACCTAAAGCATCCAGTCGATAGCTTACGATGTTCCAGGATGTCATGGCTGCGATCTGCTGGTTAACCAGATCATAGATCTGATCGGATGTGATATTCGTCGCAAATGTTCCGGCCAGGGAGCTGAGCAGTGCATCGAAATGCGTAATCATATCTCTGGAAAGAATCTTATTGAGAATTGCCTTCAGCACCAGTGTCTGATGCATGTTACGGCCGAAGTCACCATCCGGCAGACTGTAACGTTCTCTGACGAAGGCTAAAGCCTCGTCACCTGACAGGTGAATCACACCTTCAGGGAAATAATTGCCCATACCGCTGAAGGCATAGGGATTATTGACATCAATACCGCCCAGCGCATTGATAATGGTCTGGTAAGTATTGAAGTTTACAACAACATAGTTTCCAACTTCTGCATCCAGCAGCTGATTGAATCCTTCTACAGTATTCTGAATACCGCTGGTACCCAGATGTGTCAGCTTATCGTAGCCATTGCCAAGATAAGGATTCTTCACATACAGATCTCGAGGAATGGAGATTAACATAATCTGCTTATTCACCGGATCCACCGCTGCTGCAATATTTACGTCCGTTCTTGTATAGATGGACAGTGCTGCATCACGGGAGTCGGAACCGCCGAAGTATACACCGAAAGAATGTTCAGTACTTGCTTCTGAGCCAACCTTCACAGGTTCCTGATTATTCACATTCATTTCCAGGGTAATAGAACGCAGAATAATCGTTTCTTCGGAGAAGTTACGATAGGTTTCTGTTTCCTCCAGTGTAGTTATATAGCCTTCATTGAGAATAATCGCTGCACCTTCACCGGCATATAATGCCGCTGCTGCATCCCAGATACTCGCACATTCATTCTGTGAGATTGTAACCCCCAGTTCCTTGTTGATGAAATCAACAGCATTGGCCTGATTCTCCTGGTCAACAGAAGTCTGGGTAATAAAGATGCTGTTCTTATAATCCTGCAGATTTGTAGAAGTGATGACATTGTTGGTAGCCTTGAAGGTATCAATATGATCAGACTTGTACTCTGTAGTTAATGCATAGACGTTGACGGTAGTTAAGGTTGTCTCTCCAACCGGCTTGAATACCTCATCTACTTTCTTCTCAACATGCGGGAAGAACCAGGAACCAAGTGCCAGTACAATCGACAGAATCACATTCATGATCGTTGTACCGATTTTTCTGCTCTTTCTGTTCTTTCCCCTGCGCAAAGACAGGAAGCCAAGTAAAGCAATGATCAGACCAAGAGCTGCGACAATGCCCAGACGCCATAACAAAGGCGTTACCGGGAATTTCAGCAGCATCACCGTAAATACAATATAAACGACAAACAGCACGAGCCATGTGACAGGTGCTGGTTTGACTAATCTGTGTTTTCTTTTTGTTTTCTTCATTTCGCAATAGACCCTTCTGTGGATGTGCCGGCATTGACCACACGGATAATGTTGGCGTTGTCCACTAAGTTATTGTCTATCATATCGCGGAATTGAGCAAGTTTTGCCTCAACCTGTTCCACGGAAATATTCTCCGGATCCGCAATGAAAATCAGATTGTTTGCTGTCTTGTTGGCTGTCTTTGTATCGACAAGCAGTTCTTCATACAGCTTTTCACCCGGACGCAGACCGGTGAACTTGATTTCAATATCCTCATCAGGTCTTAAGCCGGACAGCTGAATCAGATTTCTGGCAAGATCCACAATCTTGACCGGTTTGCCCATATCCAGAATGAAGATTTCACCGGACTGCGCATATACACCCGCCTGCAGAACAAGCTGCGCTGCTTCGGGGATTGTCATAAAGTAACGGATAATATTGGGGTCTGTAACAGTGACAGGACCACCGGCAGCGATCTGCTTTTCAAACAGCGGAATCACAGAACCATGAGAGCCAAGTACATTGCCGAAGCGTACGGCACAGAGCTTGGTAACACCATTGTTCTTATAGCCTTCTACAATCAGTTCGCACATTCTCTTGGATGCACCCATGACATTGGTTGTTCTGACAGCCTTGTCAGTAGAGATAAGAACAAACTTCTTAACCCCGCCCTTGATGCAGGCCTGTACGACGTTGTATGTACCAAAGACATTGTTCTTCAAAGATTCCAGAGGACTGTCTTCCACTAACGGCACATGCTTATGCGCAGCCGCATGATATACAACTTCAGGATGATACTTTTCAATGATCTGGTTGATTCGCTTAGAATCACGTACAGAACCGATCAGACATACAACATCTGTATAAGTCTGATATACACCGGTTCTTCTGCCGATGACGATCTCCTGCTGGAGTTCGTACATTGTATTTTCATAGATATCAACTAAAACAAGACGATCGGGATTAAAGGACATGATCTGACGAACAAGTTCAGAACCGATGGAACCGCCGGCACCTGTAACCATGACAGTCTTGCCACGCAGATATTCAACGATTTCATTATTGTTCAAGGAGAGTTCACCTCTGCCCAGAAGGTCATCAATCTTTACATTACGGATGGATGCAGTTGTTTCTGCATTCTCTCTGAATTCAATGGAAACAATTCTTGTACGCAGATTGCAGGCACGGCATGCCTCAATCAAGGAACGAAGTTCAGACTTTGTAATATTTCTGATGGCGATGTATGCAGTATCGACATCATACTTTTCCACAATACTCTCCAGCTGACTGTCATCACCAAGTACAGGTACACCATTCAGCAGTTTGCCTACCTTATCAGGATTCTTATCCAGGAAGCCGACAACACGGCACTGATACTTTTCTCTGATTGTGATTTCACGCAGGACACGAACACCGGCAGAACCGGCACCAAGAATAATTGCTCGATGAACAGCATTCTTTTCTACCTGGGATTTGCGGTACATGCGGTAACCCAAACGTACACCCAGCATGATAAACAGCTGAACAATGGCACCGATGACGGGAACAGAACGGATATAGCCATCAAACTTGGCAATCAGGACAATGATGAACCACGCACCATTACCAAGCAGAACCGAGAATCCAATGCGGAATACTTCCTCAATGGAAGTATAGAGCCATAAGGAACGGGACAGCTGCAGGATCTGCATAGCCAGCCAGTTCAGCAGCAGTACAACCGGCATCAGTCTCAGCAATGCAGGCAAGTAACGAGTCAGGTAATCTCCGGTAATTACAAAGTCGAGTCGGACCAGAAATGCAAATATATAGGCAGCGACAACAGCGGCAATATCCACTATCCACTGTACTAATTCTCTATGTTTTTGAAATTTCTTGATTAAGCTAGACATACTGACTCCTGACTAAAGTAATATACGGACATAAAACTCGATCATATTATACGGTTTCCAATTCTGTTTTTGCGAGTATTTCGACTCATTTTTCCGCTTAAAACAGCAATTTTCCCTGCTACTCAGGTTGCCGCATTTAGTTGCGTTTCCAACAACTTTAAAACTGCAGACTCTTCCGAATCTGCAGTTTCTAACAGCACTATATTTATTCAGCAGCAGTATATTCGAGATACTCGCCGTTTGTATCAGCGATCCACTTGCCTTCATCAATACGATACCAGTCGTATTCTTCCTTTTCAGCAATTTCGTATACTTCGAATTCATCGCCGGCATATACGGAACCAACCTGTTCACCATCTGTACCGGGAGTAGCACGTACATGCAGTTCATCAATGATGACTACAGCCTTGCCCAGAACCTTGTTTGTTTCCGCAGAGCCTTCCTGTACAGCGGAATCCGCAGGTTTTTCTTCATCTGCAGAATCAGCAGAGGAAATCACAGAAGGCAGTTCTTCAGATACGGATGTATCTGCTCTGCCCGTAACCTTCTTGGCAATTTCAACAATCTTCTCAGAGAAAGGCAGCTTGTTGAACAGTACACGATCCTTTGTATAGAGGAATACGATACCGCCGACAGCCAGTGCCAGGAGAATCAGAAGAACGAGAATTGTCATCAGAATCGGATGACCGCCGTCTTCCTCATCATCATCAAATTCATCATCATCGTATTCGTCGTATTCTTCTTCCTGCTTCTTGCGCTGCTTAGCAGCCTTCGCTTCAGCTCTTTCACGCTTTCTGCGTTCTCTGGGTGTTTCTTCTTCCTCATCATCTTCTTCATCATAAAGATCTCTGACAGGAAGAGCATTGCTCTTGGAATCTGTATCAACATCACGAGTGATGTCCATTGTATTTGTAGCGCTCTTTTTTGCTTCCTTTTCTTCGGCAGCACGGAACATTTCTTCCAGAGAAGCCTTCTTTTCATCTTCCCAGATGTTGTGATCTTCTTCTACATTTCTAAGATCTGTAATCACCTTTGTTTCACCCGCAGGTTCGACCGGGAATACAGGTCTGTTTACTGCATCGGAAATGGAAGGAATCTCAGAAAGATCCAGCTGACCAGTTTCCTGAGAATCCAGTGCATTTGCAATTTCTTCTACAGGTTCTTCAGGGAAAGAAGGAGTCATCGGCTCTTCCGGGAATGCCGGAGCATCCGGGAATACAACCGCCGGCTGCTTTGCGGCTTCTGCCGCAAGACGTGCCTCTTCAGCGAGTCTTGCCTCTTCTGCTAATCGTGCTGCTTCCGCAATTCTTGCTTCTTCAGCTAAACGAGCTTCTTCAGCCTGTCTTGCTTCTTCTTCTGCCATGGCACGAGCCAGTGCATCCGCTTCTTCCTGTGCCTTGCGTTCTGCTTCCGCCTTGGCTGCATCAGCCGCAGCTGCCGCCGCAGCGATTTCCGCAAGCTTCAGAGAACGAGTGGGAATCAGACCATCATCTTCCACAGGATCCGGTGCCTTAACGGGAGCGGGATTAATACCATTTACCAGAGCAGCGAAACGACCGAATTCCATACCTGCTTCATTGAAGCATTCCTTGGCATTTGTCAGCCATGCTTCAACACTGCTCTTTTCTGCCTGCATGACTTCCGCAACTTCAGCTACGGACATATGGTCATACCAGCGTAATGCTGCAGCTGTACGTTCGGACGGAGTCAGAACATTCAGGGCAGCCAGTACATATTTCTTGCATACAGACAGCTTGCCGGGAAGTTCTACACCTTCCTCAGCAGTTTCATCTGCATCTGTATACGCAGCTGTTGTTTCTTCTTCCTTGAAAGGAGCCAGAGATCTCACCGCTGTTGTACGAGTGATATCTGTCAGCCAGCTTTCCATTTCTTCTGCGCCGGGAACTTCGCGCAGTTTCTTATATGCAGTCACAAATGACTTCTGTACTGCTTTCTTGGCTGCCTCTGTATCTTCTACATACAGCTTTGCAACATAGTACATATCATTCGTATAAGAGCGAAGCAGATTTGTAGCCGCATCTCTGTCGCCGCCGAATGCTTTCTTCAGAAGTTCAGCAACATCCTGTTCTGTATACTTGTTTTCTGCAGTCATCATATCCTCCTTACCGGTCTTCATCTGTATACAAAGCGTACACAAAAAGACCTGAAGCACATTCACTTGACCATTATACTCTAATATTCCGCAGAAAATAAACTTTCGTTTTACGTCTATCCCCCAATTCCTGACCATTTTTCCTTAAAATACTGACAAAATCATCGTTATTTTCATCATTTCCAACTGTTTTCGGATGAAATTCAGCTGTTTTTCAGATGAACGGGTATCGTGCAGGTGTACAATTTCCACATGCAGAAACGCACACAGAAACACACCCGGATCTGTGCAGCTGTCACATTGGTTCTGTTATTCGGACTCATACTGTGGCAGAAAGACAGCTTCCTGGAACAGAAAACCTATGCTTATGAATCACTGTCCCTTGCCTCAGCTGCAGCCATCATCGCTTCTCTTGCGGTACTGATCAGACCTAAGGTATCGCGTAAATGGCCATATGCCCTCTGGCTGCTGTTTGTCTATCTCTTCATTCCGCTCTTATTAATAGCCGGGGTGGAGTGTCTGAATAAACAGATGCTGTGGGAAATTGATATGCCGGTGAATATCCTGATGAACTATCTGCTCTGTCTGACTTTAGAGACTGCCGTCTTCGCCCTCAGCGGCAGTGTCCGTATTTCCGGGGGAATCACGACAGTATTGATGATGGTTTTCGGCATCATCAACATGTACTGCAAGGAATACAAAGGATCACCATTGCTGCCATGGGATATCACCAGCATCCGTACAGCAATGCATGTTGCCGGTACCTTCAGCTTTACGATCAATTTCCGTGTCATCTTCATGGTATGTATGGCAGCTGCATCCTTTGCCTTACTGTGGCATCTGCCGATGCCGCCGAAGCATAAGAAGAATCCGATCCGGCTTGCCATCCGTACATTGTCACTTGTCTATACACTGATGTTTGCCCTGATCTTCTGGGGCACAGATCTGATTGCCCGTGAATTCGGTGCAGCCCCTGACTTCTTCAACCAGTCCCGCGGTTATGAAACCAACGGGGCCTGGGCAGAGTTTATGGTCAATACCCGCTACCTGCATCTGTCAGCACCGAAGAACTACGATCCCGATCATCTGCGTGATCTGGTAACAAATGCTTCTGATGAAGACACACCTTCCATTCTTGTTTCTTCCTATATGAAACAGGGAAAGAGCAGAGCAGAAGCGGAAGCACTGGCTTCTGTAAAGAAAGCAGAGAAGCCGAATCTTGTTGTCATTATGAATGAGTCCTTCAGTGACCTCAGTGTCATTGGTGACTTCAGTACAAATATCCCCTACATGCCCTACATTGATTCCCTGATCAATCAGGAGAATGTCATTGAAGGCAATGCCTATGTTTCTACAATCGGTACCGGTACATCCAATACCGAATACGAATTCCTCACCGGCAATCCTATGGCATTCCTGCCGGCAGGTTCCAACGCCTATCAGCTGTATGTTTCCTCTGTACAGCCCGGTTTCACTTCTACAGTGAAGAAGCTTGGCTATTCCGCCGATGCCTTCCATCCCTACTACGGTTCTTCCTGGAATCGTCCGAATGTATACAATGCCATGGGTTTCCAGAGCTTTACATCACAGGAAGATCTGAATGATATGGTCAAGGTCAGACGCTTTGCTTCGGATGACTATGACTTCCATAAGATTGAAGAGATGTATGAAGAACGTGATCCCGATCAGCCTTTCTATCTGTTCAACATCACCATGCAGAATCATTCTTCTTATGAGAAGCAGTATGAGAACTTTGAACAGACTGTATATCTGACTGATATGGAAAAGGAATATCCCCAGACCGATCAGTATTTGTCTTTGATCAAGTCCACAGATGATGCCTTCAAGGAACTGCTGGACTACTTCCGCAATGTCGAAGAACCTACCATCGTCATGATGTTTGGTGATCATCAGCCTTTCATTGAAAATGGCTTCTATGAAGAAGTCATGGGTCAGCGTCTGAGTGCAATGGATGATGCCACAGCACAGAAGAGATACATTACCCGTTTCATTCTCTGGGCAAACTACGATATCCCTGAAGCGTGGATTGATCAGATCTCCGTGAACTATCTCTCAGCTCTGCTCAGTGATGTCGCAGGTCTCGAAATGACGGAATACCAGAAATTCCAGGAAGCCATGTTCGCCAAAGTCCCGGTCATCACAGCCCTTGGCTGCATTGACTGCAATGGCACCTACTTTTCTGCCGATGATGGCAATATGCCTTACAGTGATGATGTACTGCTGTACAATCAGGCGGCATACAACAATGTCATCGATACAAAGCATCGCCAGAAAGAACTGTTCTATCTGCGAGACTAAGCATCCCTCCGCGGATGCTTTTCCTCTGTCTGTCATTTGGATCGGAATCCCTGTATAATCAGTGCGGAGAAAAACATGCTGAAGATAAACCAGATCAAATGCCCTGTCGGCACAGCGCTGACAGCTGAACATATTGCTTCAAAACTGCATTGCCGCCCTGCGGATGTGCAGTCCTTTCAGATTGAAAGAGAATCCCTGGATGCCCGCGGTGAAGAACTGCATTATTCCTATACTGTGTATGCTTCTGTACGCAATGAACAGAAGTATCTGCGCTTGAAGGATGTCAGCTCGGGTACACCGGCAGTATATACACTCCCCGAAGCACCGAAGGAATGCGGTGACCGTCCGGTTGTAGTCGGTTTTGGTCCTGCCGGCATGTATGCAGCATTGATTCTTGCGGAGTGCGGTCTGAAGCCGCTAGTGATTGAACGCGGATGTGCAGTGGAAAAACGCACACAGGATATCTCCCGTTTCTTTGATCAGGGTATGCTCAATCCGGAATCAAATGTACAGTTTGGTGAAGGCGGTGCAGGTACATTCTCCGATGGTAAGCTGACAACACGTATCAAGGATATCCGTATTCATAAAGTACTCGAAGAATTCATCGAAGCCGGTGCCGATCCTGCGATTGCCTATCAGCAGCGTCCGCATTTAGGTACAGATGTACTGCGTGATATTGTCAGAAGAATCCGTGAGAAAGTCATTTCTCTTGGTGGGGAAGTACGCTTTGAAACAAAGCTGGAAAGCTTACTGATTGAACATGGAGAAGTATACGGTATCCGTACTTCCGCCGGTGACATTCATACAAAGCATGTCATCCTCTGTGCCGGTCACAGTGCTTCCGATACTTATGAGAATCTGTATGCACAGGGCATGCATGTTATTCAGAAAGACTTCGCTGCCGGTGTTCGTGTAGAACATCCGCAGACTATGATCAACGAACGTCAGTACGGACGCTTCGCTTCGCATCCTGCTTTATCCGCTGCTTCCTACCAGCTCACACATACAGCATCCAGCGGCCGTGGTGTCTATTCCTTCTGCATGTGCCCGGGCGGTGTGGTTGTACCTGCTTCTGCAGCACCGGAAACATTGGCAGTCAACGGCATGAGCTACAGTGCCCGTGACGGCATCAATGCCAACAGCGCCATCCTTGTTCAGATTCCCATCGCTGATTTCAATAAAGGCAATCCTTTTGATGGCTTTGTCCTGCAGAAGGAACTGGAAAAGAAAGCATACCGCAATGGTTATCAGGCTCCTGCGCAGAATATCGAAGATTTCCTGAACCACCGGAAATCTGTTTCCTTCAACAACAAAACCTCCTATCCCCGCGGCATTATTTCCGAGGAAATGCATCCTCTGTTCTCCGCTGATGTTGGCTTTGCTTTAGAAGAAGGCTTCCGCGCCTTCGATCGACGCATCCCCAGCTTTATCTCTCACGGCATCATGGTTGGCATGGAATCAAGGAGTTCCTCTCCGATCCGTATTCCAAGAGACGAACAAGGCTGCAGCGTATCCATCCGCGGTTTATATCCCTGCGGTGAAGGTGCCGGTTATGCCGGCGGCATTGTGTCCAGTGCTGTCGACGGTATCCGTCAGGCGGAAAATGTGATTCACCATATGTAATTATGATCCTGTGCATGCAGGATCTTTTTCGTATGAAAAGATCCGCCATTTCTGACGGACCTCATCATTATTTGTTATCTGGGCAGATAGCCTACCGGAATATCGAGTGCGTTCTTGAAACCACCTTCAGCAGCACAGATGGAAGGAATCAGGTTTACAGAAGGAGCAGCACTTGTGAGGAAGGGATCTTCATCAGGAATGATATTCTCAAGTCTGATTGTCACATCCGGTTCACCCTTGACTTCGATGTACTTATCTAGCGGCAGTTCAGGCAGGATTGTCTTAGCAGCCTTGTGGATGAAGTGGAAGCCTGTAACTTCCTTACCATCCTTCTTTGTGCACATGATGAACTTATGAGCACCGACGGTACCGGGAGTAACATGGGCATAAGGTGTTGTTACTTCTTCATCAGAGAGAATTGTCTCTTCTTCACAGCTGTATTCATCCCATTCCAGACCTGCACGTTCTGCCATTTCGATGACAGTCGGACCATAGTATGTAAACATGATGTTCTTTACAACCGCCAGACGTTCAGGAGAAATCTCTTCCGGCTTCTTACCGTAGCCAAAGACGGCAATCCAGGGTGCAGAGTTAACGGAGTCATCTTCACCGCCATATACGATTGCACTGTCAATGGAACGGGAGAACATTGTTGTAATTGTTGAGAAGTAAGGAGTAAACAGACCAGGGAAAATACCCTGCTGTACATAAGTTGTACCGTTCTTCTTACCTGCTTCATCAATGCGCTTGAAGTATTCAGGCGCATTCTTTTCAGAGAAGTATACCGGCAGTGTAGAACTGCAGTTCTTGCCGCTTTCAAGGAACTTTACAATGTCATCGACATTGCCGCCGACAGATGTAGGAGAAGGCAGCTTGCCTGCATCCCACTTTGTGGAAGGATAGTACAGAACCATATCTGCTTCGATCGCCAGTACTTCCGCTTCATCGGAAGATACCTTTACGCCGACTGCAGGAAGACCGAAGACTTCACCGGCATCCTTGCCTGTCTTAGCAGGATCGATGTCATAAACACCTACGAGTTTCAGAGATTTGCGCTTATTGATGATTTCGAGAGCTGACTTGCCAACCTGGCCAAAGCCCCAGATGATTACCTTGTATTCTTTCATGGATTAATCCTCCTGTGCACTTTGTGCAAGGGAAGAATATCTGTTATGAAGCAACTATAAAAGGCACCATATCCAGATACAGTTCCACTGCGGAACCATATTGGGATTTGGTGCCGTTTCATCATTTATGCAGCGGTACATTCCAGCGGTCACTGACGCCATGGGCAATGATTTCCCCGGCTTCCTCCGCGGTCAGATCACGGTATTTGCCTAATGCCCATTCTTCCATGATTCGTGCTCCGCCTCCGCAGAACATCGCGACCTTCATCTCCTCCTGCTTTGTCAGCTTTCTTCCCCATCCCTGCTCAATAATCTGCCGTCCACGGGCAAAGGTATACTTGTAGATAAAGTCACGATAGGAGTCATAGCCAATCGTATCAAACATCGCCAGTTCATCCGGTCTGTTCTGTGTACGCTTGAGAATCAGTGTAAACAGATCCTGCAGTGTCGTACAGTTTTCATCACTGAAGGCATCATCATAAATCGCACGATAATGCGCATCCAGCAGATCCGCTTTATCCTTGAAATAACGATAGAACGTTGTTTTGCCAACTTCTGCCTTCTCCCTGATCATAACCAGCGTAACATTCTCATATCCCGCTTCTGTAACCAGTTGTGTAAAAGCATCCAGAATTCTCTGTCTTGTCCATTTATTCATCGCCTGATCTCCTGTCTTCATTATAACTTAGTGCTGAATGCTATATAGGTATATGCACTGCAGACAGGAGTATTACACAATACAGATCTTTCAAACATTCAGAAAAACAGATGACTTCAAATGGAATTTGAAATCACCTGTTTCTTCATCATATTCGTCTGGTATCAGTTCTTCAGACTGTGAATCGGAGCCGGAATACGACCGCCTCTGTTTACCAGTACTTCTGCACTTGTCTGTCTGACCGGAATAATCGGACCTTCGCCAAGCAGACCGCCGAAGACCAGATGATCTCCCGCATCCAGACCGATCGCAGGAATCAGACGACAGGCAGTAGTCTTGTTGTTGATCATGCCGATGGCAGCTTCATCTGCGATGATGGCAGAGAGTGTTGTAGCGGATGTATCGCCCGGAACAACAATCATATCCAGACCAACGGAACATACAGCTGTCATTGCTTCCAGCTTTTCAATGGACAGTACACCCTTTTCTGCAGCTTCAATCATACCTGCATCTTCAGATACAGGAATAAACGCACCGGACAGACCGCCGACACTGCTGGATGCCATGACGCCGCCCTTCTTGACTGCATCATTCAGCATTGCAAGACAAGCTGTTGTACCCGGACCGCCGCATGTTTCGATGCCGATTTCCTCAAGGATACGGGCAACGGAGTCACCGACTGCAGGTGTAGGTGCCAAAGACAGGTCTACGATACCGAAAGGGACGTTCAGTCTGCGGCTGGCTTCACGACCAACCAGCTGGCCCATTCTTGTAATCTTGAATGCTGTCTTCTTAATGATTTCAGCAATTTCATCCATAGTCGCATGCGGACCTGCTTCCTTTACAGCATTGCGGACAACACCGGGACCGGAAACACCGACATTGATGACACAGTCAGGCTCAGAAACACCATGGAAAGCACCTGCCATGAAGGGATTATCTTCTACGGCAATGCAGAACACAACGAGCTTGGCTGCACCGAAGCAGCAGTTATCTTTTGTCAGCTCTGCCGCTTCTCTGACCACTTCACCCATGATCTTTACTGCATCCATATTGATGCCGGCCTTTGTGGAGCCGATATT
>JAZUHS010000163.1:0-9914 GCA_045641845.1 Bulleidia sp. | reverse complement strand
GCTAGTCTGTCCGCTTTTATTCTGCCTCCGGATCCACCACAGTCCAGGTGTGGTCGGTATGTTTGAGGAATACTTCAAATACGTCCTTGGTTTTCAAGCGCAATGACGAAGTATTACGGCAAGGATGACAGCCAAACCATTCACTCTCCAGAATTGCCCTGTCTACCGCCAGCTGTACCTGATGTTCCGTATCATTCATCAATCCCAGAATACTGGCACTGCCCTGCGGTGTATGCAGGCACTCCAGCATCTTTTCTTCCGGCGCGAAGGACAGACGTGAACTGTTCAGCTGTCTGGAAATAATCTTTGTCACAAAGCGTCTGTCTTCTCTTAACAGCAGCAGATAAAATCTTGTTTTCTGTGTATTGCACAGAAAGATATTCTTGCATATCACTGCCGGTGCAAGCACTTCGTCCACAGCCCTGCACAGTTCCATCGTATCCGCAGGGGCATGATCCACACGCTCGTATTCGATATTCAATTGATCCAGAAGATCATATACGGCAGTTTCATCACTGCTTCTTCCTTCTGTATGCAAAGGTCTTCCCTGTTCCAGTTTCATCTTAGTGCTCCTGTTATCTAATGAGAAAAGGAACAGTCCCGTCTATCGAACTGTCCCTGTGAATTACATTAATACTGCGGCATTGCCGGTGCCGGTGCTTCCTTGGCAGGAATCTCAGCAACAGCAGCTTCGGTTGTAATAAACAGACCGGAAATGCTTGCGGCATTGAGCAGTGCGCTTCTTGTTACCTTGGTAGGATCAATAATGCCGGCAGCAAACATATCTACCCATTCGCCAGTCTTGGCATTGAAGCCTACATTTTCTTCTGCAGCAAGCTGCTGAGCAAGAATCTCATTACCGTCATAACCGGCATTTTCAGCAATCTGCATGATCGGCTGCTTGAGAGAATCCAGAACTACATTGATACCTCTCTGTACATCCACAGAAGCATCCTTCAGTGTTTCCTTAACACCCTTGTATGCCTGAATCAGAGCCAGACCGCCGCCGGTTACAACACCTTCGGCAACCGCTGCCTTTGTCGCATTGAGAGCATCTTCAATACGCAGCTTCTTTTCCTTCAGCTCTGTTTCCGTAGTTGCGCCGACCTTGATTAAAGCAACGCCATTTGTCAGCTTGCCCAGACGTTCCTGCAGCTTCTTGCGATCATATTCGGAAGAAGTATTTTCAATTGCATTGCGGATTTCAGCAGCACGTGCACTGATTTCCTCTGCATCGCCCATACCGTCGATAATGGTTGTCTTATCCTTGCCGACAATGACCTTCTTGGCAGAACCAAGATGTGCGGATGTCATATCTGTCAAAGACATATTCAGATCCTTGGCAAAGAATACCGCCCCTGTCATAGCGGCGATATCACCCAGCTGATTCTTGGCATTGTCGCCGAATCCGGGAGCCTTTGTAGCTACAACATTGAATGTACCGCGCAGCTTGTTGATGATGAGTGTAGACATAACTTCATTGTCGAAGTCTTCGGCAATCAGCATCAGAGCACGGTTGCTCTTCACTACTTCTTCCAGAACAGGCAGAATGTCCTGAATTGTATTGATCTTCTGATCAGTTACCATGATCAGCGGATTCTCCAGAGTCACCTCATTCTTTTCATGGTCTGTAACCATGTAGGGAGAAACAAAACCCTTGTCATACTGCAGACCTTCCGTCATTTCGAGAATTGTTTCAAAAGAACGGGATTCGTCTACATTGATCACACCGTCATTGCCAACTTCAGCCATTGCCTCGGCAATGATTCTGCCGATTTCTTCGGAACCGGAAGAGATTGTAGCAATGTTTCTGACATCATCATTGGTTGTAACCTGATGGGAGTTCTTAAGCAGTTCATCAGCGATGACACGTGCTGCCTTTTCCATGCCTTCTCTCATCAGAACAGGATTAGCACCTTTGTCCACAGCCTTGAGACCATTGGTGATCATGGACTGTGTCAGGATGGTTGCTGTTGTTGTACCATCACCTGCCAGTTCATTTGTGTTGTTGGCTGCTTCATAAACAAGCTTTGCGCCCATATTGGCAAACTTGTCTTCCAGTTCGATTTCCTTAGCGATAGTAACACCATCATTTGTAATCACAGGAGAACCATAGCTCTTTTCCAGAACTACATTTCTGCCCTTGGGACCAAGAGTTACCTTTACTGCATCCGCCAGAGTATTAACGCCTTCCAGCATTCTCTCACGGGCATCCTTTGCGTATACGATTTCCTTTGCCATGTAAATACCAATTCTGCTTATTCGATGACAGCGAGGATGTCCTCAGCCTTCACCAGCAGATATTCCTTTCTGTTTTCCTTTACTTCCGTACCGGAATACTTCTTATAAATGACTCTCATACCAGGTTCCACTTCGATCGGAACGAGCACTCCGTTTTCCACCTTACCGGGGCCGACAGCCACAACAACACCATGAGAGGGTTCTTCCTTTGCTTCCTTAGTTGTCAGTATAATGCCGCTCTGTGTCTTTTCTTCTTCTTTTACCTTTTCAAGTACTACATAATCATGTAACGGTCTTAACATAATAAGCCTCCTTCATTAGCACTCACACACACCGTGTGCTAACACAATGACTAGTATATGCACGCTGCTGAGTGATGTCAAACATGACACGCCGCCAGTGCCGCCAATCGCATTCTGCCGGGAAGCTCAATCTTAACAGAAAGAAAGAATGATTATGCATATAATAGAAACATGAGTGACCTTAGTTTTCTGCTCTTCAGCAATACCGAACTGATTGCAATTCTCATGGTCTGGGTTCTGACTGCCATAGCCGTTCTCAGTCTGTTTTTTATACTGCCTGCTTTTTCATCCGGAAATCAGGAGAAAGTTTCGTCGCTGCCCTTTGTACATAACAGCCGCAGGAATGCATGGAAGCGTGAAGATGTGATCATGTGTCTGCTGATCACCCTGCTGTTTGCCTTCCCTGCTCTGCATCAGCTTGGTACATCATCTTTTCCTTCCACTACATGGCAGGCTTCAAAAGAACAGGAACGACAGGAGATTGTACTTGAACTGACGGACAGTACCCGCTTTACAGCAATCTATACCATCTATGGTGAAGGCGACAACAACAGTCTTGCTTCCGGCTATATGCTTGGCACTAACGGCATGATCATTTCCGGCAGTAATGACAGCATAGCTTACGAAGAACTGGCTGTGCTCAGTCAGGGCCGCATCTTTGAATACAGCATCACACGCGGTGAATATGACTATCGTTATATCAAGCTGATTTCCCTGTCACCTAACGATACCCTTTCTGAAATCGGCTTCTATGATGATCGTGATCACTGCTTCCGCTCAGTACGCATTCATGAAGATGCTTATGCCGACAGTCCCTATCCGGCTCAGCTTCTGATTGATGAACAGGATAAGCTGACAGCATCTCCTGTCTATTATGATCAGGCTTACTTTGATGAAGTCTACCATGCCCGCAATGCAGCGGAAATCGCTTCCGGACAGGATATGTATGCGACTGTGCATCCGCTGCTTGGCACCAATATGATGGCACTCAGCATACGTCTTCTGTCTCTGTCTCCTTTTGCCTGGCGTCTGCCCGGTGCGCTTTGTTCTATTGCCATGGTTCCGATGATGTATGCCTTAATGCATCTGTTTACAGGCAGTACGCTAATCTGCAGTGCCGCCTCTGTACTTACAGCAGCTGATTTCATGCATATGACTACCGGACGTATCGGCACATTAGAGCCGATGAGCGTGCTGCTGATCATGATCATGTTCTGCTGGATGCTGAAGTATGCCATGACTTCCTTCTATGACACACTTTTTAGAAAACAGATGATGATGCTGTGCATGTCCGGGATCTTCATGGGACTTGCCATCGCCTGCAAATGGACAGGCTGCTACAGTGCTGTCGGCCTTGCGATCATTCTCTTCAGCTGTCTCTATGAACGATTAAGTGAATATCATCAGGCAAAGAATCTGCTCCTTTCCGGAAACGGCACAGCACAGCAGCGTCAGGAAGCAGTACATATCACTTCTGTTTTCGGCAGATATACACTGTATACTATTCTCTTCTGTTTCCTGTTCTTCATCTTTATTCCTGCAGCGATCTACTTGCTTTCCTATCTGCCTGATCGTGTCTGGAAAGGTGATGTCTGGTCGATTGCCAATGTCTGGAAACAGAATGTTTATATGTTCAATTATCATATGAACCTGCAGGCAGAACATCCCTATCAAAGTCAGTGGTACCAATGGCTGCTGGATCTGCGTCCGATCTGGTATTACTACGGTATGGATCAAAGCGGCTATGTGCATACTATCGCCTGCTTTTCCAATCCCCTGCTGACATGGGCCGGCATTCCGGCTGTTCTCTATATTGTCTATCTTGCTGTATTCCGCAAAGACCGCAATGCATGGTTCATTTTGGTCGGTTATCTCACCGCCCTCTTACCCTGGGTTTCTCTTGTAGAGCGCTGTGTCTTTGCCTATCATTTCTATCCTGCTTCGATCTTTACGGCACTTGCTGTTGCCTACAGTGCCATAAAGCTGATGAAGCACAGATATGCACGTTATGCAATTATTGCTTTCCTGATCGTTTATGTTCTGAACTTTATCGTCTTCCTGCCTGTCACTGCAGGATTCGGTACTTCCACGGAATACATCAAATCGCTTGAATGGCTGAAAGGATGGTACTTCGGATGAAACATATCAAAAGACATCTAACAGCCATCGGACTTTGTCTGTTGTTTACAATCCTGCTCGTGTATCCGTATTTCCGGCTGAATCTCCTGCCGGTTGAACATGACACCTTCTTCCATGTCTCGCGTATCGAACAGCTGGCCCGTTCCATACGGGAAGGAAATATTCTTCCGGCTGTATATCCATATGAAAACAATGGTTTCGGCTATGCCAGTCCACTGTTCTACAGCGATGTACTGCTGATTCCTTCAGCCCTTCTGCATCTGTGCGGCATCAGCGTTTCGATATGCTATAAGATCACTGTCATAGCTGCTTCCTTCTTCAGCGGTCTTTCCATGTATGCACTGGCCTATGGCATTGTGAAGCGAAGAGACACTTCTGTTCTTGCCGCCTGTGCATATCTGTTTACTAACTACCGTATTACAGACATCTATGTACGCGGTGCTCTGGGTGAACTGCTGGCTTTGATCTTTCTGCCGCTAATGATTCTTGGCATGTACAGCATTATGATCAAAAAGAAAACAGAGACCTGGCCGCTGCTGACCTTTGCATTGAGCGGTCTGGCCCTGTCTCATAATCTGACTTTCCTTATGGGAGCGATTCTCTGTGCGATTATCTTCTTTGTCTATATCAGAGAAAACAGCAGAGAAATCTTCATTACCTTATGCAAAGGCATCGGTTCGGCTTTCCTGTTAACAGCATTCTATACACTGCCGATGATCGAACAGCTGCGCTCACAGGAGTTCATTGTCGGCTACTATGCCGAACACAGTGATCTGGCAAAATATGCCATGGCTTTCTGGCAGTATTTTGCCAACACAACTGTATTCGGTCTGGCAGGAAATCACATGGCACCGGAAGTAACCATGATTGAAAATGTCGGCTGGTTTCTGACCTTTATTCCTCTGCTCTGGTTTGTGATCGGCAAGGAAAACAGAAACAGACACCGTTTCCTGAACTTCATGGTCATCGCAGGTATTGTATGTATTCTTCTGCCGGCAAAGATTATTCCCTGGCAGTCTTTAACGATCCTTCGGGTAATGCAGTTTCCCTGGCGCTTCAATACGCTGGCAATTGTGCTGCTTAGTGTTCCTGCAGCTTATATCATCTCTGCCAACTTTGAGCACCATGCAGTGACTGCTCTGTTCTGTATACTGCTCTCTCTGGAAGGCATATGGCATGTTCATCCGGTAATGGAGCGCACCTTCGGCATCCCGGATACCATGAGCTGGCAGGAAGTACAGCAGGGAGCACTGTGTGATCCGTATTACTCTGCTTACTACATGCGTGTGGAACTGGCAGGCGGTGATTATCTGCCTCTGCATTCTCCGGATTTCCGCGGCCGTTCTACCGGAATCCTGTACGAAGACGGAAATGAGACCGGCTATCAGATCATGCGTAACAAAGATACATTGACATTTGAAATTACAGATCACAAACAGCAGCTTCTGATTCTTCCTCTGACATGGTATAAAGGCTACCAGATTCATCAGATCATCGATGATGAACAAGTACCCATCCCCTGCCAAAGCAGCTCCAGCGGTCTGGTAACAGCTTCTGTAAATGGCAGCGGCACCTATGTATGCCGTTATATCAGTACCCCGTTCCGTAAGCTCTGCATCGCTATTTCCGCACTTTCTGCAGTTCTTCTGGTGATTCTCTCATTACTTGCACACAGCAGCTTTGACGCATAAGCAAAGCTGCTTTTCTTACGTACAGGCAAAAAGACTGCTGTACTATGCACAGTACAGCAGTCTTTTACTTTTGATTGCTTAACCTCTCAGGTCAGCCTTTACCTTCTTGCGAAGAGTATTGAGAATTTCGTTATGTACAGGCAGGATTTCTTCATCCTTCAGAGTATGATCAGCTGCCTGATAAGTGATCTTAACAGCTACAGACTTATTGCCTGCACCTACAGATTCACCTTCGTAGATATCGAATACTTCGGCATTGCGAACCAGCTTCTTACCTGTCTTCTTAACAACATCCAGGATGGAACCGGCTGTAACACTCTTTTCTACAACCAGAGCGATATCTCGGGATACTGCAGGATAACGATCGATTTCAACGAAACGCAGTCTTGCAGGCTTTGCACGGAAGATCGGATCCAGACGCAGTTCAGCATATACTGTACGCTTCAGATTGAACTTGCCTGCATATTCAGGATGAACTTCACCGAAGACACCGAGCTTCTGGTTATCCAGCAGAATTTCAGCACTTCTGTAAGGATGGAAGTGTTCAACATCTGCCGTATTTTCCTTGATCTTGATACGGGATCCTGTATAGCCCAGCTTCTTCAGCCATGCCATGATGATACCCTTCATTGCATAGAAGTCACCTTCTGTTACTCTCTTATGCAGAGGATCGCTCAGCAGGTTGCCATTGAGGGCAATTGCCAGACGTTCTTCTTCAACACCCTGAGAATAAACCTTGGAGATTTCATAGAAAGCATTGTCTGTATTCTGATGTGCAACATTGTACTGAACACATTCCATAACAGAGTTGATCAGACTTGTACGGATATACTTACGAGCTTCACTCATCGGCATAGCCAGTGCAATTGCTTCACCATTAGGCTGGAATGCATTGTTGATGTAGTCTTCACCAACCAGAGTATAAGTAACGATTTCATTCAGACCGGCAGCCATCATTGCCTGACGAGTTGTACGGCGGATGGACTGAGCTTCTGTCAGCTTACCTACTGTAGCCTTCATATAAGGCAGAGTGGACTGCAGGGAATCGAAACCGATCAGACGAATAACTTCTTCATCGATATCAGCCTGACCTTCGATATCAATACGGTAGGAAGGAATTGTACATGTTACTGTATTGTCTTCTACAACCGGCTTGAAGTCGAGCCATTCCAGAGTTTCCTTTACCTGATCCATTGTGAAGTCTGTACCTAACAGACCATTGCAGTGTTCCAGAGTTTCAGTCACTGTCAGAGGTGTATAGCCTGTATCACCGGCAGTAACGATTTCTTCGAAACCGGAAGCATCTGCATATTCAGTCAGCAGCTGAACGGAACGATCAATTGCCTTCTTCATACCCAGAGGTTCCAGACCCTTAGTGAATCTCTGTGCTGCTTCTGTAATCAGATTCAGACGAATGGATGTACGGCGGATTGCCGCATGATCGAACTTGGCAGCTTCAATGAAGATTGCGCTTGTATTTTCATCAATCATGGATTCTTCACCACCCATGATACCGGCAATACCTGTAGCTTCACCGCCTGTAGTAATGAGCAGGTCACCCTTCTGGATGTTGAATTCAACACCATCCAGAGCTGTCATTGTCAGTTCACGATCATCAACAACTGTGATTTCCTTAGCCTTCAGCTTGTTCAGGTCATAGTAATGCAGAGGCTGACCTGTTTCCAGCATGACGAAGTTGGAAATATCGACAACGTTATTGATGGAGTTCATACCTGCAGCATGCAGATAGGAAACCATCCACTTGGGAGAAGGACCTACCTTAACGTGGTTAACAACCTTACCGTAGAATACAGGACACTTTTCTGTCTTTGTAGCTACCTTGAAGTCGCTCTTTTCACCGCCATCACCACGGCCTGCAAAATCCGGCCACTTAACTTCGCGATGCAGAATTGCACCGACTTCCTTGGCCATGTTCCACATAGCGGAGCAGTCGGCACGGTTGGGAGTCAGAGATACATCGAGGATTGTATCATCATAGCCCAGATAACCCAGCGGATCTGTGTTGCCTACAGGAGCATCTGCGGGCAATTCTTCGATACCGTCGATCTGATCCTGACGCAGATACTTCTTATCTACTCCAAGTTCAAACAGAGCGCACAGCATACCGTTGGATTCGATGCCGCGCATCGGTCTTGCTGTGATCTTGCCGCCGGGCAGTTCAGCACCGGGCAGCGCAGCAATAACCTTCAGACCCTTGCGGCAGTTAGGAGCACCGCAGAGAATCTGGTATACATCTTCCGGCTTGTCGCCGACTCTTGTCATTGTCTTATGCAGGTGAGTGCCTTCGATGTCTTCACATTCCATGACTTCACCGATGACCAGACCCTTACCCTGGGAAAGAGGTTCAACACCTTCAACTTCCAGACCTGCTGTAGTCATCTTTTCAGCAAGTTCTTCAGGAGTAATACCTGTCAGGTCTACATATTCACTTAACCACTTATAGCTTAATCTCATAGTTCATTTCCTCCTGCATCAGTCAAAACGATTGAACGTATTCAGGAAACGTACATCGTTGATATAGAAGTTGCGGATATCATTGATGCCGTACTTCAGCATGGCAACACGTTCCAGACCAATACCGAACGCAAAGCCAGTGCACTTCTTTGCATCAAAGCCGTTCATTTCAAGTACATGAGGGTGTACCATACCGGCACCGAGAATTTCAATCCAGCCGGAGCCCTTGCATACGCTGCAGCCCTTGCCGTTGCAGAAAGGACAGGATACATCTACTTCTACAGAAGGTTCTGTGAACGGGAAGTAGGAAGGACGGAAACGGATCTGTCTGCCTTCACCGAACATCTTGTTGGCCATGAATTCCAGTGTACCCTTCAGGTCAGCCAGAGTGATATGTTCACCTACAACCAGACCTTCGCACTGCATGAACTGATGACTGTGTGTAGCATCGTCATCATCTCTTCTGTATACCTTGCCGGGGCAGATCAGCTTAACCGGAGTTTCACCATGTGCCTTTTCCAGTTCTCTCATCTGCATAGCAGTTGTATGAGTTCTTAACAGAGTATTGGGATCGATATAGAAAGTATCCTGCATATCTCTTGCGGGATGATCCTTCGGAATATTTGCCAGCTCGAAGTTGTAGTAATCCTGTTCAACTTCAGGACCTTCCGCAATCTTATAGCCCATACCTAAGAACAGGTCTTCGATTTCCTGCTGGATCATAACCAGCGGATGTGTTGTACCCAGAGTGATTTCATCACCATCCAGAGTAATATCAATCTTTTCCTTTTCCAGCTGAGCGCCCAGAGCTGCCTTCTGCAGTTCTTCCTGACGCGCTGTCAGAGCAGCTGTCACTGCTTCCTTGCATTCATTGACCTTCTGGCCAAACGCAGGCTTTTCTTCCTTGGGCAGGTCCTTCATTTCCTTCATGAGTGCCTGAATGCTGCCCTTCTTGCCGAGATACTGGATACGGATCTGCTGCAGAGTTTCCAGATCGGCTGCGTTCTTCAAAGCTTCAAGAGCTTCTTCACGGACTAACGTAACCTTGTCTTCCATTTTTTCCTCC
>JAZUHS010000162.1:0-7882 GCA_045641845.1 Bulleidia sp. | reverse complement strand
ACGTTAACTTTCCATTCAATTCAGCCTAAATCATTAACACGACATTCACAAAGTTCAATGTGTTGCTTCACTGTTGTCTTTGCAATAGAATCTACTCATGGATTATGAAGCTATTACAAAAACACCCTGGCATGAAAGATTCATGAAGCATCTCAAGACCGTCAACGGTCATCGCTTTGAAGTCATGAAGAACTGCTTTGCCTGCGGCTTATACAGACAGGGACTGACACACGACCTGTCCAAATACTCCCCCACCGAATTCCTTGTTTCCGTACGCTACTTTCAGGGAACACGTTCTCCCTACATGTACGAGAAGGAACACTTCGGCTTCTCTGCCGGCTGGCTGCACCACAAGGGCAGAAACCGTCACCATTGGGAATACTGGTATGACATGATCAACGGTGTATGGCAGCCTCTGCCCATGCCCTTTGAGTATGTTGTGGAAATGGTATGCGACAGAGTTGCCGCATGCAGGATCTATGAAAAAGAACGCTATACAAAGGAAAGCGCTCTTCGCTACTATCTGACCAGAAGAGATTCCGAGTACATGCATCCCGCTACCGCAAAGATGCTGGAGGAAATTCTGAGAGACATTTCCGTCAAAGGAGAAGATGCTGTCTTTGCCGATTTGAAGAAAAGAGTCAGAGAATACCGGAAGACACAGCCCAAGGGTCATCCTGATTTAAGGGAATATCAGAAGAATCAATAAACAGTCAGACGTGAGAACATCACGTCTTTTCAAATGCATGACAATACCTTACGAACATTTTTACCGCTACAATGAAAACGTAAGGAGAAAGATAAACTTATGAAAAAGATCATTGCCGTTAACGGCTCTCCCCGCACAGAGTGGAATACAGCAAAGCTGATCCGCAAAGTCGAGGAAGGCGCTGCTTCTCTTGGAGCAGAAGTAAAACACTACGACTTATACAGACTTGATAAATTCACCGGATGCATTTCCTGCTTTGCCTGCAAGAAAGACTTCTCCTATGGCAAATGTGCTGTACAGGATGGCATGAAGGAACTGCTGGAAGATATCCGTACTGCCGATGGTCTGATCATCGGTTCCCCTAACTACCTCAGTGATATCACTGCTGAAACACGTGCCTTCTATGAAAGACTGATCTTCCAGTCTCTGACTTATGAAAAGGATCACTACAATGCCAATGAACATATGATTCCTGTACTGTTCTTAATGACCAGCAATGCCGGTGAAGCAATGTATGGTGAAGAAGGCATCTATACAGCATTAATGAACAAGTATAAGAACATGCTGGAGAGATTTGTCGGACCGACAGAAACCATGTATGCCGCAGATACCCTGCAGGTCAATGACTACAGCCAGTACAAGTGGTCTATTTTCGATCCTGAGGCTAAGAAAGCAAAGCATGATACAGAATTCCCGTTAAAGGAAGAAGAAGCCTATAACGCAGGCAGACGCCTTGTGGGATAAACAAGTAAAGAGGACTGAATATCTGATCATTAAGATCAGCGCAGTCCTCTTTTCATATGTTCTTAGTTGTAAGGCCAGGGAATGGAATCATCAATCGGACATTCGTATGTATTCTTACCCATCGCCTGTCTGAATTCATCCTTTGCCTGCTGCAGTCGTTCCGGCTGTGTCATCAGCTTGTAGGCACCGATCGCCATGACCTTGCCGACATGGATCATACCCTTCATACCGATGGAATGACCGGAACATGCTGTCATCATCCAGTGATGTCCGGGTGTTAATGCCGCTGCTGTACAGTCGGACAGCTGGAAGCCGGGAACGATATGCTCGACATCACCATAGTCGGTAGAGGCAAATGTATTTCTGTAAGCAGGTGCGAAGGTACCGGACTTCAGCGGCTTCATGCCTTCGACATAGCCTGCACACTGTCGGTTGATCTCATCCGCAAACTGCAGTTCTTCTTGCGTATACTCTACATCCGGTACTTCCTGACGGGCTTCATACATGGTCATGCCGATGACTTCATTCTGCAGTGTCGGATAGATGCCGCCGGTAATGGTGAACTTCACTTCTGTTTCCGTCATATGTGCAGCACCTTCAGCACAGAGTCTGACTCTTCTGACAATATCATCAATAGCATCACGCTTTAATGCACGCATGGTATACATGCCTGCGGCGTAGTCGGGAACGATGTTAGGTGCTAAGCCGCCGTCTGTGATCTTGTAGTGCATTCTGACATCATCGGTGCAGTGTTCACGCATGAACTCAATGCCGATATTGGTGATCTGCAGAGCATCCAGTGCACTTCTGCCGGCATGGGGATTGCCTGCCGCATGGGCAGTCTTGCCGAAGAATTCAATCTTTGCGGTAGTGACACCGGTATGGTTGCCGATGGTATCCTGGGAAGTTGTGGAAGGATGCCATGCGATGGTAAAGTCGCATTCTGTAAAGGCACCTGCCTTAGCCATGAAGCCCTTGCCGGTTAACTGTTCTTCTGCAGGACAGCCATAGAAGATCACAGTACCGCCTACATTGTCTTCTTCCATTGCTTTCTTAAGACCGATCACAGCGGCCAGACATCCGACACCCAACAGATTATGACCGCAGCCATGACCATCCCCTGCAGGAACCACAGGAGACTGCTCAGAGCAGCAGTTCTGCGATAAGCCGGGCAGACAGTCATACTCGGCACAGAAGCCTACCACAGGCTTGCCGGAGCCCCATACAGCACGGATGGCTGTAGGCATGCCATAGGCACCGACCTCTGTTTCAAAGCCATGAGCTTTTAATGATGCAGCTGTCCATTCCACTGCCTTTGTTTCCTTCCAGCCCATTTCAGGATTAGCCCAGATATCAGTGGCAATGGTGATCATCTCTTCACTGACACTGTCGATCTCTTTGATGATTGTTTCGTTATACATTGTTCTTACTCTCCGTTATTTATGTTCTTAGAATACAGGGATTATCAGAAAGTGTCTTTCGATATGCAAAGAAAAAGGATGCATTCTTTCGAACACATCCTTGGATAAGTAAATGGAATTACTTATGAGAGTTATCGTTATGCTTAACGATAACGTCATGAGCGCCGCCTTCAACGATGGAGACAGCAGATACCAGAGTGAGCTTAGCCTTCTGCTGCAGTTCGGGGATTGTCAGCGCACCGCAGTTGCACATTGTGGACTTGATCTTCAGAGTTGTCTGAGCAACATTATCCTTCAGTGTACCTGCATAAGGAACATAGGAGTCAACGCCTTCTTCAAAGCTCAGCTTCTTGCCCTGACCCAGATCATAACGGCCCCAGTTACGTGCACGAGCGGAACCTTCACCCCAGTATTCCTTAACTGTGTTGCCATTGACTACCAGCTTAGCACCGGGAGCTTCTTCGAATCTGGAGAAATATCTTCCCAGCATAACGAAGTCTGCGCCCATAGCCAGAGCCAGAGTCATATGGTAGTCGTATACGATACCGCCGTCGGAGCAGATCGGAACATATACGCCTGTTTCTTCGAAGTATTCATCACGAGCCTTGGCAACTTCGATAACGGAAGTAGCCTGACCGCGGCCGATACCCTTTGTTTCACGAGTGATGCAGATGGAACCGCCGCCGATACCGATCTTGATGAAGTCAGCACCGCAGTCAGCCAGGAAACGGAAACCTTCACGGTCTACAACGTTACCTGCACCAACCTTCAGGGAATCACCATAGTGTTCACGGATCCACTTGATTGTGTTAGCCTGCCAGCAGGAGTAGCCTTCGGAAGAGTCGATAACTACACAGTCAACACCGGCAGCGACAAGAGCAGGAACTCTTTCCGCATAGTCTCTGGAGTTGATACCGGCACCGACCATCAGTCTCTTTTCTTCATCCAGCAGTTCGTTGGGGAATTCCTTGTGAGCATCATAGTCCTTGCGGAATACCAGGTAACGCAGGTTGTCTTCTTCATCAACAATCGGCAGAGAGTTCAGCTTGTTGTCCCAGATGATGTCATTGCATTCCTTGAGGCTTGTGGAAGTTGTAACGATCAGCTTCTCACGAGGTGTCATGAATGTTTCAGCAGTTTCTTCACCTGTCATACGGGAAACTCTGTAGTCACGGGAAGTAACAATACCTAACAGCTTGCCTGTAGCTGTACCGTCGGAAGTAACTGCCATTGTGGAATGACCTGTTTCTTCCAGCAGAGCCAGTACTTCATTCAGTGTAGTAGTAGGCTTGATATTGGAGTCGGATACAACGAATCCGGCCTTGTGATTCTTGACGCGGGCAACCATAGCTGCCTGTTCTTCAATGGGCTGAGAACCGAAAATAAAAGACATTCCGCCTTCCTTGGCGAGTGCAACGCCCAGCTTATCTCCGGAGACGGACTGCATGACAGCACTGACCATCGGAATGTTCAGTGTAATCGCAGGTTTTTCTCCCTTCTTGAATTTAACCAGCGGTGTAGCAAGACTTACATTTGCGGGTACGTTTTCTACAGATGTATAACCCGGTACAAGTAAGTACTCGTTGAATGTATGTGACGGTTCACTATAGTAATATGCCATATAACTTTAATGCCCTCCTTTTTTCGTTTTGATAAATCTTAGGTAATTAAATGGCTTATGTCAAGCAATACTCGTGCTATAATCAGTTAGTCGCAATAGAGGTAAATAAATATGAAACTTAAGAACAGTTATTTCTTTACGCTGCGTGAAAACGTAAAGGATGAAGATTCTGTCAGCTCTAATCTTCTCGTGCGTGCAGGCTATATTAAGAAGAGCTCTGCCGGCGTATATATGATGCTGCCGCTGGGCATGAAGGTTCAGCAGAAGATCCAGGCCATCATCCGTGAGGAAATGGATGCTACAGGCTGTCAGGAACTGCTGATGCCCGCGCTGATCCCCGAGGATGTATACATCTCCTCCGGCAGACGTTCAGGCTTCGGCAATTCCATGTTCACACTGAAGGACAGAAAGGGCATGCCCTATGCACTTGGTCCTACACATGAAGAACTGTTTGCCATTGCAGCAAAGATGCAGATCCGTTCCTATAAGGATATGCCCTTCTCTCTGTATCAGATTCAGCAGAAGTTCAGAGATGAACCCAGACCCCGCTACGGTCTGATCCGTGTCAGAGAATTCGCCATGAAGGATGCCTATACATTCGACGTTGACGAAGCAGCATGTGATATCGCATACCAGAAGCAGTTCAATGCCTATAAGAATGTTATGGACAGACTGCATCTGAAGTACAAGATCGTTCGTGCCGATACTGGTGTGATGGGTGGTCTGCTCTCTGAAGAATTCCAGGCGCTTGCACCGATGGGTGAAGATATTCTGGTACTCTGTGATGACTGTGACTTCGCAAGCAACATCGAAGTAGCCGCATGCATCCCGGATGCACCGGAACCCCGTGTTGAGGAAGAAGAACTGGTGCTGGCTGAAACACCCAACTCCAGAACAATCGAGGAAGTCGTTGAATTCTTCCATAAGGATGTTAAGAACTTCGTCAAGACTCTGATCTATAACGTAGACGGCAAGGCAGTTGCAGTTATGGTAAGAGGTGACAGAGATGTCAATGAAACAAAGCTGCGCAAGCTGTTAGGCGCTACGGAAGTAGGTCTGGCTGAACCGGAAATGGTAGTCGCTGCTACAGGTGCTGACATCGGCTTTGCCGGTCCGATCGGCATCAAGTGCCCGCTGTACGCTGACCATGAAGTAGCTGCTATGCAGAACTTCATCGCCGGTGCCAACAAGACAGGCTACCACTACACAGGTGTAAACCAGAAGGACTTCAAGATTGATCAGGTTGCAGATCTGAGAAATATCATGGAAGGCGATACATGCCCCTGCTGCGGCAAGAAGGTACACTTCGCTCATGGTATTGAAGTCGGCAATACATTCAAGCTTGGTACAAAGTACTCCAAGGCACTGGATCTGCAGTACCTCGACAAGAACAACAAGCTGCAGTATGTATGGATGGGTTCCTACGGTATCGGTCCGGCTCGTGCAATGGCTGCGCTGGCTGAACAGAATGCGGATGAAAACGGCATCAACTGGCCGGCAGACATCGCTCCTTATCAGGTCGCAATCGTCGTTGTCAGCCTCAAGGATGCTGCTCAGGTTGAATTTGCTGAAAAGCTCCATGATGAACTGCAGGCTAAGGGTGTTGAGGTTATCCTCGATAACAGAGACGAAAGACCCGGCGTCAAGTTCAAGGATATGGAACTGATCGGTATCCCCTACCGTATCACTGTCGGCAGAGCCCTCAAGGACGGCAAGGTTGAATTCAAGGCCCGTGTCGGTGAAAACGAAGAAGTCACAACAGACGCAATCGTTAACCGCGTACTCGAAGTTCTCGGCAAGTAATTCATTCGCTTTATCAGGGAAGTGCGAGAAATCCGCTTCCCTTTTCTTATGCAATTGACCTGTTTCTTCGTCAAAAAACAATGTCCATCGTTTATAATGTCAGTAATCGGAAATGATCAAAGGAGAATAATGATTATGACTAAATTCCCGAAAGGTTTCTTATGGGGCGGTGCTACTGCAGCCAACCAGTACGAAGGCGGCTGGAACGAAGGCGGCCGCGGCCCTGCTCTGACTGACGTTACTACAGGCGGTACAGTAAAGGATCCCCGTTATGTTACATGGATCGATAAGGACGGCAATCCGCATAAGACAAGACAGGTACCCGGTGATGATTCCCTTCCCGAAGAAGGCGCTCATTACGCAGTACTGGATGGTGAACTGTATCCCAACCATGAAGCAACAGACTTCTATCATCACTACAAGGAAGACATCGCACTGTTCGGTGAAATGGGCAACGAGACATTCCGTATGTCCATTTCCTGGTCCCGTATCTATCCTACAGGCATGGAAGAAACACCTAACCAGGAAGGTATTGAATTCTACCGTGATGTATTCACTGAATTAAAGAAGTACAATATCGAACCGCTGGTTACAATCTGGCATTTCGATACACCTCTGGCTTTAGTTGAAAAGTATGGTGACTGGCAGCATAGAGATTACATTGAATACTTCAAGCGTTATGTCACAACGATCTTCAATGAATACAAGGATCTTGTTAAGTACTGGCTGACATTCAACGAAGTCAACAATACAATCTCCTTCCTTGGCATGATGGCACCTGCATCTGATGCAGATTATCAGAAGGCATGCACACACCTGCATTATCAGTTCGTAGCATCCGCACATGCAGTCAAGATCGGTCATTCCATCAACCCTGACTTCATGATCGGCTGCATGTTATCCGCTCCTGTTGCATATCCTCATACATGCGATCCTAAGGATGTACTGGAATGCGAACACGGCTGGCAGAAGAGCTTATACTACTGCGGCGATGTACAGTGCTTCGGTGACTACCCGCCCAGTGCAAAGCGTATCTGGGAAGAACATAACATTGTCATGGACTACACAGAGGAAGACAGAGCAATCCTGAAGGAAGGCACTGTAGATATGTTCACATTCTCCTACTACATGACAATGAACATTACTTCCAAGCCCATCGAAGACGGTGTTAACGGCAACTTCACATTCGGTGCACGCAACCCCTACTTAACATATTCCGACTGGGGCTGGGCAGTTGACCCTACTGGTCTGACTTATGCTCTGGAAAGAATCTATGACCGTTACAGAAGACCTCTGATGATCGTAGAAAACGGCTTAGGTGCATTCGATACTGTCGAAGCAGACGGCGCAATCCATGATGACTACCGTATCCAGTACTACATCCCTCATATCGAAGCAATGGCAGAAGCCATCAAGAACGGTGTAGATCTGATCGGCTACACAACATGGGGCTGCATTGACGTAGTCTCTGCAGGTACAGGTGAAATGCGTAAGCGCTATGGCTTCATCTATGTAGATAAGCACGATGACGGCACAGGCGACATGCACAGATCCCGCAAGGATTCCTTCTTCTGGTACAAGAAG
>JAZUHS010000161.1:0-14409 GCA_045641845.1 Bulleidia sp. | reverse complement strand
AGATATCCACGTTCGATTGCCATATTCATTTACCTCGTACCTGTATAGTAAATGATATGACATGATCTTACTGTTCACCCAGGTGGACAGTCATCAACTATATGTTTGAAAATAGCGATAATTTACTGCTGTCATATAGATATCAGCAAGCTAATAGCCATATATCATTGTATTTTATGCTAATCTAATTGTATATATATTAATGATTGCTTAATGATTCCTATAGTTTTATTTGTTATTCAAATAAAACTATAGGATATTATCATAAAGTCGGATAATAAAAACGTATGATATATATGAAAGGGACTTTTCCATGCGCTCCAAAATTAGATGGGGAGTGACCGAAAACAGGCTTTAAAGAAGTATGGGAATGAACCATGACCCCATGCAGGTTTAAAGGCATGATAATCTGCTGGTAATCCCGGCAGCTTATCTGCGAAATCACAAAAAGAATTCACCTTCGGTGAATGTTTAGAACCAGTTTGTGCAGAGTCAAATGATTCTGCACATTTTATAATGTAGATATGTTAGATACCCGTTTGTACAGCAGCTACCCGGAATATGGCGCTTTTGACTGTGACCACAGAAACTATGACCCTGATAAACCTCGCATCAAGGATATCCTCTGGTATAACTACGAGTGGCTTCTTCAGCAGGAAAAAAGATAATAAATGCAGACCCTGCGTTATTAACAACGTTCAGAAGACTCTTCTTTGCGGCACTGGCCATCTCGGATACGACATCTTTGAATGTCCCGAATGCAAAGACATCAATCTGATCTCCCGCCATTGTCACTCCCGTTTCTGCACTTCCTGCGGTGTTAAACAGCAGAAGATTCTTGCCGCCAAAGCTGAAGCCATGTGTCTCGACACTCCTCACAGACATATTGTCTTTACCATTCCTGAAGAGTTTCGCACTCTCTTCCGTAAAGACAGATCTGCTTTGAATATTCTTTTTGTGGCTGCCAGAAATACTATCTGTAAAATCGTCATTCCTTCTCTCTTCAGAAAATACAGAAACAGACTCCGTAAAAATGGGAAAACATCCAACAATAGGGATAATGAGTATCTTCTCCGTAATTACAGAAACCAGCTCATTTTCGGAATGATCGCTTCTATTCATACTTTTGGAAGAGATCTTAAATGGAATCCTCATATCCATGCTCTTGTCTCTGAAATCATCTATGATGTACAGATCTGATTCCCCCAGATTCAGACGCAATAAACTATAAATCTCTGCATTTGCTTATTTACTTGTTTTTGTTATGGGACGATGGCCTTTACCGGTCATCGCCCCATTTTCGGTTATATCCAACGACGCATAGAAATTCTTATAAAAGAAAAAGAACAGCTTTCGCTGTCCTTGTGAGCTGATCAGTCATCGAGGGATTTCCCCCTGTTTCTGCATCCGTATTTGGAAGACTTTTTCTTCTTGTCTTCAACCACGGAAGCCTTAAGTCTGCGGCGCTGCTGCGCTGCCTGAGGGTCTGCGAATCCATACACGATTGTTCTGCCGTCTTTATTGTATGACTTCATATGTTCCTCCTTCCAAAGCATCACTGCTTTTTACACTTATATTCTATCGCATATTTAAGCTAACGATTTATTATCCGTGTTTTCTTAAGAAAGATTCACATGAAGAAGATTTTCTTCTCAGTATTCGCTTAAATCACAGGCAATCAGAATCGGACGTTCATTGGGTGTATCGTTAGGCTGGTGCAGTACTATGTACTCCTTGCCATCACGATCCCTGAAGATCATGCCATGACCGCCATCCTGATCGAACAACGACTTTTCATCAATGCTCCAGTGTCCATCCACTTCACCATTATCGGAGCGGGCAATCGCTTCGACATAGCCCTTTTCACCATAGCTTGCCCACAGCATCAGAAGTTCACCGTTATTCTTGCGATACATAAACGGACCGTCACTGACATAGGAAGGGCCTGTCTCTTCCATCATGACTGTACGTACCCAGGGCTTGCCATCCCCTGCCGCAAACATGGTGACCGGCGCCTGTACAGCGTGCGTCAGATCTTCAGACAGTTTGACATAGCATACTGTACCATCTACAAGATCCAGCCATTCATGGCAGAAGATCATGTAAGGTACACCTGTCTTTGAGACATGGAACGTACCATCCAGACAGTTCCACTCTGCCGGTGTGATCGGACCATTGCTGTGAACACAATACGGTCCCAGCGGAGTTTCACTTCTGAGAATCCATGTACCCTTGATGTTTACCTTAGAATCATTGAAGGTCGCAAACATGTAGTATTCATCCTTGTATACATGCACTTCCGGTGCCCAGTAGCAGCGGTCGGCAGTAAAGCCTTCCGGTTTATGGAATACTTCAAAAGGTCCCTCCCAGTTCTCCAGGTCCTTGCTTGTATAGCCATCGATGCCATTCTGTTCCACCCAGCATGTCGGTCCTCTTGTGCCATAGAGATAGTAAGTATCTTCAACAAGAAGAATATAGGGATCACGAATATGTATATCTTTGAGTTTCATTATCTTTATCCTCGGTTTCTGTCTTTATTGTACGTTGTTATTCAGCTAAGAAAAAGAAGATGCACTTCACATGCACCTTCTCAGTCGATTTTCTGATATTCCACAGTATAGTCATCCGGATCCTTGATGAAGCAGGAGTAGACCGGATATACCTTATGCAGCATCGGTTCCTGCATGATCTTCACTCCCTTTTCCTTCACCATTGCAAAATGTGCATTCACATCTGCATGGTCTCTGCAGTTGAGGGAAATGCATACACCCTTCGCTCCGGAAAGAAGCGGACGTCCGTCTGTATACTGCGCAAAGCCGATGTAGCCGTATCCTGTATCAAAGATGATCGCTGTACCATTGCCCTGAATCTGTGCCACACGAAGGCCAAGAATTCCCTCATAGAAAGCGCGGGTTTGTGCAATGTCACTGCAGGGCAGAAAGACGATCAGACTGCCGTTGTGAAAAACTGTTTCCTGCATACTTACTTCTTCGGTACGGGCGGCTTTGTATCTGACGGAATCGGAGAGACGAACTTCACACCCTTGCGGCGGTGGTCAAATTCAGCCTTGGCCTTTTCAACAAGAGAAGCATCTTCCAGTAAATCAATCACGGAAGCACCCATGATCTTTGCCGCAAACAGTTCACCCTTATGGGCACGGGAACTCTTGCCCTGTGATGTATACTGCCAGGAATGACCGGGTGTATCCAGACATTCTGTTGCGGTATTGAACTGTGCTGTGGGACATACCTGCGATACATCACCGACATCGGAAGAACCGGGAGAAGCAGTTTCATCAAATGCTAAAGGAAGCACGATATCGCAGATCTCAGCATCACGCATGTAATCCAGCGCTGATGCCTGTTCTTCCGGAAGCTTAGCCAGATAGCGGTCCATCTTGGAGCCGGGTGCAGGGAAGGTCTTTCTGTATGCCTGTGCCAGTTCCACCTCTTCTGCAGTAGCCTTCGGTGCACCGATGCTTTCCATATTCTTCTGCAGCAGTTCAGCAATTGTGCGATTAGGCTGAATGTCACTGGTTGCCTTAATGAAGACATGGCTTTCCTGTGTACCTGTCATCAAAGCTGCACCTTTGGCAATGTCATTGACACGTTCATAGATTTCATTGACTGTACCGATCTTAGGTGCACGCATCATGTAACGTACTTCCGCTTCCGGCTGTACAACATTGGCAGAGATACCGCCGGTATTGGTTACAGCATAGTGAATACGTGCTTCAGGAATAATATGTTCACGCAGGAACTGTACACCGACATTCATCAATGTCACTGCATCCAATGCACTTCTGCCTAAATGCGGTGCAGCAGCCGCGTGGGAAGCTCTGCCGTTGAAATGATAGTCCACAACAATATTAGCCAAAGAGGATGTCATCTCTACAGCGTTGACATCACCCGGATGCCATGTCACTGCACAATCCAGTTCATCAAAGACACCATCACGCGCCATGAAACCCTTGCCGGAGCCGCCTTCTTCTGCCGGACAGCCGAAGTATACAACCGTGCCTTCACATCCTGTTTCCTGCATATAGTTTTTAACTGCATAGGCTGCTGCGATACCGGCAGAGCCAAGTAGATTATGACCGCAGCCATGACCATTGCCATTGACGACAATCGGCTGCTGTTCGGTCATACCGGGCTGCTGGCTTAAAGCAGCCAGTGCATCGAATTCACCAAGGATACCGATCACCGGATGACCTTTACCGAAGCGTCCGGAGAAGGCAGTCGGGATATTTGCCAGATTCTGCTGTACTTCAAAGCCCAGTTTCTGCAGTACTTCGATCTGCAGACGAGCCGCTGTTGTTTCCGTATAGCCTGTTTCGGGACAGTCCCAGATCGCATCGGAAAGATCTGTGATCACTGATGCAATCTCATCAACTGTACCCAGGGCCTGATTTTTCTTACTCATGATTCATTACCTGCCTTTAATGTGACTATGTTAGCACTGTTATACGTTACAGTTTGTGTAAATCACATAAAAAGCGTGCAAATGACATCACATTTACACGCTTCATCAGTTAATACTTACGTTCTGCGGCAAGACCGAGCTGATACAGACGGGCATTTTCCTCCATCAGATTCAGTACTTCCTTCGTCAATGTTTCCTCACGTTCCATATAACGGGAAGCTAGAGTTGCGGATACTTCCATCAGTGCCTTCATCTTCTCCATCAGGATACTGATGACAGGATATAATTCCGGATACTTCTCACGGGCAGCGATGCATAAAGGCATCACAAAGGTACGTGTTTCTCTGATCCACTCCTGCGCCTCAAAGATGCTCTCACGATACAGCTGCTGTACATGCACGCTCTGATCGGCAAGCTTGGCCAGTACCGCATTGTGGTCTTCCAGAACCGCTGCATAAAGCGGTGCCTTCTCATGTACATGCAGTACCTTCTGACGGGCCGCCAGCTTTGTTGTACGGAAGACATCCTCATTCAGATGGAAGACATTGGGATAATCATCAAACGGCAGCAGTTCAAACAGCACATGGCAGAGAACAGAAGCCAGTACGACATCTTCATCATCCGCAGAGAGAACCGGATGCAGATCAATCAGACTCTTCACTGCAAGCAGACAGTGCTTGTAGTCGGCATAGGCATCTTCCTTGTTCTCATCGGCACTGCTTACAATCAAACTGTCCTGCAGAAGATCCAGTGCATTCATCGTATGCATCAGTCCCTTCTCCATGCAGTGCATGATGATTGCAGATGCCAGTGTACCGCAGACAAACTCTTCCTGTTCTTCATTGAAGGCAGCTTCTTCCAGCTGATCATCAATCGGTTCTGCCGGCTTGTAGTTCATAGCCAGATCCGGAATGGCCTGACCGTTTTCCAGATACGCATCGCGCAGGTTGCGCAGACGGATATTGGCTTCACGCAGTTTCTTTTCCTGCAGCAGCAGTTTCTTTTCTTCTGCTTCGTAGCGGTCTACCAGTGTTTCGGCAGATTCCGTCAGAAGCACCATCTTATCCAGCAGAATTTCAATTGTATGGTAAAGCTCAGGGAAGTTGACAACACCATGCTGGCACATAGGCAGGAAGTAGCGCTTGGTTTCCGCCACATACTCGTGTACCTTCCAGACAGACATGTTATACAGATCTTCGACATTATGACCACGGTCACTCAGCTTTATAAGCAATGCAAACTTATCAGCACGGATCTTACGGAAGAACTCACGTTCCTCAGCTTCGGAGAAATCCCTGCGCTTGCTTACCAGCTTTACAGCATCATAGACACGCTTGTCCAGATGATACTTCTTATACATTTCATGACCGCCATCGGTAAAGGGAACATCTTCAATCATGTCATGACATAATGCTGCAGCCAGCAGGATATCCTCTTCATCATGTTCCATAGGCACTCTCAGATCCATCAACATACGGCATACCAGCATCGGATGAATCAGATAAGGCATGTTATAAGCCAGACCGTTCTTCATCATCTTGCTCTTGCGATGTGTGCCATTATGCAGACCACGTGCCAGCGGCAGGGCAATGGCCGTATTCAGCAGCTGATTGGCGTTGGCATAGAATTCAATCTGATCATAAACGGATTCCACCATCCAGAATTCAGATTCATCATAGCTGAGCACATCTTCATCAATGTCATTGAGAAGGCTCTGCACTTTTCCGATAAACTCTCTTCTTGCCGTCATATTCTCTCCCCTGATTGTCCATAAACAGACTTTGCTAACATTATAATCCTCAGGCCAAAAAGAAAAAGACAGAAAGCACTTTATCACTTTCTGTCTTCGCATTGACTTAGTACTTCAGTCTGATTTCACCATGCAGTTCCTGCAGGGACTTTACAACAGCGTTTTCTTCTCTGTTCATGAAACGCAGACCGCTGGCAGCTGCAGCTGCAGCAGCGATTGTTGTAATGTAAGGAATCTTGCCGCGAACAGCAGCCTTACGGATGTAGGAGTCATCTTCCAGAGAGTTCTTGGAAGCAGGTGTGTTGATAATCAGATCAACCTTGCCGTTTGTGATGGCATCCAGAATATTAGGACGGCCTTCCATCAGCTTGTTGACCTTTTCTACCGGAATACCCAGAGCAGCGATCATCATTGCTGTCATACCTGTAGCCATGATCTTGAAGCCTGCTTCATGGAAGTCACGTGCCACCAGAGCAGCTTCAGGCTTATCCTTGTTGGATACGGAGATCAGTACTGTACCGGCTGTCGGCAGAGTGGACTGAACACCTTCATAGGACTTCAGGAATGCTTCGCCATAGTTTCTGGACAGACCCAGAACTTCACCGGTGGAACGCATTTCCGGACCGAGGATCGGGTCTACTTCAGGGAACATGTTGAAGGGGAATGCAGGTTCCTTAACACCATAGTAAGGAATATCCTGTTCCTTCAGAGCAGGTACGGGAGAAGGACGGTTTGTCAGATCACGCGTAATGATCTCTGTTGCCAGAGGTACCATGCGGATGTTGCAGACCTTGGATACCAGCGGTACTGTACGGGAAGCACGAGGATTTGCTTCGAGCACGAATACCTTGCCGTTTTCGATCGCATACTGCATGTTCATCAGACCTTCAACGCCCATTTCCTCAGCAATCTTTCTTGTGTATTCCTTGATTGTATTTACGTTGTCTACAGTCAGGTGTACAGAAGGCAGGATGCATGCGGAGTCACCGGAGTGAACACCGGCAAGTTCGATATGTTCCATAACGGCAGGAACGAAAGCGTGTGTACCATCGCAGATGGCATCAGCTTCACATTCTGTAGCATGGTTCAGGAAACGGTCAATCAAGATCGGACGATCAGGAGTTACACCAACAGCCGCAGCCATGTAGTCAGCCATGTTTTCATCATCATAGACAACTTCCATGCCGCGTCCGCCCAGTACGTAGGAAGGACGAACCATTACCGGATAACCGATCTTGGCAGCGATTGCGATTGCTTCTTCTGTTGTTGTAGCCATGCCGGATTCAGGCATCGGGATATCGAGCTTGTCCATCATTGCACGGAACTGGTCACGGTCTTCCGCCAGGTCGATGACTTCAGGAGAAGTACCGAGGATTCTGACACCGTTCCTCTTCAGATCAGCAGCCAGATTCAGCGGTGTCTGACCGCCGAACTGAGCAATTACACCCAGAGGCTTTTCCTTTTCGTAGATGCTTAATACATCTTCCAGAGTCAGCGGTTCAAAGTACAGCTTATCGGAAGTGTCATAGTCAGTGGATACTGTTTCAGGGTTGCAGTTGACGATGATTGTTTCAAAGCCAAGCTTCTTCAGAGCCTTAGCAGCATGTACGCAGCAGTAGTCGAATTCGATACCCTGACCGATACGGTTGGGACCGCCGCCGAGGATCATGATCTTCTGTCTGTCGCTTGCTGTTGTCTTATCTTCAGCATTGTATGTGGAGAAGTAGTAAGCAGAATCCTTAGTACCGGATACATGTACACCTTCCCATGCTTCTGTAACGCCCAGGCTGATACGCTTAGCACGTACTTCGTCTTCTGTTACACCCAGGATCTGACTCAGATACTTATCGGAGAAGCCATCTTTCTTTGCCTTTGTCAGAGCTTCATCGGAAGGCAGAGAACCCTTGCACTGCATCAGTGCTTCTTCTTCCTGTACAAGTTCGAGCATCTGGTTCAGGAAGTAATGCTTAACCTTTGTCAGATTCCAGATTTCTTCTACAGTCGCACCCTTGCGCAGTGCTTCATAGATCAGGAAGTAGCGCTGGGAAGAAGGAGTAATCAGCTTCTTCATCAGTTCTTCCTTTGTTAATGTGTCATAGTTGTTCTTATGACCCAGACCATATGCGCCGATTTCCAGGGAGCGGATTGCCTTCTGGAAAGCTTCCTTGAAGTTCTTGCCGATGGACATAACTTCACCTACAGCACGCATCTGTGTACCGAGCTTATCTTCAACACCCTTGAACTTTTCGAATGCCCAGCGAGCAAACTTCAGTACTACGTAGTCACCATCCGGAACATACTTGTCCAGTGTGCCGTACTTGCCGCATTCGATATCCTTTAATGTCAGACCGGCAGCCAGCATAGCGGATACCAGAGCGATCGGGAAACCTGTTGCCTTGGAAGCAAGAGCGGAGGAACGGGATGTACGAGGGTTGATTTCAATTACGATGATACGGCCTGTCTTGGGATCATGCGCAAACTGTACGTTTGTACCGCCGATGACCTGAACCTTATCAACGATGGCATATGCCTGACGCTGCAGTTCCTTCTGTGTTGCTTCGTCGATTGTGAGCATCGGCGCTGCGCAGAAGGAGTCACCTGTATGAATACCCAGAGGGTCGATGTTTTCGATGAAGCATACTGTGATCATGTTGCCTTCGGAGTCACGTACAACTTCAAGTTCAAGTTCTTCCCATCCCAGAACGGATTCTTCAACCAGAACCTGTCCTACCAGGGAAGCCTGCAGACCACGTGCACATACTGTGCACAGTTCCTGCTTGTTGTAAACCAGACCGCCGCCGGCCCCGCCCATTGTGTAGGCAGGACGCAGAACAACCGGATAACCCAGTTCATCAGCGATCTTCAGTGCTTCTTCAACACTGTATGCTACTTCAGAACGAGCCATTTCAATGCCCAGTTCGTTCATTGTATTCTTGAATTCGATTCTGTCTTCACCACGTTCGATGGCATCAACCTGAACGCCGATTACCTGTACATTGTACTTATCCAGAACACCGGCCTTGTTCAGCTCAGAGCACAGGTTCAGACCGGACTGACCGCCGAGGTTCGGCAGCAGTGCATCGGGACGCTCCTTGGCAATGATCTGTTCGAGACGTTCAACATTCAGAGGTTCGATGTATGTAACATCTGCTGTTTCCGGGTCTGTCATGATAGTTGCAGGATTGGAGTTAACCAGGACAATTTCATATCCCAGCTTCTTCAGGGCCTTGCAGGCCTGAGTTCCTGAATAGTCGAATTCGCAGGCCTGACCAATGATGATCGGACCGGAACCGATGATAAGGATTTTCTTGATATCTGTTCTTGCAGGCATTTTTCTTCCTCTACTTTCCAATAGATATACTGACTTGAACTCTGTAATACTTGCCGCATCCGCTGTGAAACAGTTTCCTCGGGAGTTACGAATGCATCAGAGCCGCAATAAAAGCAGGCCCTTCCTGCATTGCCACAAAGTTTATACCACAATACAGGGAATGTGAAACAGAAAATTTACGAAAACACCTTCTTTTTGGAATCTTTTTTTACATATGGGCAGAAATGATCTGAACTCTGTTCATTTCCCTGTTTTTATTATCTGATTTATGCATCGAAGATTCCGTTTTTTCCGTATATATGGATTTTTCCATCTATGTTGTTTATTTTCCTGTTTCTTACCTGACAGCGATACGTTAGAATTGTTACGTTTATGCCGTAACCATGCATAAAAGGAGGCTTTATGTCCCGTAATAAAAAGAAAAAGGAGATACCCTTTCTCCTGTTTACATTCTGCAGCTTCAGCATCAACCTGCTGTTAACGGAAACCATCTTCCGCACCCTGTCCTTCGGACTGCTGTTTAATGCCGCATATCTGCGCATTCTCTTCTTCTCACTGGCGCTGGCCGGCTTCTGTGCTGTTGTCTGCTCACTGCTGCCGTTAGCCTTAGGCAAGCTGCTGTACAGTATCATCAGTATCTTCCTGCCGACCTATGCGCTGTATCAGCTTGGCATCTTCAATATGATGCACAGCTATACCACCCTGCGTACTGCCGGCAATATGGCCGGGGCCGTTATTGGCTACTTCAGTCAGTACATCCGTCAGATGCCTTCTGCTTACTGGTGGATCCTTCTGCTTCCCTTATGTGCAGTACTAATGATGTTCAGATACAGACTGACACGTACAAAGCTCAGTGATCTGACCATGAACATGCTTGTAGTATCAATCGTTCTGGACGGTATCGGTCTTGGCTTATTAACAAGAGACGGACGTCTGGATTTATATGCTTTCCCCAAGTATCAGGAAAAGGCAATCCGTGAATTCGGCATTGAACGTTTCCTGGTCCGTGACGTCGCTACTCTGTTTACTGAACAGGAGACTTCCATAAAGATTGAAGAAATCGCGGCTGAACCCACTGCGGAACCGGAGCAGGTGGAAGCTGAAGTCCCTGAAGAAACACCCGAACCTGTTCCTGTACGTACCATTGATGATACGGAATGGAAGAAAATGTCCGAGGCAGATGAGAACAATGACCGCAAGGTGATTGACCAGTATCTGATGAACCGTTCTGTTCCTGACTACAATGAAGCTACAGGCTTAATGGAAGGCAAGAATCTGATCTACGTAATGATTGAAGCCGGTGACTATCTCGGCTTTGATCCCCAGCTGACACCGACTCTCAACAGCATGATGGAAAACGGCTGGCATTTCGCCAACCATTACACACCGAAGTTCGATACCGGCACATCCGATTCCGAGCTGATCAGTGAAGTATCACTGGTTCCCCGTCGTGATATCAATGTCTATGCAGACTTTGCCTACAATGACTGGAATGAGTCGATCTTCTCCATCTTCAACGCACAGAACTACAGTACCTATGTCTATCATAACTGGACTGATCAGTTCTATCCCCGCCGTGCCATGCTGGATAGTCAGCATGCAGGCATCTATGAAAACTATGATGATCTGCCCTTTGAAACTATCCGCGGCTGGCAGTCGGATCTGGAAATGTTTGAGTTAACGGTCGACAAGTTCATCAATGATGAAAAGTTCATGACCATGTACATTACTTCCAGTACCCACTTCCCCTATGACGCTGATGATATTCTCGGCAACAGATATCTCTGGGAGATCAATCAGGTACATCCTGAATATCCTGAGATGGTCAAGCATTATATCTCCAAGGCCATGGATCTTGATCTTGGTATGGAATACCTGCTGAAGCGACTGGAAGAAGCAGGCAAGCTGGATGATACAGCGATTGTCTTCTTCGCTGATCATCATCCTCTCAATATGCCATTAGCTTATATCTATGACTGCACACAGCAGGTTGATCGTTCCGTGGGTATGAATGAATTCCGTTCTCCCTTTGTCATCTACTGTCCCGGTACACTTGGTACAAAGAAGCTGACAAAAGTGACTGGCACCTATGATGTTCTTCCTACTGTCCTGAACCTGTACAACATGGACTATGATCCGCGTCTGTACTTAGGCGAAGACTACTTCAGTGATAATGAAAACATCGTCTACTTCCCGGATGGTGACTGGGCAACGGATCATGGCATCTATTATTCTTCCTATGAAGAATTTGAAGCTGCCGAGGGCATGAGTGCGGATCAGGCCTACATTGACCGCATTACTTCCAGAGTCGAGAATGCCTTCTCCATCAGCTATCTGATCTACATCACCGACTACTTCGCACACCGACCCGGCATTGCCACACCGGACTGTTCAAAACCTGCAGAAGAATAAAAATCACCCTGTTTCCTTTATTCATTGGAAACAGGGTTTTACTTTGCCGGAATATAAACACTGAGCTTTTCCTTTGTACAGTAGAAGGCACCATAGCCTTCTTCATCAATGACAACAGTATGACGATGGAAGACATCCTTGAAGGTCTGATGTGCATATTGTCCGCCGACATACATTCTTTCATAGCCATCCTGACGCAATGAGAACAGTACGGCAATACCGCCTTCTCTGCTGAAACCGAACTGACATTCGGTAATATAGTCGTGCTGAGCACCATATGCATACTTCTGACGCAGTTTGAGCAGTACCCCCAGCTGTTTACTGATGCCGCGGCGACGTCCCATGTGCAGGCCATAGAAGTCCCCGTAGAAGATACACGGATAGCCTTCCTGACGTAAGAGTATACAGGCATAGGCAAACGGCTTGAACCACATCTGTACAAAAGAATGCAGAGCCTGCCCGGGCTGGGTATCATGATTATCCACAAAGGTTACAGCATGTCCGCTGTCACGGTCTACCAGTGTATCTTTATAGAGATTGCGCATGTCATAGGTATTGCGATGGTGAGAAGCTTCAAAGAAATGATAATGCAGAGGAACATCGAAAAGACTCATGCTGTAGTCGACATTTCCCAGATACTCCATCAGTTCATCCGTCACACCGCTCCAGTATTCGCCAACCGCAAAGAAACGGCCTCTGCTTCGCATCTCCGCCAGCCAGTCTTTTACAAAGACATAATCCATATGCTTCAGTGCATCCAGACGAAAACCTTCCAGTTCTGCTGTTTCGGCATACCAGTGACCAAAGCGCATCAGTTCTGCTCTGACATCAGGATGGCTCAGATCGACATTGGCTCCCATCAGATAGTCATAGTTGCCGAATTCTTTTCCCACATGCTGTGACCAGGATTTACCACCTAAAAGAAAGATGCCGTTTTTCTTTGTTATGAAGTCATAATCAGCACCATTGAAATGATCGGCTGTCCACTTAAATGAGGAATAGCGATTATTGCGGGCAGGATAGTTGAACTGTGTCGGCACACTGACCTTTCTGCTTCTGCCTGTGACATGATTGCGGTTACCATAGCTGACAGGTACACCATCAGTTTCATTGACACCGTCCGAACCGATACGATGGTTCATGACGATATCTGCATAGACACTGATCTCATAGCGATGCAGTTCATGAATCGCCATCAGATATTCCAGCTTTGTACCGTACTTCGTAGAAATACTTCCCTTCTGATCAAACTCTCCCAGATCATAGAGATCATAGACACCATAGCCGGTATCATTTGTTCCCTGCGACCCTTTGAAAGCCGGCGGCAGCCATACAGCCGTAATACCGAAATCACCAAAATACCGCGCTTCTCTGCGCAGTTTTTCCCATAGATGATCTTCATATTTCAGATCAAACTCAAAGTATTCAATCATGACTCCATTCAGCATGTTTCCCATTATAACGCAAACACGAAAGAAAACCTCCCGCAGGAGGCTTTCATATTTCTCAGTATTTCTTCAGGAACAGTGTAAAGAAGTCAACGGAGGACTGGGTTGTAGCGACATCGAAGAACTCGTTGAAGCCATGTGCACCGCCGCCATTGCCATTGCCGATAGTACCTGTATAACGGAAGACATTATCGCAGATACCGGTATAGGACTTCGCATCTGTACCGCCGGGGAGCAGAGAAGGAATGACAATTGCCTTTTCACCAATGATCTCTTCTTCCACTTCCTTGATCAGATCCAGAACACGGCCTTCAACTCTGCCATCGGGATAAGGACCTTCACCGGCAATATGTCTGACCATGACACCATCCGGCATCAGTGACTGCATATATGCCTGTACGCTCTCTTCTGTATCACCCTGCAGCACACGTGTATTGACTGTAACAGAAGCATGTGTCGGCAGTACGTTGGACTGATCGGAACCCTTGGCCATTGTTGCAGCTGCAGTCGTATGCAGGATGGCATCCAGGAACAGGTCTGTCTTTGCATATTCCGCCAGTTCTTCCATATGATTGTCAGGATCGCTGTAAACTTCTGCCTTTGCGCCGGAGAACAGTACTGCCTGTGCCTGCAGAGAAGCTCTGGTCAGTTCAGTCAGACGATAAGGGAAGAGATTGTCTTCCAGATTAACAACACCACGGGCAACCTTGCCTAAGGCTGTACCCTGACCGGGAGCCATGGAATGACCGCCCTTGCTGTCACAGTAGATCTCATAGTCATGGAAGCCTTTCTCACCAGCAAACAGACGGATTGTATAGCCTTCATAGTCGTCGGTCTTGATCCTGGAAGGACCGCCGCCTTCATCAAAGACAGCACCCAGAGTTACACCCTGCTCCTTGAGATACTTTGCAATCAGCTTGGCACCTTTACGTTCATCAGGAACCATGATCTCTTCGTTATGACCATAGGCAAGATAGATATCATAATCTGCTTCAAAGCCTTCTGCGATCATTGTTTCCAGTGCTTCCATCTGAGCCATGATATTG
>JAZUHS010000160.1:0-29570 GCA_045641845.1 Bulleidia sp. | reverse complement strand
AACATTGACGTTTCGTTTGTGTGTGTCTTAATTTCTGTTCAGTTTTCAAAGAACTTCCCGCTCCTCAGAGGTGTTCCCCCGAAGTGCTCAGTTATACTACCACGTACCCCTTCCTATGGCAAGCACATTTTTCACTTTTCTTTCATTTTTCTGAACAATGTTCACCCCGTCTTCCATCCCGCCGGCTATTGACTTTTTAAAATTCTGCGTATTTATGCCTGTTTTTTACTGTTTTTGTGAGACTGGATAATTTAGCGTTACTTTAAATTCTATATTTAGCTTCCATGTTTTCTTGGCTGAAAGGTAAAGAAAAGGAAGTTCATAAATACTCCCTAATCCTTCAATGATATTATTTCATGATTCTTTTTCCGCAAAAATCATTGTGTGTACTGCATTTCCTGTTTGTGGGAGACAGATCCCATTGTTCAATGATTTCTTTCAAACTGAGTAATTCCTGCTAAGAAATCAGCTATTTTACAGATTCAAACTGCTCTATTTCTGATGATCCAGTCCTGCTTTCTAAATGAATAAGACGGATGATTCAAACCTGTCGGTGCATAATACTCATCGCACAGATAAAGAAAACCAAGTTTCTTCAGCACCTTGGCTGATCTTTTATTCTTTGGATTATGCCCTGCGAATAACTGATCCGCATTCAGCACCTCAAATGCATATTTCATGACTCTCTCTGCAGCTTCAGCCGCAATGCCTTTGCCCCAGTATTGAGGCAGCAGATGAAAACCAAGTTCATACACGCCGGTACTGCGAGGTCTTAAGCCGCATACACCAACGAATGCATCTGTACCCTTCTCGTAGAACGGCCAGTACTGCACAGCATATAATTCATTGTTCTTCAGCTCCGTATCCAGGCGTGCCGCAATCTCCTCTTCCGTAAATACACCGGATGCACAGATCAATGCAGTAACTTCCGGATTCCCCCAGAGTTTTCCTGCCTGTGCAATGTCATCCTGAATCCACTTACGAAAGCCCAGGCGCTCGCTCTCCATGAAATATGTATCAGTCTTCATTCTAATCAATCCATTTCTCTCAGCGTTACTGTACGGCCTTTGCGAGTGATATATCCTTCTTCAAGCAGGGCACGAAAACGACGGGATAATGTTTCCGGTGTTGTACCTAAATATGCCGCAAGCTCGCGCATGGTCAGCGGCAGTGCAAATGTACTGCAATGCTGTGCCAGTGCCTGCTGTTTCAGATAATCGCGAAGACGGTCGATCACTTCACCATCTGCAGTACGTGCAATATAACTCTGCACTTCCTTCAGACGACGACTGTATTCCTCCAGCAGCCTGATCCCGATCATCGGATATTTCATCAGTAACATTCTGAAATCATGACTGCTCATCATGCATACTTCCGTTGCTGTCAAGGCTTCACCGTAAGTGGAAGACTCTTCCATATCAAACAGTGAGTTCTCACCAAGCACTTCTCCCTGTTCCGCCACCCTCAGCAGCTGTTCTTTACCATCTGCCGTATACTGGTAGATCTTGACTCTGCCTCCGGCAAGAATCACCAGACTGCCGGGATGCTGAGGGGAGAAAATGAGATCTCCCTTCTGATATACACGATGTTCCATGATCTCCGAAATCAGCACCAGGCTGTCATGATCAAGATGATTGAAGATCGGAACATGTTCCGCACATACATGCTTAGCCAAGTTTCTTCACATCCTCAAGATATACAGAAAGAAGTTCGTATACTCTTGTATAAGTAACACAGGCATCTGCCGGTACCGCAAAGCCATCAGTAACCTTCAACATCTTCTCAGCTGCATCTGCTTTTGTCTCTGTATTTGCTTCTGCATCCGTTAATACCGCAAACAGTTCACCGACCTCATGCAGTTCCGGGTGATGTTCACCATGCACACGAATCACAACAGACAGCTTCTTCTTCAACTCTGCCATATATTCAAGATTCATCAGTTCTTCGAATGTCATATCATTTCTCCTTACTTTTTAATACCAAGCACTTCATAGCCGATCTTTTCAACATTGGCCGCAATCACTTCCGGTTCTACAGCAGTCTCGTCATACTCCACCTTTGCCTTGCTGGCATTGAAGAGAATGGAAACATTCTGCACACCTTTTGTATTTCTGATTGCTGTTTCCACCTTTGTCGCACACATCGGACATACCAGTTCTTCCAGCTGCAGTGTACACTTCTTCATCTTTATTACCTCCTGTCACTGATCTTTATTCTTAACAGTCTCATTGCATTCACAATGACAACAAGAATGCTTGCTTCATGTACAAACATACCGATTGACATATGTACGATCCCGCCCAGCAGTCCCGCTAACAGCAGTACTACAGTACCGACCGCGATGACAATATTCTGATACAGCACCGCCACGGTCTTACGGGCAAGCTTCAGGGAACATACAACATTTTCCATTTCGTTTCCGATGAGTACGACATCCGATGTTTCAATCGCCACGTCTGTACCGCATCCAACAGCAATGCCTGTATCTGCCAGCGCCAAAGCCGGACTGTCATTGACACCATCACCGATAAAAGCCACATGTCTGCCCTGCTGCTGCATCCGGGCAATGATTCTCAGCTTATCTTCAGGCATCGCCTGTGCATATACTTCATCAATACCAAGTTCTGCCGCAATAATATCTGCAGTTTCCTGATGATCACCGGTGATCATCACCGTTTTACGAATATGATTCTTCTTCAAAGATGCAATCATCTCAGCAGCACCATGACGTATTTCATCGCGGATCCCGAAGATCCCCAGCAGCTTCTGTTCCTTTGCCAGCATGACAATGGATTCCCTACGCTGCTTCATCTTCTTCAGCTGCTGCTCTGCATTTATAGATAAGGCAAGATCGTCCATCAGACGCTGTGAACCAAGACGATAGACTTCATGATTGATTTCAGCACGGATTCCCATACCCTTGATGGTTTCTGCTGTAATTCCTTGAACTGTGATTCCCTGTTCCTTTGCATAGGTGCATACTGCCTTTGCCAGCGGATGTTCACTGTAATGTTCCAGTCCTGCCGCAAGGGCAATGATCTCCTCTGAATTCTCCATTTCACAATAGAAATCCGTTACCTGCGGATGTCCGGCAGTTAATGTACCGGTCTTATCAAAAACAAAGGTATCTGTCCTGGCATAAGCTGTAACACTCTCCCCGCCTTTGAGCAGAATCCCAGCTCCTGCACCTCTTCCGATCCCGGCAACATTGGCAACCGGCGCGCCGATCACAAGGGCACCGGGGCAGGCCAGAACAAGTACAGTAATGGCGGTATCTACAGACCTGGTTAACAGAAAGACTGCAGCTGAAGCAATCACCACAGAAGGTGTATACCATCGTGCAAAGCGGTCAATGAATTTCTCTGCCGGAGATTTGGCATCCTGTGCTTCTTCAACCAGGGCAATGATCCGTCCGAAGGATGTATCTTCTCCCACCTTATCCGCACACATCTTCACAGTTCCGCTGTCCAGAATCGTACCGGCATAGATAACTGTCCCTTCACCTTTGCGTACCGGCACGGATTCTCCGGTAATTGCCGCTTCCATCAGATAGCCTTCACCGGCGATGATTTTCCCATCAACCGGCACACGATCTCCGGTACGTACCAGCAGTACATCACCGATCTCCACTTCATCAATATCAATTTCCTCTTCCTCATCGTCACCGATGCGCACAGCTGTTTCCGGTGCCATCTTTGAAAGTGTACGAATTGCATCCCTGGTTTTCCGCAGCGTCCTCTGTTCCAGTTCACTGCCCAGCTGAAACAGGAAAGTAACAATGCCTGCTTCCGAGAATTCACCGATACTTAAAGCACCGATCACAGCAATCGAAACAAGCACCTCAATACCGACGGCTCTGGCACTGAGCCCCATCAGGGCACGATGCAGTACCGGCAGACCGCACAGAAGTGCAGAGGTGCTGAAAAGAATATTGGAAATGATGATATGACCTGTATGTTTCAGGAATAAGGCAAAGACAATGCACACACCGGCAAGACACATGAAACGGAAACCATTCTTCTTATAAAACAGATTGATCTTTCTGCTGTAACGATTCAGATTCATATGTACTCCTTCTGTATGATGCCTGCAGTTACTTTCATTATAATCAGCACATCGCAGAAAACATTGATCTGTGTCAAGAAAGACAAAAAAGAAAAATGCTCTCCGCAGAGAGCATTCAGATCAATCATTAAGCAGCTTCAACAAGTTCAATCTTGAAGTTCAGTTCCTTGCCTGCCATTTCATGGTTAGCATCGAAAGTGATATTGCCGTTTTCCTTGGCTGTAACAGTTACCAGGAACTGCTGGCCATAAGCATTGGACAGATATACCTTTTCACCGACATTGAGATCATCGGAGCCCTGCAGATCTGCTACAGGAACAGTAATGATCATACCGGGATTGACGGGACCATAAGCTTCTTCCGGCATCAGATGTACATTGACAACTTCCCCGACTTCCATGTTGGCAACAGCCTGATCAAAACCCTTGATCATCATGCCGGCACCGCAGAGGAACTGCAGAGGTTCGCCACGGTCATAGGAAGAGTCGAACTGTGTACCATCGTTAAGAGTACCAACATAATGTACCTTAACTGTCTTGCCGACATTCTTGCCTTCCATCATCGGTGCATGACAGCCGCATCCGGAACCACATCCGCATCCGGAATCACCGCAGTCACAGCCGCCTTCACCGCAATCGCATCCACTGTCTTCACCACAGCTGCAGCCGCCTTCTTCGTGATCACCGCATACATGACCTTCCTCATGATGATGGCATGTAACACCTGCTGTTTCCAGTTCACCCTTCAGGTATGCTTCCACTGCTGCATCCGCAGCACCTTCGCAGCCAGTAACAACTTCAATACCGACGCCCATCAGCGCATTCTGTGCACCCGGACCCATGCCGCCGCACAGCAGGACATCGATTGTATTTTCTGCAAGTACACCTGCCAGAGCACCATGACCGGCACCGTTGGAACCGAGTACTTCTGTAGATACAACCTTGCCGTCTTCTACTTCATATACCTTGAATGTTTCTGTTCTTCCAAAATGCTGGAAGATATTTCCGTTATCATAAGTAACTGCAATCTTCATTTCGTTATCTCCTTTTTCTTGATAATCCAGTGAGAATACTATCAATAAACAGACAAACAGGCAAATGATTTATCCTTCATCTGCCAGCTTCTTCATGATTTATCAGTATTTCATGAATGTATGAATAAGCTTTGTACCGATCTTGTATACCGGACCTTCAAACTCAGCCTTGACCTTCTTCAGCTCTTCCCGAATATGAATGGACTGCGGGCAGTGCATTTCACACTTGCCGCACTGTACACAATTGGATGCACCTGTCGCATCTCTTCTGATTGCTGTACACATCATATATTCCTTGAAGCCGGCCATCTTGCCATCGGATGCAGCACGGTTATAAGCTGCGAAGACACCGGGAATATCGACATGCTGAGGGCAGGGCATGCAGTATCTGCAGCCTGTGCAGCCGACTCTCATATTGGCATTGATCTCTTCCACAACTCTCTTATAGAGATCCATATCTGCCTCACTTAAAGCACCGACTGTTGCATCAGATGCCGTACGAACATTTTCCTTTACCATATCCATGGAGTTCATACCGGACAGCACGCATGTAACCTCAGGCTGATTCCACAGCCAGCGGAATGCCCACTCTGCCGGAGTTCTCTTGACAGGATAGTTTTCAAATACCTTCAGGGCTGCTGTGGGAAGACTGTTGGCCAGACGGCCGCCGCGCAGCGGTTCCATGATGACTACCGGAACCCCCTTCGCTCCGGCATGCTTGAGACCGGCAACACCGGCTTGGGAATATTCATCCAGATAGTTGTACTGAATCTGGCAGAAATCCCAGTCATAAGCATCCAGCAGCTGGCAGAACATATCACTGTTGCCATGATAGGAGAAACCTACCTGACGGATCTGACCTGAAGCCTTCTTCTCTTTCAGCCAGTCCGCAATGCCAAGGTCCACCAGGCGCTGCCAAGTATTGACATCATTGAGCATATGCATCAGATAGTAGTCGACATGGTCTGTACGCAGACGCTTCAGTTCTTCCTGGAACAGCTTTTCTGTAGCTTCCTTCTTCTTAATCAGATAGTGAGGCAGCTTTGTCGCAATATTTACCTGATCACGGATTCCGTTCTTTTCCAGAATGGTACCCAGCGCAGCTTCACTGCCCGGATAGATATAGGCTGTATCAAAGTAGTTTACACCGGAACGGTATGCCTCCATGATTTCTTCTTCTGTCTTGTCAAGGTTGATACCTGTTACCCCCTGCGTAAAACGCATGCATCCGTAACCAAGCTGGGAAACCTTGTTGCCGTAGCGATCTTCTCTATACTGCATATGACGCTCTCCTTCTATCACACGAGAATACCCGTTTGCATATTTCGAAACAAGTGTATCATTTTCATTTCATATTCTGTATTCATATGCCTGCTATGCAACTTCTCTGACATCCACGACACAGCCACACCCGCCGACATATACTTCCTTCACTTCATCATTTTCAGTCACAAGACGTACAAGAATCCGGGAAGGACTGTTCAGGCTGTAACCCTGTTCAAAGCAGTATGTATCCTTCCTGCATACATATCTGTAAAGATAAGATGCAAGAGCACAGCTGGAAGTACCTGTCGCTGCTTCTTCATCAATATCATATAAAGGTGCAAAGTTACGGCATACCGCATCAACACCTTCTTCTGTATCCAGGGTAAAGGCATGAATGCCTACAGCATCATACACTCTGCTTACTTCCGTAATCTTTGCAAAGTCCGGTTCAAGATGATCAAGACATTCCCTGCTTCTGATCGGCAGAAGAATATCCTTCAGACCGGTTGTTACCATCTGAATCGGATATCTTTGATCTGGTGCATTGTCCGCAATACATCCCTTTATTTCCTCTTCCCTTAGCACATCCAGATATGCAGGTCTGTTCTGTTCCATCATCACCATGCCATCTTCTTTTACCTCAATACGCAGAATACCGGCATCGGTTTCAATGGTCATATGTTCTTTCTCAATTCTGTTCAGATGATGCAGTAAAGAGAAGAATCCGATCGTCGCATGTCCGCATAACGCCACTTCCCCGGCCGGTGTAAAGTAGCGAAGACGCAGATCTGCAGTTTCGGAAGCTGAGACAAAGACCGTTTCGGAATAGCCCATGATCGCCGCAATCTCCTGCATTCTTTCTTCTGTATATGTTCCTTCCAGAACAGCCCCGGCGGCATTGCCGCCTTTGCCATCCTTCACAAAAGCCATAATGGTATATACCTGTGTCATCTCATTCCTCCTGCTGAAAAGCCGGAATCTTCCGGCTCATGTTTGTTATTCCATCCCGACTGATTCACATTGCCAGAATGATAACCCAGTAAGCTGCTGATAAAACAAAGCAGAGAATACCGGGAATGTAGAAAACAAAGTGCTTATGCATACGATACAGCAGATGATTCACTGCCAGCAGCGGCACTGCACCAAGACACATGCGCATACCGCCGGCGGACCATCCCGGTGTCGGCAACATTCCCACAGGATTCATCAGTGTCATATTATGGCTGAGAAACAAATATGCACTGTGCAGAAACAGAAGCAGTCCGATTGCATTCAGAGCATAGACAGCATAACGATAAGCATTTTTCATAGTGTCACCTCATGATACGAATATATTCTCACAATCCGGTCTTACCATCTGAATTCATGCTCAATGACAAAATCAATAAATGCCTGCAGAGCCTTGGAAATCCACTTATCCTTACGGTAGATCAGCTGTTTCCAGATTGTAATATCAAAGTCCTCTACATCCAGGAACACCAGCTTACCCGCTTCCACTTCATCTCTGACAACAAACTCCGGCAGAAAGCTGACGGCATTGCCTGCATACAGACAGCGCACAATGATATCCGTACGTCCTGTTTCCAGCACCGGCGTAATCTGCAGGGATAAACGGGAAAGATGATCATCGAAGATCTTGCGGTAGGACATGCCGCTTTCCGTTAACATCATCGGATACTTCACGATATCACGGATAGACAGTTTCTTCTTTCCGGCCAGAGGAAAATCATTTCCCGCGACAAATCTCATCTTGATCGGTGATTCCTCGGCAATGATGAAGTTCTGACGATAGACATGATCATCCAGGGTAAAGATGACATCGGACTGATTGCGTTCCAGTACTTCCAAAAGGTCCGTGGTCGAACCGGTGGAGAAGACCAGACGGATATCAGGATAGGTACGATAGAATTCATCATAGTTCAGAAGCATCATCTTTTCGCAGATAGAGTCCGCACTGTACATATGCACTACCCCTGCCGGCTTTTCCTCCTGACGGAAATCCTCCTTGAGTACATCCAGAGAATTATCAATTGCCAGCGCATGTTTCTGCAGCAGTTCCCCGCGGCTGGTGAGATAGATATTACGTCCGATACGGTCAAACAGCTGGCAGTTCAGCTCCTCTTCCAGCTGGCTGATCTGGAAGGATACCGTCGACTGCGTATACCCCAGAGCTTCGGCAGCTTTCGAGAAACTGCCCGATTCCACGACCTGCAGAAAGGTCTTCAGATTTCTGATTTCCATAGTCTTTTCTCCTGTTGAATACAGCATTTTTCTTTGTATAAACACCTGTATAAATCATCGATTATATTGATATATAGAATTCAATTCATCAATTATTCAAATTCATACAAGTAATATACAATCAGACATGTCAGTATTTCAAATGATATATAAGAAAGGAAATCATAATCATGCCTGAAATCAAATTCTACAAACATGAACCCATCCCTATGGAAATGCATAAGGTCAAGATCGTACAGCAGCTCAAGCTTCTGCCTGTAGATCAGAGACTGCAGAAGATGTACGATGCATCCTTCAACACATTCCAGCTCCACAACGGCGATATCTTCATGGATATGCTCACTGACTCCGGTGTAAATGCCATGTCCGACCAGATGCAGTCCGCTATGCTCAGAGCCGATGATGCTTATGCAGGTTCCGAAACATTCTACCGCATGAACGACAAGCTCACAGAAATCTTCGGTATCAAGTGGTGCCTGCCTGTTCACCAGGGCCGTGCTGCTGAAAACATCCTGGCGCAGACATTCGTTAAGCCCGGTATGTGTGCAATCATGAACTACCACTTCACAACAGCTAAGGCACACGTTACACGTCTGGGCGGCCATGTTGAAGAACTGGTAAAGAAGGAAGGTCTTGAACCTGTATCCAATCTGCCTTTCAAGGGCGATATCGATATCGAAGCTGTTGAAGCATGCATTCAGAAGGAAACACCTGAAAATGTTGCTTTCCTCCGTATCGAAGCAGGTACAAACCTGATCGGCGGTCAGCCTATTTCTTATAAGAGCATGAAGGAAGCTACAGATCTCGCCAAGAAGTATGGCATTACAACAGTTCTCGATGCTTCCCTGCTGCAGGATAACCTGTACTTCAACAAGACACGTGAAGAATCCTTAAAGGACAAGTCCGTCAGAGAAATCACAAGAATGATCGCTGACCTGTTCGACATCGTTTACTTCTCCGGTCGTAAGTTCGGTTTCGCACGCGGCGGTGCCATCATGGTTCGTGAAGAAGAAATGTTCCATACAATGGAAGACCTGATCACTATGTTTGAAGGCTTCCTGACATACGGCGGTATGTCCGTTAAGGAAATGGAAGCTCTGACAGTCGGCTTTGATGAATCCATGGACATGGATGTCATCTCTCAGGGTCCGCAGTTCATCAAGTATACAGTTGATAAGCTCCACGCTGCAGGCATTCCTGTCATCACACCCGGCGGCGGCTTAGGTGCTCACCTGAACGCATCCGAATTCGTATCTCACATTCCTCAGGAACAGTATCCTTCCGGTGCTCTGGTATGCGCTCTGTACATCTGCGGCGGTATCAGAGGTATGGAAAGAGGTACTCTCTCCGAAGAAAGAAATCCTGACGGAAGCGAACATTTCGCATCCATGGAACTGGTTCGTATGGCTCTGCCTCGCCGTGTCTTCACACTGTCCCAGGTTGAATATGTCATCGACAGAGTACAGTGGCTGTATGATCACAGAGATATGATCGGCGGTCTGAGATTCACACATGAACCTAAGACACTCCGCTTCTTCACAGGTAAGCTGGAACCCGTTTCCGACTGGCCTGAAAAGCTCGCTGCAGCTTACAAGGCTGAATTCGGCGAAGATCAGTAATTCACACTTTATCAAAGAAGGTCTGAAGGAAATCTCCCTCAGACCTTCTTTTTCTATTTATTTAACCGGGAAATACTTTTCCCCGAAGTAATACCTGCTTTATTCCCTTTCCTGATAACTTTCATACAGCTCATAGACTGCATCTTCCGAAAGAACACCGCGTTTCAGATCTTTCGGAAGAAGTCCAGCTTCATCCGCTTCAAAGTCCTGCATCCAGTCTGAAGATGATGCATATGCCATCAGCTGTGCCATCTTTGTATCAAGATCTTCAGAATACTGTCCTGCCTGTATCTCTGCCCTGCATGCATCTAGCAAAGCATCCATTGTACGGATACGTTCCAGCTGTTCCTGTTTCTTCAGAAAAGTCATGATCTTTTCGGCATTATCTTCCGGCTGATCTGTACCATTAACACATACATACGCAAGACCGCTGGCAATCATCCACTGCATCGCATCCGTATCGCTTCTCTCTGCCATACGCTCTATAAACTTCATTTCCTTTGCATACAGTTCTGTGCCGGATGTCATTTCTTTCCCGAACAGTTTCTCAGATCTTTGGATCATCCGTTCTTTTCTGAGATCATGATCCGTTTCCACAAGAACACCCAGATCAAAGCATTCCTGAATTTCACAGCTGAAATCTCCTTTGACACTGGCCAGAATAAAACTGCCTTCCGCCTGCACTGCCGATAATAAAGAAGCTTCCATTTCTTCTTTACTGACAGGATGATAAGCCTCACCCTGCTTACGATGCGGAAACCAGAAGTCTTCCACATCGAGATATCGATAGCCGTACTTTCCCGCAAAGACACGGGCGATGGTACTCTTACCGGCGCCGTTCATACCGGCAATGAGAATTCCATGTTTCTCTGTCACTGCAGCTTCACAGCCTTTCCGGAAATAGTAAAGGCAGGACGTTTCGGTGCAAACGGACATGTGCTGCCGATGCACTGTTTGTTCAGGTGACTGTGAATACATGTCACTTCACTCTTTGCCATTTCTACACCAAAGTGTTCCTTTACATAATCAATGGCACTGAGAATTGCCAGATAAGAATCACGCTTGCAGCAGCGGGGACCGCCGACACTGCCGATGTTTTCCAGAGCCTTTGCGGTCATGCGGATCGGCAGAGGCCATACTTGCTGTGCCAGAGGACCGGAACCGGTGATGATGGAAATGAACATGCCTGTACTGATACCGGCACCGCAGGCACCCCAGTAGCCGCATACTGCACCAGGTACAGCCTTACCGCGCTGACAGATTTCATTCAACGCAGCAGAAAGATCGACTTTACCGCCGGCATTGTGATATGCCGTAAGCAGTGCTGCACCTACCATCATATGATGCTCAGGACCGTGCATATGACAGAACGGCTGTTCCATCAGATGACGGATGATGACAATCGGATCACGGGAAGTTTCCTGCATGCAGACATTGCAGATGACTTCCATTTCCGGTGTCTTTGTATTTTCACTCATAAATCAATCTCCTTCATCCACTTACGGGAAATCACACGATGCGCACCGATCAGAGATTTGATCATCCAGTCAATACGCAGAGATAACATAACAATAAAAGCATTCAGATGCAGAACCAGACCTGTATACCAGCCCAGCGGTACGGAGATCAGCCAGAGGAAGCCGGCATCGATGAACATAACGAACTTCGTATCACCGCCGCCTCTGAGTACTCCCTTGGTAATCGTAGACTGCATTGCCTGGAAGACAATCATCAACGACATTGCATTGAGCATCATGATACCAAGCTTGTAGGTTTCTTCTGAAATATCATAGAAACGCATAATAGACGGACCGATCAGACGCATGATGACAGCAGTAATCGCACCGAAGATAACAGATAAGGCAAGAATGGAAATCGCTTCATGATACGCCTGTTCCGGCTTGCCCTGACCGATACGATTGCCGATCACAGTATGTGATGCTTGTCCCATACCGGAAGTAAATACCGTACAGAAACGCTGAATCATGGCAATAATGGCATTGGCGGCCACAAAGGCTGTACCCATATGACCGATGATGATCGCTACGGCACTGTTGCCAAAGGCCAGCAGGGAATCGGAAGCCATGACAGGAAGAGAGTATTCAAAGTATTTGGATACAACATCCCCGCATTCCATAAACAGATCCTTAATTCGATACGCCACCTTCTTTTCAACAAAGAAGAAGTAGCCGCCGATGCATCCTGCTTCAACCACACGGGCAATGACAGTACCTAAAGCAGCACCGGCTATTTCCATTCTCGGCATGCCCAGCTGACCGAAGATGAACACCCAGTTGAAGAAGATATTGACGAAGAAGCTGACGATGGAGGTATACAGCGGAATACGCACATCACGGATCGAACGCAGGATCTGCGTCAATGTTAATGAAATACCCATCAGTACAAAAGTCGGAACACTCCATCTGAAGTAGATCACACCCTTTTCAATCACAGCCAGGTCAGTGGTATAAATATGCATCAGATTCGGAGCAAAGAAGATCACTGCTAATGTAAAGCCAAGGGAAATGACAATCATGAATCGTAACATGGTAGTCACGGCCTTCTTCAAGGAAGAAACATTCCCGCTGCCCCAGTACTGTGCAGTCAATACTGCCGCACCGCAGCCCATGCCCATACACAGGATCTGGAAGATATTGATGAAGTCATTGGCCAGTGAAGAAGCTGAAAGCTGCACTTCGCCGAACTTCCCCAGCATGATTGTATCCATCATGTTTACACCGATGGTAATGACATTCTGAGCAATGATCGGCATTGCAATCAGAAACAGTCGTTTATAGAATTCTCTGTCTTTTACAAAGATACGATCCATAGTAATTCCTCCTGCATTTTTTAATTGTATCGAAAAAGAACCCGATGTCGCCATCAGATTCCATGTTCCTCATTTCTTTTTTCTTCCGACTTTCTCGATTACCAGAAGACAAACGTATGTGACTGCATACAGTACAGCAAGACAGATGATCAGGCTGATCGGATCAAAGACCAATGACTTTGAAACACCGCCGTTCTGCGTCATCTGATAGATTGCTGTTGCTCTTAACCCAAAGCCCATATCAATATGAATCTCACCGCCATACATAGTCAATGCCAGCGGCATGATCCTTCCGCTCAGAAAGCACAGCAGATTCACTGTCATCCCGGCAATCGTCAATACAGAAGCAATGATCAAAGCTTTCTTTTTCATATCTGCATCCTCCTGCCCGCTGCGGGAAGTATATCATTCTCATTACAGCAGACACATTAATCCGATCAGAAAACAAGCTTGAGCAATACCGTTTACAATCTGTTCAATCCAGTTGGATTTTACATCCGAACTGTCCAGCATGAAGGCAAAGACCATCATCATTGCCATACCGGCAATACCTCCTGCAAAAAACAGCACCGCCGGCATCTGCATTGCCTTCTGCACGACTCCTGTCATACCGCCTTTTCTGCCATCCAGAATTCCTCCTGCCAGCATCAATAACATCCCCACGGGCATGACATAGCGCATCTGCAGAAACATCCACCAGACATTCTTTTTCCGGCATACAACAATAAGCTTCCATAATACTTTGGCAGCTCCGGCATACAGACACAGCAGGGCACCGATCATAAACAATGTGCTCTTCAAAAGAATACTTACCACTACCATACTGATACCGAATAACAGTACCGGCACCGCATCCACCAGCACCAGACTCATGGTAAAGTCTTCCGGCACTGTATTTCGATTAATCTTATTCCGTGACATATAACACTCCGTTTTCCGCATATTCTGCGCTGCACTGCTATATGTCATTGTACCGCCTGTAATGAACATAATACAGCTTATGTTCATTTATGCATGCAGAACCTACAGCTTCATAACCATCCCTTCTGATGTTGCCATAAAGCCTAAAGAGAGATATACAGGTCTGCCCATTGCAGTCGCATCCAGACTGATTTCCGTAGCCCCTTTCATCTTTGCATCATCCACAAGCATCTGTACCAGTGACTTTGCAATCCCCTGTCTTCGATATGCTTCTCTGGTGTAGACATTCATGATATGCGCTCTGTATCCGGTTGGATGTGATAAAGAAGGCATAATCGTATAGTAGGAAATGCTGGCACAGGCAATCACTTCGCCATTGTCTTCCGCAATCACTGTCAGCTGATCTCCATGCAGGAAATACTGACGCATAGTATGAACCATTTCTCCTGTAAACACATAGTCCTCAGGCAGATGGTTGACATGGAGAATCGTCTCCATTCGCATGGTCATCAGGATCTCAATATCTTTGCTGTCCGTTTTTCTGAATGTCACTGTCATCATAATCTCCTGTTACTAAAACAGCTGCCTTTCGATCGACAGCTGTATTTCTCATTCTTCTGTATTCTTTTTCTTTGCACCAAAGCCCACACTCTTGCCGTTGATGCCGATTTCCTCACCCTTCAAAAGACGAGCGAAGTTCATACGATGGCGCCATGTCATCATGATGCTGACAAGGGTCATGATCACTCTGACAGACATCGTTGTATCCATGAAGAACCAGAGATAGATCGGCACACCAATGACGAAGGTCATAGTTGCTGTAACGATATAATTTGTCGCAAAGGCTGCAGCGATACTGATCAGAAGAACGATCAGAGCTGCCGGGAAGTTGATATAAGCTGCCAGACCAATCAAAGACGCAAAGCCCTTGCCGCCGCGGAAACCCATGTAGAACGGATAGCAGTGACCGATGATCGCAGCCGCACCTGCTACAACAGTGACTGTCGCATCACCCTTGAGTACATATTGCGCAATACCCATGGCTACTGCACATTTGACTACATCATAGACTGCAGTCATGAAGAAATACTTCCAGCCCAGTACAACTTTGGCGTTGCTGGCACCGGCATTGCCGCTGCCGACAGTACGGATATCGATTCCCTTCATGCGTCCGAACAGATATGCCGGATTTACAGTACCTAAAAGATAGCCGATGATGGCTGCATAGATGTAGATCATAGTGTTCTCCCTTGTTTCAGTATGTTCATCTTAACAAACATATGTGACAAACCTATAGTGAAATGTAACATCTGCATTCATTTTCCGAATGAGAGTGCGCTTCTTCATAAGTATTTTGTTATAGCCATTATTTTTTCTCAATCCTGGAACCAATCAGAAAGCCAAGGACCATACCGGTCGGCATATAGATCGGATTTCTGCTGATCGCAAGACCAATCACCATTCCCAATAACATACCCAACAGACCCATATTCTCTTTCTTCTCACCTTCTACAGGTCTGTTCTGATACGCAAAGAAGATCGCCAGTGCCAGTCCCATCATAATCCATGGAAATGCTGATTTCGCAAAATCTGTCATATTTCATCTCTCCTTATCACGTTTAATACCATTTCATCATAATGTATCCTGCAGGGATCATCTCTTAACCGATGTTTAATGAAAGGGACTGATGCAGTCCCCGGTATTACTTCGTGCTCTCTTCTTCCTCACTTGCAGACAAGGTACCGTACAGCTGATAAAGCGTCATGGCGACATCTTCTGCACTTTCCTTCTTGCCGTTTACCTGCCAGATAATAAAGCAGTTCAACAGACTACCGGCATAGGAATAACGCTTGTATGCAGAAAGCTTCTTGGTGATCGTCAGATGAATATCCACGAATTCATTCACGGATTTGATCAGAATGGAATATAAACCCTGATCATGCATCGTCACAAAGAAATCACTGTAGCGGTCAAAAAACTGCAGAGAAGAAAGAATATGCTTATAGGTCAGGAAGGATTCCCAGTCATCCTCTTTCTTGCATTCTTCGATATATCCGCTGATGATGATCTGCAGATAATCCTCCAGAGCATCCTGCAGAGTTGCATAGTACTTGTAGAAAGTCATACGAGAAACTCCCGCTTTCTGCACAACAGATAAAACACGCAGATGAGCCAGGTCCTGTTTCTTAAGCAGAGCCACAATTGCTTCCCCGATGCACATGCGTGTAAATACTGTCTTACTTGTCTTCAAACTCTCTATAGGCATAGGATACTCCCAAACTTACATAATCGACTCTTTTGTAAATTTTAACATCTGACGGCTTCATCTACAATTAAGCCATCAGAACACTGATCACATAAATACTGAGAACAAAGGAGAGTAACAGATTATGTACAATATCGTAGCAGACTCCGGATGCGACCTTTTCACATTAAAAGGTGCCCCTTCCTTCCGCACAGCACCTCTGACAATCAATACCGACAGCAAATCCTATATCGATGATGAAACTCTCGATATCCATGTATTCGTAGAAGAAATGCTTGCCTACAAGGGACGTTCCTTCACTGCCTGCCCTTCCATTGATACATGGTCAGAAGTATTCAACTGCGAAGACGGTTCCGTTCCTGAAGAACTGTATGTCCTGACATTAACCAGCCGTCTTTCCGGCACCTATAACAGTGCCTGTGTTGCGGCTGAAATGTACAAGACACAGCATCCTGAAACAAAGATTCTGGTCGTAGACTCTTTGAGTGTAGGACCGGAAATGGCTGTCATTCTGGAAAAGATTGCAGAAATGAAGCAGGAAGGAAAGACTTTCGAAGACATCGAAGCAATGATCAAGGGCTACGTCAAGGACGTACGTCTGTTCTTCGCTTTCCAATCTCTGCATAACCTCGCCCAGAACGGACGTATCTCCAAGATCGCCGCAGGTGCTGCCGGTGCGCTCGGTATTGCTGTATACGGTACAGCAAGCGAAGCAGGTGAAGTACAGGACAAGGGCAAGACACGCGGTGAAAAGCGTATTCTCAACTGTCTGATGAACGAAATGCTCGAAGCAGGCTACAAGGGCGGCAAGGTACGTATCTCTCATGTCGAGAACGATGCCCTTGCAACAAAGATGATGAATGCCATCAAGGCAAAGTTCCCGGATGCGGATGTTTCTTTCCATCCCGTCAGAGGCTTATGCGCATACTACTGCGAACGTCATGGCATGGTAATCGGATGCGAAACGGAACATTGATTCCGTAACTGCATATTCCTTCATGAAAGCGGCGCTGGTGCATCAGTGCCGTTTTCATTTTGCACGAAAGAAAACCTGCGCATTCACGCAGGTTCACTCACCATTCAAAGATTTCAGCGTATGTTTCCTGATCTGTCATCGTAATCTCTATCGTTACGACTTCACCGTCTTCATTGACAAATTCCAGCAGATCATTGCCGCGGACTCTTGTACTGTAGACAAATCGTCCTTCACCTTCATCAACGACATCCACACCCTTACGCTCTTCCACCAGCTGCCATGTATGGGCAGGATCCAGCTGAATCTCACCCTGCAGTTTCTGATTCTTGTATATGGTCATCTTTGCCAGCAGCAGTGCTGCCGCAATCGTTAAGATGAGACTGATGACTCTTTCCTTCTTTCCCGGAATCAGCTTCACAATCATCACACCAATGCATACAGCACAGAAGATTTCGTGAAGGAGATAGCGGGGAAAGGATGCCATCATCGCATCACCATAATAGATCATGGAATAAGCAAGGAAAGCTGTGCCGCCTGATACAACCAAAGTACTGAAGGGATTTCTCTTCCTGATCTGAAAGGCCAGATATGCACACGGAATCGTCAGGACCGTCATCATTCCCCAGAAGGGATAATAGCGGAACAGTCCCCATCCATCTGCCTTGAAAGGAACTTCCACCAGATATACCAGCGGCTGGGAAATCAGGAAGAAAACAAAGGTCTTCATCATCGCTTCCTTGACAGCCTCACATTTCAGTACAATCCACAAAGCCAGCACCAGCCACAGTTCCGGCGTGACCGCAGGTACGGTAAAAGATGTTTCCTGCAGGATATCCACACAATTGATCAGACCGGTCAGTACACCTGACACTACAGCAAGAAGAACAATCTTCTTCCATGTCATTTTCTCAGTCATATATAACCACCTCTGATTTCATTGTAGTAGATCATGCACAACTTCTCTACTATGCCCTGAACAGTTTAATGAATGACATGAAGCCACTTTGTCTGATCAACTGCGATCTGCGGATGTTCAGAAATATAGTCCATGATCAGTTCCACAATCTCTGTCAGCTGTTCATTGACAACTTCACATTCCTTCAGCACATCATAGCCGCCTGTACCTGTTGCACGATAGTTATTCATGCATAAGGTCAGTTCTCTGTCCTCTGAAAGTTCCTCCCCCTGATAAAGGATAGATACCACACGATTTCCGATCGGACGGGTGATGTCCATCGTTACTTCAATCCCGGAGAAATAGTCATAGTTATAGTGTTCCTCTTTCGGTTTCAGATAAGTATCGCTGACACAAAGAGCTCCATCATCTCCATAAGCAAAATACTCAGCACATCTTTCCAGGCATGCCTTCAGTACACTCCGATTCACCTTGAGTGTCTTCATCGTATTGGGATAGATATATGTCGCTACAACATCACGGATTGTCACTTCCTGATCAAAGCCTTTGACTTCATTGCCAAGCGAAGTACAGCTCAGATCTGCATGAGAGGCATGCAGCTGCACCTGATTGAAGAAGTTGGCAATCAGACTGCCTTCCGCTGCCATTTCGATATGACTCTTCGGCATCAGAGCTGTATCCAGTCTGCCCTTAGGTGTATCCAGCCATTCTGCTGTATCTGTTTCCGCCTGCTCGAGAATTGCCTGTACTTCCGGTTTGGTCTTCGCACCGGCAGGATATAAATCACTGCATGCAGTCACTGCTCCGGAGGCAACATGATTACGTCCTTCCTGTACCGCCTCACCCACAGTCACTTCCATCTTTGCATAATGACGTCCCTTATCCGCAGTCTGACATGTATAGGTATCAAAGACTTTTGTACCGGGCATGGGGATATGCTGATGACCGGTGAGAAGGATATCAGGAGCCAGATCTCTGCACATGGCATACGCCTGATTCTCTCTGGTATCACTCAAAGATGCACCTGTTTCCAGATCATTTTCAAAACCGCCATGATAAATACATACCGTCAGATCAACATTCTCCTCTTTCAGCTTTGCAAGAGCTTTCTGCAATGCCTCTGCAGGATCCGTAATCGTAATCCCTTCCAGATTTTCAGGTTTTTCCCATACCGGAATAAAGCATGTAGTAATACCGGTAATACCTACACGCAGACCATTAGCCATCACATGAACTGCTGTCTTTTCAACATTGGGCAGACCTTCGACATTAGCACACAGACACTTCGCCTTCAGATTACCCAGATAAGCACCAAGTTCTTCCTGACCATAGTTGAAATCATGATTGCCCAGCGTTACATACTGATAGCCGCAGGCATTCATGACACGGGCAGGGATCGCTTCCTGCCATCTGCCGTTCTTATGCAGAAAATAAGTAAAGGGAGAACCCTGAATGGTATCACCGCCATCAATGATCAATGTATTGCCATCCTGCACAAAGTTTTCTGCACAGTTCGCCACCCCGGTATCAGCAGTCTTTCCTGTCGCATAGTCCATGGAGGAAAGATAACCATGTGTATCACTGGTAAAATAGATTTTCAGTTTACGAGACATAAAAATGTTCCTTTCTGAAAATACCCTGCTGATCCAGCAGGGTATTTACTGTTTCCTGATTACTTGCCCTGAGCAAGCTTTGTACGTACTCGTGTAGAGATGACTTCAATCACCAGTACCAGAAGCATCAGACCCCAGACAAAGGAACCAACCATTGCCCAGCGTCTGCTGTTGAGACACTGCATCAAAGAAGCACCGATACCGCCGGCACCGACAATACCCAGTGTAGAAGCATCCTTCAGGTTGATATCGAAACGATAAATCGTTGTTGAAATGAAGGAAGCAGTCAGCTGCGGAATCACACCATAGCGGATCTTCTGGAACGCAGTACAGCCCATGGCATCCAGAGATTCCAGAATGCGTGTATCGAGATCTTCAATCGCAGTAATGTACATCTTGGAGATCATACCGATGGAGCAGATACTCTGTGTAACAACACCGCAGAAGGCACCGGGACCTGTAACACGGATCCACATCAGCGCCCATACCAGAGAAGGAATTGTGCGGATCAGAAGAATCAGTGCACGGAAGACGAAGGAAATGGGTTTCGGCATGATGTTTTCACTGGCGAGGAACGCTACCGGAACCGCCAGAATCGCACCGAAGATTGTACCGAGAATCGCAATCGCGATTGTCTGCAGAAGCAGATAAGGTACATCTGTTTCGCCAAGACCGAACATCAGAGAAAGATCCGGGTGAGTAATACCGCTGACAACACCCTTGGCTACTTCAGAACCTGTTGCTGTCATACCGTTGAAGGAGATATCCGTTGCACTCCAGCCAACCAGAACAGCAATGATCAGAACAATCAATGTATACAGCCACCATCTGCGGGGACGGCGGGCATACATCTCAGCGGCAGTCAGCTTTTCCTCAATGACATCGCCTAAAGTCTTTTTTACATTTTCACTCATGATGTCATCCTCCTCAGCTCAGCTTCTTGCGCAGATATTCACTGGTGAATTCAATTGCCATAACAACAATGAACAGTGTAAGCAGAACCATACCCAGACCATTGTAGTCACGCCAGCCGATACGTTCGTTGATGGTAATGCCAAGACCGCCTGCGCCTACATAACCCAGAATCGCAGAAGCTCTGACATTCATTTCAAAGCAGTACAGGCAATGGGACAGATATACCGGCAGAATCTGCGGTACACATGCACTCCAGAAGGCCTGGAACTTGTTGGCACCCAGAGCTTCCATTGCTTCAAAAGGTCCCATGTCAATTGTTTCAATGCTTTCATACAGCATCTTGGCAACAATGCCGAAGGTAAAGATCGCAATCGCCAGTGTTCCGGCAAAAGTACCCAGAGAGAAGATCAGTGCACTTACCAGCGCAATGACCAGTGTCGGCAGTGTGCGGATCATCGCCAGAATGAAGCGGACAGTGGAAACGATCACCTTGCTGTGAACGATATTGCTGGAAGAAAGAACGGCAGCAGGCAGAGCCAGTACACAGCCGATGATGGTACCCATAATGGACATCTTGATGGTATCCACCAGGGGTGTAATTACCTTGGGTAAAAAGGACCAGTCCGGATTGAACAGCTTACCGAAAATACTGCCCATTTCATGAATACGTTCCAGTACCAGACCAAGATTGAACTGGGTCATGGAGATCGCCCAGACAATTGCTGCAATCAGACACAGCATGATCAGCGGAGTACGGCTGCGGGGACGTACAGTTGTGTGTCCGTTGGCAATCGTAATCACCTGCGGCTTGAAGATACGGTCAAACAGAGGAACACGGACTTCGGGAGCTTTGTATTCTTCGCTCATACAAAACCTCCTTACTTATTGTTTTCGCTTGTAGGTACTACAGCGCCGTTATATACGTAATCCAGCTGTTCCTGTGTGATTGTGCTGGCAGGACCATCAAAGACAATTTCACCTGCACGTACACCAAGTACACGATCACAATACTTCAGGGCCAGGTCAACATGATGAATATTCAGCAGAATGCTGATCTTATAATCCTTATTGATACGGACAAAGTCTTCCATAACCTGCTTGGCAGTAATGGGGTCCAGAGAAGCTACCGGTTCATCCGCAAGGATAATACTGGGGTTCTGGTTCAGTGTACGAGCCAGAGCAACACGCTGCTGCTGACCGCCGGACAGCTGGTCACAGCGTGTATAAGCCTTATCCAGAATACCTACCTTATCCAGAGATTCCAGTGCTCTCATCTTCTGTTCCTTCGTAAAGATACCGAACAGAACTCTCCAGAACGGCATATCCGGAACATCCGCAGTCAGTACATTCTTCAGTACTGTGGAACGGCTGACGAGGTTGAAGCTCTGGAAAATCATACCGACCTTACGACGGAAGCGGCGCAGTTCAGCCCCCTTCAGTGCTTCAACATCTACACCATCTACTGTCAATGTACCCTGCTGGATATCATGCATACGGTTGATGCAGCGCAGGATTGTGGACTTGCCGGCACCGGAAAGACCAATGATCGCAACGAATTCACCCTGTTCAATCTGAAGGTTTACATTCTTCAGAGCAGTAAAGCCGTTGGGATATGTTTTGTATACATTCTTAAACTCGATCATTTGAAATACCCCTTTCTAACTTTTAGAAAAAAGGGAATCTCTGCAGTATGCCTGAGCTTCCCTTTTCACATGATTACGGATTCAGTAAAGATTACTTAACAGCATCCATTGCTGCGCGAGCACCATCGTAATCAGCGTCTGTAGCCTTAGCATAACCTGTGTGGCTGTAGACATCGAAGATTGCCTTGCCTTCTTCGGAGCTGATGATGTTGATGAAGCATTCCTGCAGAGCAGCCTTCAGTTCATCTGTGTAGAAGGGGCTCTTCTTGGATACTGCAACAGTATCGTTGTAGATACCTTCTGTAACACCGATAACATTCAGTTCATTCCAGATGGATTCTGTTCTGCCCATACCCTGCTTGCCTGTTTCATCCTGCTTATCTGTTGTCAGAGTCCAGGAAGCTTCATAGTCGTTACGGCCATCAGCGTAGCAGACAATGATATCTACAGATTCAGCAGCAGCATAGGAGAATGCTGTACCATAACCGGAGTCGAGCGGAACAACGTTGGACAGATCAGAGATCTTCTTGCCATCATAGTTGTCCATGAGCCACATTGTAGGATAGATATAACCAGCAGAAGAAGAAGTCTTCTGAACAGCCCATGTAGCGCTGTCGAGATCTTCCCATGTCAGCTTTTCGCCTGCATTTACCTTAGCAGCCAGTTCCTTACCCTTTGCTGTAGGAGCAGCATAGATCAGGGAACGATAGTAAGTTACCTGAGGACCATTCTTCTGAGTAGCATTTGCATCACCATTCCAGTCAGCAGGATTTTCGGAGTCATTGGACAGACCGTTACGAGTTGCAGTCAGAATAACTTCTGTATCATCGGAGTACAGAGCATATGTACCGCCGGGCAGCCAGCCTACATCGATGGAACCTGCAGACATTGCTTCACCAGTAGCATCGTAAGATGTACCGACAGTGATATCTACTTCATCAATTTCATAACCCAGGTTAGCCATTTCTGCTTTTACCAGCTCAGGCAGATTCTGTGTGCCGGCGATAATGACGTCTGCGTCCTTGGACGGAACGAATTCCAGAGTCAGCTTATCGAAGTGATTGGAAGCCGCGGATGTTTCAGCAGGCTTGGAACCGCCGGAGCATCCAACGAGCATTGCGGAAGCAGCGATTGCTGCAACAGCCTTCATTGTACGTGTATTCATTTTTCCCTCTTTCTTTGTGATATACACAAGTTGTATAAAACGTGAGCATTATAGCATTGCACATCACCATTCTCCAGCAAATCAGAACGCATTTTTAACGTAGATTACGCTTAAATCCGTATTTCATCACTGTTCATTTCATTTTCTTGCATATCAGCGAAAAGCTTTTCTGAAAAAGCATATTATGAACACGTCATTTTAATGTTCAGTTTAACCGGCGAAGCTTTCTTTCATATTCAAGGACATCTGTGTGCGTGACAAGCACAGCATAGACAGGTATAGAAAAACTCTCTCATGTTGACCATAAGAGAGCTAACAAACCTTATTCTTTTGACTTTACCGGGAAGTACAGATAATCCTTTCCTTCCATCGGATCCGTATAGTCACATACAGCCCCGCTCAGTTTCATACCTTTTTCCGGAATCACTTCGCTGATCACTTTTTTAAAAACCTGACTGTAGGTTTCCGGTACCACTGCTGCAGCGATATAGCTTCTTGCCGGCAGAATCCACTTCGTCCATCCTTCCGGAGCTTCTGCGTCCATTGCAGTCTGTACACCGGCAAGATAATAGCCTTTGGTAAAGTTCTCTGTCCAGGGAAGGAAGTTCATCTCGGGATCACTCATCGCACCCCACAAAGCCAGACACAGACCTTTCTCATTCTTCAAGGCAATCGGTGCAATCTCGCTGAAATGTTCATTGGCCTGTTTCCACATTTCCTTTGCAAGATTGTTTCCTTTTGTACATAAGCCAAGCTTGCCGATGACGGCAGTCTCGGGCAGTTCAATCACTTTGATTTCACTCATAACATTCACTCCTTTTTATCATAGTCAGAAGGAAATCTTTCCCGATCAAAGCGAATCTCATGTTCGATATAGTCTTCATATTCCTTCTTCACATCTTCTGTATACCCACGATCATCCAGAATCTCCGACAGTACCAGACTGCCATCCGGCTGACTGTAAGCCATAAATACATACTGGCGGTTCAATTCCGGAAGTCCCAAATCCATAATCATTTTCCCATTTGGCGTTTCGGCACTTACCAGATACATGACGCCGTCTCTCTTCAGACCGCCCATCTTACTGCAGACAACTTCTTCCGTAAGATTCCCCTTGAGATTTTCATCCACATGAATCCTGTAGGTACTATAGCTGTCCTCATGCTTTTTCGCTTTCGTCGGCAGGACATCACTGATCACTTCTGTGACAGTACCGACAAAGACATAATCCACCATCCCTGTATATGCATACCCATCTGTAACATCAACGACCATATACAGTTCAGCCAGTTCTGCCTTTTCCCCATTCCACTGCACTGTACGAGTACAGCCTGCAGTAAACAGCAGAAATATACAGATGCATCTGATCACCCATTTCTTCATGAAGATCACTCCTTATGCATTTTCAATCAGTTTTAAAAATCTCTTATCATTCAGCACTTCATTATTCAGATAACTGCCATCCCTGAACAGAGCATAAGTCGTAATCGGTGTCGGTGCCTGCTGTGCTTCTGCTAATGAAGTAATATGAATCACCTTGAAGGCAATTCCTTTCTCTCTGGCCAGGGCCTCAACAATCGGCACATACTTAGCATTGAACGGGCACTGGTGCGTGTAATACAGAACAAAACCTGTTTCATCCACATACGGATGTTTCGCACATTCCCTGAAGCACGGACGGCCTGCATCTTCTGCAAACGGCAGATACCAGAGCTGAATGCCGTTATCTGCTTCATCACTTACGGTAAAGCCTTTATATTTCAGAAACTTCGGATCAGCCAGGAAGGACTTCTTCTTTGCGGAAGAAAGAATGCATAACCCCTTCTTTCCCTTTGCCTTACTGTCTTCAATGCAGGCATTGAGCAGTTCGTTCGAATAGCCATGTCCCTTGAAAGAACCGGATACCCAGAGACAGTTGATATGCATATACCCTTCTGCTTCAATCGGATTCCAGGCCTTTTCTGCCGGCAGATACTCAATGAAGCACTTGCCTCTTTCCGTACTCTTGAGAAAGACCAGACCATCCGCAAAGCGTTCCTTCAGCCATGCTTTCTTGGATGAAACCTGTACATCCTTGTTATTAGAAATCGCACAGCAGATATGCTCTGTCTCGATGTTCTCTCCTGTCACTCTGATATACTCCACGATTTTTTCTCCTTCTGTTATTCAAAATACCTGCGTAAAGCAAAGGCATCTTTGAAGCTGCAGTTTTTCTCAAGCCAGTCTGCACATCTGCCGATCATCCATCCGTTGACCAGTGCACATAGAATCGTTCCTGCTTTCACACCTACAAAGACCGGAAATCCGGCAAAGACAAAAGACATCAGCACGGCAATGAAACAGCTGCAGCAATCATAGACTGTCTTGACTGTATGTATCTCTTTATTCATCTTTCCGGACACTTCCTTTACAAACAGTTCATAGGCTTCCGGTGTGATATAGGTATGAAACAGCAGAGCTACTCCGGATGCACAGATCACTAAACCAAGTACATAGAACAGTACTCTCTGTACCATACCGCCAACCGGAATAATTCCGACCATACACATAACAGCATCAAGCAGAAAACCATAAATCACTGCTGTGATAAATGAGAATACATATGTACGTTTAAAGCGATGCAGTATCAGCGACAGTACAAGAATCAGGAATGCCTGAAAGCAGTACTCTGCCATCCCGAATGTAAACCAGCTGTAATATTGTGACACTTTAAAATAAACAAGATATGCCGGTGCAACTACCATCGACATACCGAAATCTGCACGTTCCATGAGGGCAGTACCAACCGCCAGCGTCAGTAAGCCCAGTACATAGGCTGCTTCCGAATAGAATACCTTCTTCATTTGATTCTCCTTCATTTTTCACTGACGTTTGATACAGAAACGGCAAAAGATGTTGCATCAGTATATCAGACAGGTGTTCCTACCTCAATCAGATTCCCGTCCGGATCATAGAACCTTGCCACCTGCTGTCCCCAGCTGTGTGTCATCAGTTCGTTCACAAAGACAGTATCCGGATATTTCTCTTCAAGTTTATGGACAAAGTCTTCCATATTCTCTTCTTCAAAGTACAGTTCCGTACTGTGATTATGATGTATAACTTTTCTCTGAATAAACTGTTCCCAGCATTTCTCTTCCTGCAGATAGATCCCACCGGACAATTCCATGTTTCCACCATTGTCATGAATCAGCTTGAGAGAAAACATATCCTGATAGAACTGCAGTGCTTTCTTGCAGTCCTTCACTGTCACAAGTGTTCCCTTATACTTCATAGCGGTTGAACCATGCTCTTTCACTGAACGACTTCTTCTTAGCAACTGTACATTCTTTCTTTGCCTTGCCAACCGGAAGAATACATACCAGATCATACATCTCAGGAACATTGAGAATCTCTGCAATTCTGTCACAGATACGATCTTCATCCGTGATATGTCCTTCATACCAGCAGCTCTGATACCCGAGTTCTACAATAGCTAACAGCATATTCTCAATCGCTGCAGAATAATCCTGTACGGCATAGCACTTATCTCTATATGCATATACCCTCTCACACAGCACACAGATAAACGCAGGTGCAGTCTTTGCAATGGGAGGATCAATCACTCCCTTAATCTTCTCCACCAGTTCAGGATCATCTACTGCAATCAGACTTGTCGTCTGTTTATTGCATCCGGATGGCGCAGAGAGTCCTGCCTCCAGTATGATCTGAAGATCTTTACGAGGTACACTTACTTCTTCATATTCTCCACGATAGCTGTGTCTGTTTCTGATACATTCAATCACATTCATGATCATCACCTTCTGATACCTATGAATTCATTCTACTTCTTTTCAGGTAAATCAAAACTAAAGCTACTATAAAAGATGATAGCCATACAGCTACCATCCGGGATAGGTTGATTACATTCAAAGATCTGCAGGACCATCAGGAAGATTGGTCTTTGCGGAAAGCTCCAGCACTGTCAGTCTGAATACAGCTGTACGCTTCAGCGGTTCTCTGCTGTAATCGAAGTTCCTTGTACCTTCATATCTGGCCATGATGATATCATCGACTGCCTTCTGCTTTTCTTCATCTTCCAGCAGTTCCGCTCTGCACTTGCCCATAACAGACTTATAGCGCATGGTTACATCTTTCTGTTCATACAGATAGTCCAGCCCAATAGGTACATCCATTTCAAAGGAACAGTACGGATTCTCCGTCAGCAGCTCATACTTTCTGCCTGCCATCGCACCATGAATGTAGAAACAGATCTGATCACCTGTAACTGTATAAGCAAAGTTCACGGGTACGATATAGGGAAAATCTCCGTCAGAGATACCAAGTCGGATAATGTCACATTCATCGATCATACTGATGATTGTGCTGCAGTCAGTTACTTCTCTGTCTTTTCTTCTCATATGCATTACCTCTGCTGTTTCTTATATCACATGATAATCTCAATATCGAAATACTGTTCCTGGAATGCTGTCGCGTCTCTGACTTCCTGTTCTGTATAGCTTTTACCTGCCGGTGCAGCCACCCATTTGTCTTCATTGTCATTGAGACGATGAATTACAGCAACAATCAAACCTGTAAACTCCTGTACCGGTTCATCCACACCGAGCACATAGACATCCTGTTCTTCACCATCACCGGCATAGATTCCCTTTATATAGCCGTAGTTGACGGGATAGATGAGTTCCGGATATTTCGGATGGGCAGAACCCATCGCCCTGTCAATTGTGACAGTAACTGTTTCTTTGATCATGCCCTTCTCTTTTCAATGATGATCGGCTTTGAACCATCATCAGGTTCGAACTTTTCGCCTTCGACACGAATAAACACACTGCCGACAGGAAAATGCAGATAAGGAATAATATCCGGATCATAGTTACAGGCAGTGTTGATCGCATAGACATGATGATTCTTTGTATCGTTCATATATGCATCATCTTCATTTCCTGCAAGAAAACACCAGCCGCTGTCCGGGCAGCCTGAAACAGGCTCCTTTCTGTACATATATCCGACTTTATAGCCTTCCTTTATGATCCGATCAGAAACAATGCATCCTTCACCATTAGCTTCATTCCAGTCAATCAGATGTTTTATTTCGATCTGTTCCGGATCTTTCTTCTTTCTGCGAAACCAGCCCATATGCAGTCTTTCCTTGTTTCATACATAAAGTCTAACTGCATGAACACTTTGCATTCAACTATCAGATTATTTCTGCAGCTAACACTGTCAGTGCTTTGTTCAATGCCGTAAGGTTTTCACTGAACCAGCACCGTACCTTCGCAGACATTTCTGCCTGTTCTAAATACACATGTCTGTTTCTGGAAATCGAGGCATAATACTGTCCGAAGAAATTACATACAGACATGAAGTAAAAGAAGAAGTTTCCTGCATTTTCAATATCATAGGCATTGAGCGGATTCACTTCATGATATGCCCTGAGATAGCTGATGAGTGCATCCAAGTGCCAGACAGATTGATGAGATGATTCCTTCCCCTGTATTCAGGATATGATTCACTGTCCCTAAGGCAAAGCATACTGCCGCTGCAGAGAATTCTATACCCAGTACTCTCCATTTCCTCATCGTGCCACTTCCGTCTGAAGTATAGCAAATCCCCTATGTGTATACAGGAATCTGCTCAGTTCTTACAGCTGAATCCAGTAGCGCTGTTCCAGATGGTCATCCTCAATCACTTCATTTTCAAGAACACCGCCGTTTCTGATGATTGTCTTAGCAGAGCCAATGTTGTCTTTATCGCAGCACATCAGCACACGGTTAATACCAAGTTTTCTGCATTCTTCCAATGCCAGTGCGACCATTGCAGTCCCATAGCCTTTTCTGCGTTCGCTGGGACGGATGCCATCACCGATGTGTCCGCCTGTCTGCAGCAGTCCTTCATTCAGATAATGACGGATATTGACTGCTCCGACAAATATGTTTCTGTCTATATCCAGACAGAACAGTGGCGTATCCGGAACACGTCCGTCTTCTGTTTCTTCTTTAATCTCAAGGTTTTCCAGATAATAGTCAAAATCATGGAAGTCATTACGGAAGATCATCCATGGTGAATGGTTTGTATGGTTGACTTCAATATCTGTTTTCCATTC
>JAZUHS010000159.1:0-3432 GCA_045641845.1 Bulleidia sp. | reverse complement strand
CAGGAATTACCTCTGCAGTGTAGAGATATGTCGTGCCGCCAAAATAAAGATCATCAAGGAGACAGTGACAACGAATTGAGATATCTGTCAGATCATGATCTGACAGATTGAAGAGATTTACCGTCATGTCAGTTACTTCGTATGAAATGACATCAGCAGACATGTCGGGGGCATCTGTGAATTGTGCGGCGCAGCTGATTTCTTCACAGGGACTGTTTATGTCCATCGTTTGATTTGATGTTTCAAAAGCCCATACTGTTTTTCCCGGCGGAATGTTATCTGCGTTAAATACCAGAATGTCATCATTTACCATGCGAACGGTAAACTCGGTTTTAGCAAGATAAGCGTCGGAGGTGTTCGTGAATTCAAGAGTCGCGATATCATCCGCATACTTCATGTTGCAGTCAGGGTTCATAACACTGGAAGGGAAAATCGAAGTTGCTGTAAGTTTTCCGTCTTCTAGTTCATAGGGGAGTTCAATGTATGTAACCTCTGTTTGAACTTCCTGTTCGTTTTCTGCAGTGTTTGTACTGGAAGTAATGTTAGAAACAGCACTTTCGGCATTGCGGCAACCTGTGAGGCAGGTTACTATACATGCAGAAAGAAGGGAATATCCGCATTCTCTGCTCAGTCTGGTCATACCGTCTCCTTTACCAGGATGCCGATTTGATTCAGTTTCTGCAGAAAACTGCGGACATCATTTCTTGCTGTTGTTTCATCCACCTCGTATTCAGAACGGAGTACGTTGATCAGATCTTCTTCCTCGGCGGGTGTCTGCAGGCGATTCCACAGAATCAGGCCGCTTTCGGTTAGAGTAATCATTCCGTGAATGTTCAGAGCTGCTTCTCCGACAGGGATAAGTAAGTGTTCACCGGCAATATCTCTCTGGATCAGATTTGCATTGGCAGTATATGTAGTCTTCAAATGTCATCCCACCTTTCGAGCATCATTTCTGACGTAAATCTAAGCCATTTCGTTAAGTATGCAACTTTACGAAAGAACTACTAAAAACATCAGCAGGCATTCTTACTCATCGTTAATTTTAGACATTCAGCCGACATCATTCAAGAGTTAAGACCGCATTTGCTTGATGTAACTAATTTTCATTCCTGCCTCATTTTCTGCAACTTTCATACATGCGAATGACAGGAATATCATCGGACAATGTGTACATGAATTGTGTAGGGATAAGGTGGTGAATGTCATGGCTGTAAAGAGCTGCAGTGTATATGAACGTAAAGACGGAAGATGGGAAGCACGCTACATTAGTGAATATGATGATAAAGGAAAGGCGAAGTATGCTTCTGTATACGGCAGTACAAAAGATGAGGCAGAACGTAAGATGCAGATCCTGCTGCTGGCAACAGTGACAGGTCCTGCAGCAGAGTTTGTACTGACAGATGTACGTTTTGATACTGCTGCGGAATTATGGTTCAAACATGTCCGTCCGCAGATCAAAGAGTCGACTGCTTCCAGGTATACACACGCACTGAACAAGTACATTCTTCCTGTGTGGAAAGATACAAGACTGCGTCAGCTTCGTTATTCATCCTTAGAGTCATTCATTGATAGACTGCTTACAGAAGGTGGCGAAAAAGGTACTGGTTTATCTCCGAAATATGTCGGTGATATCCTTACTATAATAAAGAGCATTTTAAGCTATGCAGAAGACAACGAATGGATGACAAATAATGTAGGAAGAAACCTTCATGTTAAACAGAAGGGAAATGATATTCGTGTGCTAAGTGAGTATGAACAGCAGACTCTCTCTTCCTATATATATAGCAACATGAATATCCGCAATGCAGGTATCCTGTTATCACTGTATGCAGGTCTTCGTATCGGTGAACTCTGTGCATTAAAATGGCAGGATATTTCTCTGCGTAATGGAGAACTTCATATACGTCGAACTCTGCAAAGAATTCAGGGCAATGGCCGTAATGGAAATAAAACAAAAGTCATCATTACTTCTCCTAAAAGCAGACAATCGATCCGTAACATTCCCTTGCCTGATCATCTGATCGATATTCTGTCTAAGCTTCCCGGAGAGCATACCGGTTACTTCCTATCTGAAGATGAGGAAAGCTGGGTGGAACCACGACTGATGCAGTATCACTTCAAGAAAGTATTAAAGGAATGTGATCTTGGTGATATCAACTTCCATGCTCTTCGCCATACGTTCGCAACTCGCTGTGTAGAGGTTGGTTTTGATATCAAGAGTCTCAGTGAGATCCTTGGCCATACCAGTGTAACAATCACAATGAATCGCTACGTTCATCCTTCGATGGATCTCAAGCGTAAGAATATGCAGAAACTGGCGGCAGTATTACCGTCAAAACGCTAAAAGCAAAAAGCACTGTTTAAGCAAAAGATAAGCTAAAACAGTGCTTTTATTCATCAAGTTGCATACTTTACGCGCACAGGAGTTATACATCAGAAACATGGGAAGAGGCATGCAGAAACTGAATGAAGGAGGATTGGATGAAAGTAAGAAATAAGATTGCAATGTTACTGGCATCTGTCATGACAGTCGCAAATATGCAAATCACTCCGGTTCTTGCAAGAACAACTTTAGCTGAAACAGGCGAGTTAGCGCTTCGTTATGATGAACCTGCTTCAGATACAACTCAGAAAACCTACTTGCTTCAAAAAGGTGATACCTGGCAGGAGACAACATTACCGATCGGTAATGGCATCATTGGTGCAAATGTTTACGGTGAACTGACAAAGGAACATCTGACAGTTAACGAAGAAACACTGTGGTCCGGTGGACGAGGCAGTGTGAACAACTACAACGGAGGAAATCCCTCTGAGAGCAAAGTGGATGTATATGAAGGTTATGCAAATACACTGCTGAGCGGTGGCTCTGTTGGAAACAACATTGAAAACCTGAAAGGTGTAGATGAAGCGAACTCTGGTTATAACAATGGTTATCAGGCTCTGGGTGATCTTTATATTGAATCAACAACCTCAAATCTGGGATTACGTACCTCATGGGGAAGTGTTGTAAAACCCTCTGATTATCAAAGAACTTTGAATCTTGATGAAGGCGAAGCAACTGTTTCATTTAATAACGGCTATACACGTACATACTTTGTGAGTAATCCAGACAATGTACTTGTTTCAAAACTGACAGCACCTGCTGGAAAGACTCTGACGTTTACAGCCTCTTTCACATCACAGCAGAATGCTACTACAGCTTCTTCTGTGAATGGAAACAAAGGTTTTATCACAGTATCCGGTACTGTTAACAACAATGGACTGCTTCATAACACACAGATCGCAGTTGTTCCGGTAGGTGGTACAGTATCTGCTTCTGGCGGAAAGGTTACAGTTACAAATGCGACTGAAGCAGTTCTTTATCTGACAACAGCGACAGATTACAAGAACACTTTCTACAACGATGATCAGACGATTGAGTATTACTATCGC
>JAZUHS010000158.1:0-4230 GCA_045641845.1 Bulleidia sp. | reverse complement strand
ATAGTCATTTTTTAAGAAACGCTGCGGTTCCTATTTCTGCAGCGTTTCTTATTTGATGTACTGCAATAGCAGAGCAGTATTACCATTCTTCTTCGGCTATATCAACCACCTTTTTTGAATTTTCTTTGATCAGATCCAATGCATGAGTAATATCAGCGCAATATTTTTGAATCCAGTTAGGATTCTTCTGTTTGGCTTCCTGAAATGCTTCGTAGACGGAAACAGTAGTCCAGGTGTTATTTCCGATATCGACACCAGTCATATCTCTGATGACTGCAACTGAACCGAAATCATGAACAGATTGGTTGAATCTATAGGAATGAGGAATTTTCATTTCACTTCGGTTCAGATGTACGTGCACTCTTTTTCTGCCGGAGTGTACATAGTCTCTAGAGATGGTAATTCCATCCATTGGAATTTCATTTCGGCTTATGTAATCACGGATATAGTGTAAAAGCTCAAGTGAAATTTCATTATGGAGTTTTATAAGAATAGGTTCCCCATCCATCATGGTCATTTCATCCATAAGGGATTTGTATTTCTTGTCCCACAGTTTCTTGATTCTTTTCAGCTGCTGGACCTGATCATAATCTATCTGATGTTCGTCCAGTTTATCCAGTTCCGCTTTGAATTTTTCCGTCCAGTCGTATTTGTTTTTCATTCTAGTGTTCCTTTCTCGATGTGGTTGTGTATCTTCGTATCATACCATGTATAACGGAAGTTGGTGAGACGTGTATGTTGCACTAACTTATTACAATCCAATCTCCCTATGTGTTCTTCTGCACCTTTTTCAATCCATTTTAAGGATGTGTTCCCTTGCAAGATAACATTCCCCGGAAGTCTTTTTAAGGCGGGCTGCACGGGCAGGATATGACAAAGGAATGAATCCCGAATGAGAATAGGGCTGGGAAGCTGCATTCTTTACAGGGCCTGTGAGAGAGCAAGGATCCTGTTCCCTGAAAGGAAAAATCATCCTTAAAAAGGTAAACAGGGGTGTTTTACACCACCCCCCTATAGTAGGAAAAACACCTGAAACACCCCCTTTTTTGCCATAAATCACCCGTAAATTCCGGAAAAACACCCATCTACAGGGGTGTTTTTCTTAGTTTCAGCCATGTTTCTTTCATTTTCAGCACGTTTCTTTACACGCGGCAAAAAGGGTGTTTCAAGAGCAATCATGAATACGCTGCGTGAAACAGGGAAGCCTTTCCTTACGAGAAAACAACGCCTTCCAGTGAAAAACATCAGAATCCCCTACGGCAACAGACACGAGAACAGAACATCTCCCTTCGATTACCGCACTTGCGGCATACGACTCACACACGACAAAAGCATGAATCCAACAGAGAAATCAGGAAGAGAACAGATATGGATCAGATAAGAGTCCTTGAGAATGGAATGTAATAAGTTAATGCAACAAGAGAAGTCCATATTCTTCTCGCATACGTCGTAATATGCTATACTGAAGTACAGAATATGAGTTACCTGCGACACAGGTATTGATTCCTTCAGGAGGAGCAGACATGGATACAAGAGAAAACTTCATAGTTGGAAATGGCAAATACCTTGCCAAAGATATCGTATCCTGTGTCTATTCGGAACCTACAGGAAAATGGCAGGTAACCTTCAAAAACGGAAAAACCTACGGATACTGGAAGCATAACTTCCTCTGGCTGAAATCCCCATCTGCTGTTGACCCTATAACGGTGCAGGTACGTTGTGCAGGAAGATACATCACGCATATACGCCAGATCTACATGTTTAAGAACGAGACTAGCGAATACTGGCTCATTGTGAAAGAGGATGGTAAGGAGTATTCCTACGCAAGAGAAGAACTGGAAGTAGACGACTCCATTATGGGCAACAAACGAGTCCAGAAGCTTCACAACTACTTTCATGACGTTGCACATATTGTTACCTTAAGGGATGAAGAGAACAATAAGGAGATTCTCGTAGATAAACTGCAGAGAGTAAACTTCATCGATAAGGACACGGCAGCATCCGTATACCTTGGCGTAGAAGAATATGCTCCGTATACCGGTCTTGATGCAACTGCGCCTATCTTTCCATTTGGCTGTAATGAAAGTCAGTTCCAGGCTGTTACCAATGCTCTTTCCAACAGGATCAGTGTTATCGAAGGTCCTCCGGGAACAGGCAAGACGCAGACCATTCTCAATATCGTTGCTAACCTGATCCTTCAGGGTAAGACTGTACAGATCGTCAGTAATAACAATTCCGCAATCATGAACGTACAGGAGAAGCTGGCATCCGAGAAATATGGTTTCGGCTTTATCATGGCACTCCTTGGCAATTTTCAGAATAAACAGGCGTTCTTTGCAGGCCAGAGAAAGAAATATCCGAATCTGTCACCCTGTCGCTTTTATCCAGAGTCCGTAATGTCTACACCGATTATCACGAGCTCCATAAGAAGCCGGGAATGTGGTTTCGTATGTTCAACCGACTCTTTTACGGCGTCCGCATGGGAAGGATGATGAAAGAGGATACAGCGGCTGTTACGGCCTGTCTGGACCTGTTGTTCTATGAATTACGGATCGAAGACCTGAAGGAAAAGATACGGCAATTAGAAGAGAAACTGCAAAGAATCGATGCGGATAAAGAGATCCAGCTGTTTACTGAACTTTCCCTGAAGGTATTCCGTGCAAACCTGGCAGAAAGATACGGAAACAAGGAGGAAAGACCTGAGTTCAGTGATGCATCCTATTACAATTGCTGTGAGGAGTTCCTCCTGGAATACCCGATTGTTCTTAGTACCACCTACTGCTCCAGAAGCAATATCAGAGGCATCTTTGATTATGTGATCATGGACGAGGCTTCCCAGTCCGACCTTATTACGGGAACAATCGCTATGTCGTCTGCAAGGAATGCAGTTATTGTAGGCGATACAAAACAGCTTCCAAACGTAGTCAGTGAGAAGGCAGCAGTACAGAAGATCATTGACGAATACCAGGTAGAGGACGTATACGACTTCAATAAATACTGCTTCTTAAAGTCCATAATGGTTCTTCTTGGAGATAAGATCCCATCGGTTACCTTACGAGAACACTACCGATGCCATCCTCTGATCATCGGCTTCTGTAATCAGAAGTTCTATGATAACCAGCTGATTATCATGACGGAGAACACCGAGACAGAAGCGTTGAAACTCGTAGAAACAGTTCCTGGCAAGCATGATAGAGGCAACTGGAACCAGAGACAGATCGATGTGATCACGGAGGAGATATTGCCATCCGTTCCTTGTGATCCTTCTGAAGTAGGCATCATTGCCCCATATAAAGACCAGAAGAATAAGATTAACAGCCAGGTGTGGGAGAAGTTTTCATCAGAAGGTTACGAAGCCTCTACGATTCATAAATTCCAGGGACGAGAGATGGATACGATCATCTTCTCGACAACTGACGATGTAGTAAAGACATTCTCTGATGGTGCAGAGATCTTAAATGTTGCCATTTCAAGAGCCAAGAATCATCTGATCATCGTTGCCTCTGATAAGGAACAGCCATCCGGCAGCAATATGGCAGACCTGATCGGATATATCAAATACCACAATCCGGATGTACAGAAGAGTGAGATACGTTCTGTATTTGATTACCTGTATAAAGAATACGAGCAGGAAAGAGAAGAGTACCTGAAGAAAGCAAAACTTGTTTCAAACTATGCTTCTGAGAATCTTATGTACGACCTCATCAGGAAGGAACTGGGTAAAAGAGAAGAGGCACCTTGGGATGTCCTCGTGCATCATCCTCTTGTATATCTTGTCACTGACAGGAGTGCCCTTTCAGAAGAGGAAATCCGCTTCATTGATACAGGCTTATCTCATGAGGATTTCCTGATCTATAATACAGTAACCAAGAAGCCGGTTCTGGCTGTAGAGGTAGATGGTGTTTCCTACCATAAAGAAGGTAGTAAGCAGGCAGAACGAGATAGGATGAAGGATCACATCCTGGAGGTGGCTGGAATTGAGCATGTGCGCTTCAAGACAAACGGAAGCAGAGAAGAGCAGGAACTGTCTACTAGGCTAGATAAGAGTAACAAATTGCATTTGCAAGGATAATCAAGAATTCTTCGTTTGAGAAAAACAGAAAGGGATAAATATATGACATATGTTGATCCAGACTATATTTATGATGCATGGAGAGAAGTAAAGCCATACCTTGTAGAGGATAGCGAACACCATGTTTCCGTAAGAGAAGATGCTCCATATTACATAAA
>JAZUHS010000157.1:0-7699 GCA_045641845.1 Bulleidia sp. | reverse complement strand
GGAAGCTGCAGCCAGCTTAGCGATCTCGCCTGCCTCATTCAGCTCAACATTGAAGCTGGTGGTCAGTACACCCATCAGGATAGCAGCACCCATCAGAGTGGAGCACATCATCAGAGCGGGACCGGCATGCAGGTTGATGATCTTCTTGTGCATCTTAGCGGAAGCACCATAGTTCACAAACAGAGCAGCGGATACACCGAGCATGAAGGGAACATAAGAAGGCAGGTTGTCCCAGATCAGCAGAGCAATAACAGCAACTGTCAGAGCCAGGTTAAACAGGAACAGCTTAGGACGAGCCAGTTCATTGACTTCCTTGTTTTCAACGGAAGCAACATCCAGAGATTCGCCTTCCTTCAGACCGGCACCGCGAGCCTTTTCCTGAATACCTGTGTATACAGCAACAGCCAGAGCCAGAACGACACCGAATACCTGAATCGGGATGATTGTTGTCCAGAGGTCAGAAGCTTCCATGCCGAGTACTGTAGCAGCACGCATAGTAGGACCAGCCCAGGGCATCAGGTTCAGAACGCCCATTGCCAGAACGGCGATACGGAGCAGGGAAGTAGGACGCATACCCATCTTTGTGAATACCGGCAGCATAGCAGGTACTACGATACAGAATGTGGAAGCGCCGCCGCCATCGAGATGGCCGATCAGAGCGATTACGCAAGTCATAACGCAGACACCGATAACGTTGTTGCCGATGAGGCCCATCAGCTTGCCGATGATAACATCGAACATGCCGGCGTCAGTCATGATACCGAAGTAGAGTACGGAGAATACGAACAGGGCAGCTGTAGGAGCTGTGGAATTGAAGCCTGCCTTGATCAGATCTTCGAGGTTTTCAAGACCGAAACGGCCGCCGAGGATCAGGATCACTGCCAGGATGGAAGGGAATACGATGAATGCAATCGCAGGCTGTGTCTTACTCTGGAACAGAGTTACTACAATCGCAGCGATTGTAATAATACCCAGAATACCGACAATAGTGTTGGACATCATAATGTGAGTTTTCCTTTTTAATTATTTAGTTTTTACGAGTGAAAGTGTCAGTCATCCAGATTTAAGGGCTTAATCTTGCGGATAACATCGAGAATAGTACCGTCGCGTGCTTCCAGCACAGCAACGACTTTGTCTTCCCATTCCAGGTCATCAGGTCTGCCTACCAGGGAATAAGCCTTTTCCTTCAGTTCTTCAATTGTTACATGAGGGATGCCGGCATTATCGAGGCATTCGATCAGATCCTGGCGCAGCGGGTTGACTGCAATACCGTAGTCAGTTACAAGAACGTCTACGCAATCGCCGGGAGTTGTTACAGTTACAACGTGTTCGCACACAGTAGCCATGCGGCCGCGTACCAGAGGTGTTACGATGATGCATACCTTGGAACCTGCAGCTGTATCAGGATGTCCGCCGGGAGCACCGCGCAGAACGCCATCGGAACCTGTGAGGACGTTTACGTTGAAGCCTGTGTCAATTTCGAGAGCTGCCAGTACAACGAAGTCAAGCTTGTTGACGAAGGCACCCTTGTTAGCAGGGTTAGCGTACTGAGAAGCACTCATTTCGTAGTGGCCAGGTGTCTGGTTGATGGAGTTTACACCGTCAAGGTCGAAGTCCTGTACGTCAATGACCTTGCCGACCTTACCCTTCTTGAGAAGTTCTACCATAGGACCGCAGATGCCGCCGATTGCCCAGCCCATCTTGATGTTTCTTTCGTCCATGTACTTTTCAAGGAAGAGGTTAGCTGCCAGGGAAGGACCGCCTACACCTGTCTGGAAGGAGAAGCCTTCTTTGAAGTAAGGTGTGGAAGCGATAACCTTGGCTACGTTTTCAGCCATCATCAGATCACGGGGATTCTGGCTGATGCGGGCTGCTGCGGAAGCGATCTTCTTCGGGTTGCCGATGGAATCCACGACCACAACGCTGTCAACGTCGATTGCCTCAACGGAAGCGGGCATGTTCGGGAAGTCTACCAGACAGTCAGTAACAACGACAACCTTGTCAGCGTACTTGGCATCTGTCATGGCATAACCCATGGAACCGCAGTTGCTCTTGCCGCCGATACCACGGCAGTTGCCTACCAGATCGGATGTAGGAGCAGCTACGAATGCGATGTCGATATGAACTTCACCCGCTTCAATTGCACGGGGACGTCCGCCATGAGAACGGATAATTGCAGGAGTCTTCAGCTTGCCTGCGGAAACAACTTCACCCATACGACCGCGGATACCGGAAGTCTGGATGCCGACAACCTTGCCTTCTTCGATGTAGTCAGCGATGGGATCGTGTGCAGAGCCAAGAGATGTAGCTGCAATTGTCAGATCCTTCAGACCGAGTTCTTCGATGGCAGCCTTCATAACCATGTTTACAACATAGTCGCCATCACGCAGGTGGTGGTGGAAGGAGAAGGTCATGCCGTCTGCAGCACCGCACTGCTTCAGTGCGTCAGCGATTGTCTCAACAATCTTGGATTCCTGAGGCTTTTCATAAATACGTGTCTTCGGAGAAGCCTTAGTCACGTACTTGCCATCCATGTAATTCTTTCCCTGATATACTTCCTTGCCGTTTGTCAGCAGTTCTTCGGGAATGTTACGACCTACTGCATTGATCATACTTCTACACTGACCTCCATTCCGCTTGCCTTAGCGAGTCTCAGAGTACGTTCAGCACCCGGGATAAATGCGATATCGACCATCTTGCCGTTGACTGTGAAGACGCCGATACCCTTGGCTGCTGCTTCTCTGAAAGCAACGATCATGGCTTCTGCCTGACGTACTTCCTTTTCTGTCGGAGCAAATACTTCGTGAACCAGGCGGATCTGCTTCGGGTTGATCAGGGACTTGCCGTCGAAGCCCATTGCCTTGTTCTGTCTTACTTCTGCTTCAAAGCCTTCTGCATCGTCCAGATCTGTAAATACTGTATCGAAGCACTGGATGCCTGCTGCACGGGCAGCGATCAGCATCTGACCGCGGGCAACCATCATATCAATGCCGCTCTTCTGGAAGCTTGTCTGCATGCTCTTTCTGAAGTCGCCGCCGGAAATTGCGACACCCAGCATTCTGTCGGATGCACAGCAGATTTCGTAAGCGTTGATGATACCCCTGGGGCTTTCCAAAGCTGCCATCAGCAGAGTACGTCCTACTTCAACGCCGAATTCCTTTTCAGCAGCTTCAACAGCAGCTTCAACAGTCTTAACGTCGTTGGCGCTTTCGCACTTTGCAATACGGATACCGTCAGCACCGCCGGCTACGCAGACGCGAATGTCCTCCTGCCAGTGCGGTGTATCCAGACCGTTGATACGTACGATTACTTCTGTATCACCGTAATCAATTGTCTTAAGTGCATGATACAGAGAGAAACGTGCAGCATCCTTCTGGTTTTCGGCAACAGCATCTTCCAGGTCCAGCATGATGGAGTCTACACCATAGATATAGGCATCCTTAATCAGACCCGGCTTCTGTGCATTCATGAACATCATTGTTCTGCGCAGACGGAAACGTTCGGGTTTAGGTCTCGGAATCATTTGATTGCACCTCCCCAGGGAATGTTTGCAGCGGATGTACCGTTGCTGCGGAAGACAGCACATTCAACTCTTGCCTTGAGTGTGCAGTCCAGAGCACCCTTGTCGACAACACTGACCTTGGCATTCACTACTTCCAGACGGTCAAGAGTTTCCAGCACGGTTGCTTTGATCTGGCGGCCATACTGATTCATGACAGAACTGCTGATTGTCAGTTCAATGCCTTCATCATTCGGCTCGACAGTAACCATGGCATCACTGGATTCCAGTGTACCTGCTACTGCAGATTCTAAAATCTCCATGTTAATTCTCCTTTCTGAAGTCAGTCCTCCTGATAATAAAGGACTATCGTAAGATCAATCTACCATTCAGTTAAAGCGCTTACAAATACGAAAAGGAATATAGATGATATAGGGGTAGCATTATAGTTTACATAGTATTCATAATAGGAATGCTATGGCATTTTGAAACGTACTATAATGCATATATATTAACTATAAGAGGATCTTATGAATCTGAAACAAGCGCTTTATATCACCACAATTGCCGAAACAGGCAATATTTCCAAGGCTGCCAAAATGCTTTATGTATCCCAGCCTTCTTTAAGTCAGATGCTCAAGCAGGTGGAAGACGAAATCGGTCTGAAGCTGTTTGACCGCTCCACATCTCCATTCCGTACAACCTATGCCGGTGAAGTATATATTGAAGCAGCCAGAACCATGCTGGCAGCCAATGAACATCTTGAATATGAACTCAAGGCCATCCGCGATGAAGACAGCGGCAGACTGCGTGTCGGCATTTCCGTATCCCGCGGCATCCAGATTCTTCCTTATGTCATTCCTGTCTTCCGAAAGATGTATCCCCGTGTACAGATTGAACTGACTGAATGCGGCAGTACATTCCTGGAAACAAAGCTGAAGAACGATGAGATTGATCTGGCTTTGGCAGCGATCGCTTCCAATGATCCTGCTCTTACATATCAGATGCTGGAAAAGGAAACCATGGGTATCATCACAGGTCCTGCCTGTGCTCTGGCGAAGAAGTATGAAGACGGTACAAGCATTACCATCGCCGATCTGCAGGGCATTCCTTTTGTGACGCTGAACAGAAATCACAGTTCCAGAACGATTCAGGATCGGTTCTTTGCTTCAAAGGATTTCCAGCCGGATGTGCTGCTGGAAGTGGATTCACTGGATCTGGCCCGCCAGATTGTCATTAAGTCCGATGCCTGCATTCTTCTGCCGCACATCTACTGCAATGACATCATCCGCAAGGAAGGAGCGCATTTCTATCCTCTGGCAGACAGCAGCTACGAACATCATTTCTATGCCTGCTACAGGCAGAACAGCTTTGTGCCCAGATATACCAAAGACTTCATTGATGTTGTAATCAAGGCCATCAACGGAGACCTGAAATGAAGAACAGCGAGCAGCGCCGTGTGTATGCCCGCAGTCTCTTCACCGGAACCTATGTCGAACTGCCGGTGATGCTGGACGCAAGAGAATACCGCGCCTGGCGTCAGTCGGCTCTGATGAAGGAATACGGAAAGCCTCTGCTCTGCTTTACCATGAACATTGCCGGTCCTTTGAAGAACAATGCCCTGATTCATCAGTGCTTTAACAAAGGTACAGAGGACTTCCGACTGCAGATGCAGCGTACAAAGCATCAGATCATCAAGGAAGAAGTCATCAGTTCCATTGCCGGCAATGAAGCTTTCTTTGTCTGTGACATAGATCCTTATGAATTAAAGAAACTGACATGCCAGCTGGAAGACAGAGATGACATCGGCAGACTCTATGATATGGATGTTCTGTTTCCGTCAGAAGATGGCAGTGTGCATAAGATTGACCGTGAAGAAATCGGCGGCAGTGCGCGTGTATGTCTGATCTGCGGAAAGGAAGGCAAGGACTGTGCGTCCAGAAGACTGCACAGTGTTGCTGAACTGCAGCAGAAAACAGCAGAGATTCTCTACAGCTCCGCCTGTGAGCGTATCTGTTCAGAGATTGGTGAATATGCAGTCCGGGCTTTGCTGTACGAAGTCAGCGTGACGCCTAAACCGGGACTGGTTGACCGCAATAACAGCGGTGCGCATACAGATATGAATTTCTACAGCTTCATGAATTCCTCTGCATCCTTGTATCCTTACTTTGAAGCATGTGCACGTGAAGGCATGGATCATTGCGAAGAGGATGCAAAGATCACCATGAAGCATTTAAGAGAGCTTGGCATGCAGGCAGAAAACCGGATGCTCAAGGCAACCGCAGGTGTGAATACGCATAAAGGAGCGATCTTCTCTCTTGGTATCCTTGCGGCTTCGGCAGCCCGCGTTAAAGCTCTGTCCTTAAAGGAAGGAACAGAAGAAACGAATGTCTTTGCTGTATGCAGGGAAATGACAGCTGGTTTAACTGCGTCCGACTTTGCCGGCATTACCGAAGAAAATGCTGTTACCTATGGTCAGCAGCTGTATGTAAGATACGGCATCACTGGAGCAAGAGGTATTCTTGAAGACGGTCTGCCGATGGTGGAGAAGGAAGCACTTCCATTATTAAAAAAGATGATGGCAGAGGGAGTTTCCATTGATGAAGCATCGACAGCGGTACTGCTTCTATTAATGAGCTGTGTTGATGATACTTCCATGATTCATCGCGGCAGTGTTGATATATTGAAAGAAGAAGCACAGCGTGCAGAGAAACTGCTGAAGGAAAAAGCATATGAAAATCCTGAGGTATTGCGGATGCTGGATGAAGAGTATATCAGCCGGCATCTGTCCCCGGGCGGCTGTGCGGATCTTCTGGCAGCGTGCTGGTTTATCTATACATTTGAGAAGGAGAATAACTGATTATGTCCGACTATACAATTTCACAGGTTTATCCTGCGGATAAAAGAGCTTCCGCACAGATTGATCGACTGCTGGAAAAGGAAGGTATCAAGCGTGACGGCAACCTGGATTATACATGTGCTGTATTCGATAATGACTACAACATCATCGGTACAGGCTCCTGCTTCGGCAATACGCTGCGCTGCTTTGCCGTCAGTTCCGATCATCAGGGTGAAGGCATTCTCAATGAGATCATCTCTCATCTGATCAATGTGCAGTATGAACGCGGCAATATGCATCTTTTCCTTTATACAAAGGTAAAGAGTGCCAAGTTCTTCGGTGACCTTGGCTTTCATGAAATCGGCAGAGTTGCCGATACACTGGTGTTTATGGAAAACAAGCGTACCGGCTTTGCGGATTATCTGAAGAAGCTGAAGAAGGAAACAGGGGATAGAGAAGGAAAGAGAATCGGAGCACTCGTCATGAATGCCAATCCCTTTACTTTAGGCCATCAGTATCTGGCTGAAAAAGCGGCATCGGAATGTGATCTTCTGCATATCTTTGTTGTCAGTGAAGATGCAAGCTTAGTACCTTTCAGAGTACGCAAGGATCTGGTGAAGAAGGGTACTGCTCATCTGAACAATGTTGTTCTGCATGATTCCGGTCCCTATATCATTTCCAATGCAACATTCCCCAGCTACTTCCTCAAGGATGAAGCAGCTGTCATCGACGGACATGCCAAGCTGGATCTTGCTATCTTTGCAAAGATTTCCGAAACACTGGGAATTAACGTACGTTATGTTGGTGAAGAGCCGAACAGCCAGGTTACAGGCATCTACAATGACATCATGGCAAAGTCTCTTCCCGATCATGGCATTGAATGCATGATCATCCCGCGCAAGGAAGCAGATGGAAAAGTCATCAGTGCTTCTACAGTCCGTCAGGCGATTCAGAATGATGATTATGAACTGCTCAAAACACTTGTTCCGGAAACGACTTTTGCGTATTTCATGTCACCTCAGGCACAGCCTCTGATTAAGAAAATCAAGGTGGCAGGCAACGTTATTCACTATTGATATAGCAATAAGACATGATCCTGATAGAAAGAATCTATTATGATTATGTCTTTTATTGTTTAGGGATTGCGCTATAATAGTTGCGGTTTGTTATATAGAATTGAAAAGGAGAAATAAGATGAATCTTGATTTAACAAAGTATGGCATCTCCGGTACAACGGAAATCGTCTACAACCCCAGCTATGAAGCACTGTATGAAGAAGAAGTTAAGCCTGAACTGGAAGGTTATGAAAAGGGTGTTAACACAGAACTGAATGCAGTCAATGTAATGACAGGTATCTATAC
>JAZUHS010000156.1:0-4592 GCA_045641845.1 Bulleidia sp. | reverse complement strand
GGTGCGGTAACTGTTACTGTATACTCTTCACCGGCTGTTAAGCTCAGTCCTGTGAAGTCGAGTTCAAAGTGATGATCCTTCATTTCTGTGATCACCGCATTCTTTGTGCCTGTATTGTCTGTCAGCTGTGCTGTCATCTTACCTGTATCTACTGTGACTTCAGCCTTATTGTCTGTAGTTACAGATACTTCTGCTGTGTACTGATATGCATCCGCGGATGTTCCGACAGTCAGATGATCTGTAACCTTAGATACAGAAGCAATTGCCTGTTTTTCTACAGCTGTGAATTCAAAGCTTGTCTTTGCAGTATCTGTACTGCCATCTTCTCTTGTGTAAGGTACTTCTACACTTACGGTATAAGTCTGATCAGGAGTGAGAGTCAGATGATTGAAGTTCAGTTCATATACATCATCAGATACTGTGACTTCAGCCTTCACTGTTTCAGCAGTATCATCTGTTACTTCGGCAGTAATCTTTTCAGCATCAACCTGAATGTCCGCATCGATATCTGTAGTCATTTCTACAGCTGCAGTGTATGCATAAGAGTCGTATGCAGTACCGACTGTTAACTGGTCTTCTGTCTTTTCGGCAGATGCAACTACCAGCTTTTCAGGTGCAGTAAAGGTAACTGTTGTTTCAGCAGTATCCTGACTTCCATCCTGACGTGTATACGGCATTGTAACTGTGATTGTATACTCGTTATCAGGAGTCAATGTCAGTCCATTGAAGCTCAGACGGTAAACATCATCACCATTTTCTTCAACTGTACCGGACTTTTCCTTACCTGTATCATCAATCAGAACAGCAGTCGCTTCTGAAGGATCCGCAGCAACAGCTTCTTCAAGATCAGTTGTCATTGTTACATTCGTTGTCAGAGTGTAATTATCATAAGACACAGACGGTACAACAACAGGTTCTTCCGCTGTAATATCTGCCTTAACAACGGGCAGAACAGGCACAGTCGGTTCATTCGGTGTCTCAGGAGTCACAGGCTTTTCAGGAGTAACCGGTGTATTCGGGGTCACAGGTGTCTGCGGAGTAACAGGACGCTGAGGAGGATTTACAGCTGCATTGTTATCGTCGGGAACTGTTGTTTCCGGCTGAACAGGAGTGTCCGGTTCTGTTTCAGCAACAGGCGGTGTCTCAGGTGCAGGGTTTCCACCCGGAGGATTCACACCTTCCTGTCCTGCAGGGTCAGAAGTTCCGGGTCCGCTGCCTTCTGGTTCTGTAATCGGACCGGGAGAAGTATGGAAACGATAAGTTTCCTGCAGTTCTAAACCATCTTCATTTTCTGTATAGAAAAGAACGATATAATCTGTATCTTCCGTTAATCCATCTAACTCAAGGACATTCTCATCATGTTCAAGAATTCCTTCCAGTATAAAACCATCCGGTTCATTCAGCAGCTCATCGTAAGCTGTACGAAGCGGATCATTTTCATAAACACGATAGGAAATTGTTTCCTGGTTTCGATTCTGAATTCGTACATCCAAAGAAACTTTGTTCGGATGAACTTCAATCGGAATACATTTGATTGCCATTACAACCAGTATGAAAAGCACAACGGCTGCTTCTGCTGCAGACATTAATAATGCTGCATAGGGCGGGAAACCGGGTTTCTTCATCCTTGTAGGATTGAACATCGGAAAGTATTCATTCTGATTCTGATGATGCTCCTGGTAACTTTCGTAATCAGGCATATAAACTCTCCTTCCCATCTTCCCTGTAAAAAATGCCGTGTCCAAAAAAGCGCAATGATAAATATGTAATATTCTACACTATCAATGCACGCAGTTTTCTGCATATCCCTCACGATATGCAAAGATTAACTCAACAACATCGATTATTCCGTTTCCTTTTTCAAGATTTTTCATTCGGAAACAGCATTTCGGTTTCAGGTTTCCGCAAAAAAGAAAAACGATATCGCCGGATTATCGGGAGGATATCGCTTCTTTTCATTTCACTTTGTTTAAACGTCTGATCTCAAATGGAATCGCCAGTGCTTCACGGATCACATAGGTACCAAGCAGCCACCATGGTGTTGGTGCCGGAACAGAGTATGCTTCTATTCCCAGTTTGCGGGCAATCAGAGCTGCACGGTACTGATGGAATTCACTGGTTGCGACTGCTGTACGCATCGGCAGCTGATGTTCCCTCATGATCTTGCGGGAATACAGGAAGTTCTCATAGGTTGTAGTAGACTGATCTTCCTTATAAATACGCTCTGCTTCAATACCAAGTTTTACAAGTGTACGGTACATCGCTTCTGCTTCACTGATGTTTTCATCATCACCTTTACCACCTGAAACAATACATACTGTTTCCGGGTGTTTCTGCAAATAAACTGCAGCAGCTTTGATGCGTCTTGCAAGAGTACGTGAAGGTTCTTCATCATACACTCGACAGCCAAGAACAATCACAGTCTTTTCATCCTGTGCCTTCTTCATGCATCCGGTAAGCATCAGGATAACTCCGATGATAACAATCAGCACATAGAACAGCGCAATACCTTTAAGAAGATACTGCATCATCACCGGCAGGACAATAAACCATTCCGGCTTCAGCTGAAACAGCAGTGCAGGTATCCCTGTGATCAGACCTGAGGCGTTGCCTACATTCAGATCTCTGCCTGTGAATAAAGGCAGGATCATCCATACCAGAAACAAAGAAAGCAGAACAATCATCATAGACATATCTTTGTTCAGGCATGAATGCCATCAGCCATCATGACATCATGAAGACGAATGCGTTCCTGCAGTTCGCGGGCACTCATGCGGCTGGCACCGTGCGCGAAGATGGAGTTCTGAATCAGACCGTCAGAGGAAGCTACAGTGATGTTGTACTTGCCCTTGAGGTCATGTACAGCCTTTTCAATATAGCTGTCGGCAGTCTGATCTGTACGTGTATAGATAATAGTCATTTCACCGCGCTTGACTTCTGAACCGGCATTGCCGTGTACCTGATAGCCATCGAAAACGATGATTACCTTACTGCCAAGATATGCCTGAAAACTGAAGATTCTGTCGATCAGCTGTTCACGGGCAATTGTGATGCTCTCACGGGCTGTGACCTTCAGATCTTCCCAGTCATAGATCATGTTATAGCCATCCACAATCAGGCAGTCCTTCAGATCCGGACGCTTAACGGGTTTCATTGGCTTTTCTTCCTTAGGTTTCGGCTTCGGTTTCTTGTTCTCATTGCGGTTTCTGCCTGAAGCATTCTCGAACACTCTCATCAGGTCATTTTCATCCACCTTGTAACGAGTACTTCTGTAGCCGCCGGTTGTGACATCCTGCTTGAGCTGAATATGCATGGCATCATCACAATGATCCCAGGGAACATAGTAGCCTGCACCATGTGCACAGAAGACAGAGCCTGTAGGATTATACAGGTCAGCTTCACTGTCATAGCCGATCTCTTCAACGACACGATCCTGATCTTCTACAGGCGCATAGTCACAGGGAACGGCAGTAAACTTGCCTCTGCCCTTTGTATAGGCAATGACATCATTCTGATAATTCACCAGAGTACGTACCGGACCTTTTCCGGTAATGATCATCATGCCTGTACCGGGATCATCCACCAGTACTTCCGCATGTCTTTCTGACATTTCAAACAGAGCACGGGATAAGCTTTCTGCAGGTACTTCCAGCTTGAAGCTGTAATAAGGTTCCAGCAGAATGCATTCTGCCTTCTTCAGACCCTGACGTACTGCACGGCAGGCAGCCTGACGGAAGTCACCGCCGACAGTATGCTTCAGATGTCCACGTCCTGTTACCAGAGTAATATGTACATCTGTCAAAGGATAACCGGTCAGAACACCGCGATGATGCTTACGTTCCAGAGCGGAGAGAATGGATCTCTGCCAGCCGGTGGAAAGAACATCGGTACTGCAGGCACTGTCAATGACAATACCGCTGCCGCGTTCTCCGGGTTCCATATGCAGATGCACTTCGGCATAATGACGCAGAGGTTCAAAGTGTCCCTTGCCTTCTGTCGGTTCAGCCAGTGTTTCCATATAGATGATCTTGCCGGTACCGAAACCTACCTGGATACCGGAGCGATCATAGATTTTCTTCTGCAGTACTTCCATCTGCATCGTACCCATGATTCTGACCTGAATCTTCTTTGTACGATCATCTGTAGTAATTTCCAGCTGCGGGTCTTCTTCCATCAGCTGACGGCATGTATCTGCCAGAGCCAGCTGGTTGGCACCATCCGGCAGCAGCAGTTCATAGGTCATATAGGCACCTAATACCGGCTGTTCACTGTCCTTTTCAATACCAAGACCCTGTCCTGCTTCAAAAGACTGCAGGCCTTTGACAGTAACGATCATACCGGCGGATGCTTCATCGATCATTTCAAAGGAAGCGCCGTTATACAGACGGATCTGATCCGCCTTTTCTTCTTCATTGATTCTCTGCTTTGCCTTCAGCACACCACCTGTAATCTTCATATGCGTCAGACGTGTACCGGCATTGTCTGTGGAAATCTTATAGACACGGGCTCCGAATTCTTCCGGATATGTCTTTTCCATAGACCAGTGCACAATAGTGTCCATCAGTTCCTTAACACCGATGTTCTTCAAGGCA
>JAZUHS010000155.1:0-10129 GCA_045641845.1 Bulleidia sp. | reverse complement strand
GCGGTATACGCAGGCGCGTTCTTTAAACGATATGCTTATGAACTATAACTATTTAATCGCAGATACAAAGATACAGATTAAAACCGAAAGAGAACTGGTCGAGAACTGGCAGGCTGAGCTGTTCCATAAGGAATATACACGTGATGCAGATGTACACGTGAATCTCAGGTTATCCGAAGAGATTCCGGTATGCGTAGGTAAGTTAGTTACCACGACCAATGAAACGCGTCTGTATATAAATGATCAGGAACTGATCCAGGAAACCTTTGACCGTAAGGATGGCACTCCTTTAATTGTCAGCCGTTATCCGGTAAATAAAAGCGGAGATCTTTCGATATGGGGAAACAGTAAGTATGTACCTCATGTCGTACGAAGCTGGGTACTGTGGTCAGCGATTGATCTTCCGTATCTTCTGTTAATGAGAAATCTGATCACTGTACACAGTGCATCTATTGAAACTGATGGTGGTGTGATTCTGTTTATTGCTCCTTCGGGTACGGGTAAATCCACACAGGCTCGTCTGTGGGATTATTACCGTGGGGCGAAGCAGCTGAACGGGGATAAGAATATCATCGGTATGAAAGAGAACTGTGCCTATGTGTATGGTACTCCCTTCAGTGGTACCAGTGAGATCTGTGCTGACTTTGCTTTACCGTTAAAGGCAATTGTGCTGTTATCACAGGCACCGGTGAATACAGTAAAGAGATTACATGGTATTCAGGCAATTATGGCGATCATGAATAACTGCTTTGGTCATGCCTCAGTACCCGGATGTACGGATCGTATGCTTGGAATACTGGGTGAGGTACTGAAGACAGTGGGTGTATATGCTCTTGCATGTACACCGGATGAGAAGGCTGTAATTGCATTAGAGAATGAACTGAACAAGGAGAGATAAGACATGGCAGTTTCCTATTCACAATATATTGATTATCTTTTCTATCGTTCTCATGGTTCGGGGATTCCGCTGTCCGGTACCTTTGAACTGACATCCCGCTGCAATCTTGACTGTAAGATGTGCTATATCCACAAACGTGCCAATGACCGTAAGGTATTGAGTGAAGAACTCAGTACAGAACAATGGCTCGACTTTGCCAAACAGGCACAGAAGGAAGGGACACTGCTGTTATTGTTAACAGGCGGGGAACCTTTGTTAAGACATGACTTCAAGGAAATCTATACAGGCTGTCGTAAGCTTGGTCTGTTAATGTCCATCAATACCAACGGTACATTGATGACAGATGAGATGGTGGAGTTTCTGAAGAAGGATGCTCCTTTACGTGTCAACATTACTCTGTATGGTGCTTCTGCCGAAACCTATGAAAGACTGTGCGGAGATCCTACAGCCTTTGAACGTGCCTATAAGGCAGTACTGGCATTAAAGAAAGCAGGTATTCGTGTAAAGCTGAACTACAGTGCTACTCCTTATAACTATAAGGATCTGCCTGAGGTATATGCTTTTGCCCGTGAGAATGATCTGATGATTCAGACTGCTTCCTATATGTTCCCGCCGGTACGTGCATGTGAACACTGTGCAGAGGAAATGAGTGAACGACTCACACCTGCACAATCCGCAATGGCACGCTTTGGCTATGAGCTGTATCAGGCCAATGGCAGTGATGATGCTTTGGAACAGAAGCTGAAAGCTATGATGGAAGGAAGACAGATTGAAGATATTGATCATGAATGCTTTGATCTGCCGACAGAACGTATCCGCTGCCGTGCCGGTGATACAACTTTCTGGGTAACCTATAAAGGTGAAATGAGACCATGCGGTATGATGACTGTACCTACTACGGATATGGTATCGAAAGGTTTTGCGGAAGCATGGCAGGAAATCAGAGAAGCTCGTCAGAAGATCATGGTACCTGCCAAGTGTACAGAATGTACATGGAAACATGCATGTGAAGTATGTCCGGCTGTATGCTATGGAGAAACCGGTGCATTTGATCAGGCTCCTGAGTATGTATGCGAAAAGACAAGAAACTATCTGCAGCTGGCAGTGAACTGGCTGAACAGTAGAGGTAATCAGAATGGAAGTAAATAAGAACTTTGTCCTGCGTACAATCGCAGATGAGAATATGCTTGTACCGGTAGGAGAACAGACAATCGTAACTAACGGTATGATCAGACTAAGCCCTGTCGCTGCTCTGATCTGGCAGAAGCTGTACGATGGTGCAGAAATGGAAGAAGTACTTGCGGCAGTACAGGAAACATATGAAATTGATGCGGATACTGCTCGTACTGATCTGAATGAATTCATCGAACAGATGAAGAAGGTTGGGCTGCTGGGTTAGTACAGTTACTTAATAAGGCAGTACTGAAGACAATTGATGAAATGAAAAGCAGAACCATGTGAGGAGAGTATCGTCCCGCATGGTTCTGTTGCATTTATAGAGTACTTTTCGATGAGCTGGTGCAGGGGGTGTAATGTTTATACAACCTACTCCTGGAGCTGTATAAATTTCATGTTACAGCAGTTAATAAAAGAGAGTGATATTTACTCAGTGTGCATTGAGTCAATGGAGACTGAGTAAAAAACTTTTTTAAAGAAAAGAGTGAGAAGTTCATACGGCTAAATAACGTGCCATACAGTATTCCCTGAATAATGTAATTTTAAGAACACGGAAATATACGGTCAAATGATCTGCTATATATCAGATATATATTGAGATCGTTGAGAATTAGCACCCTAAAAGCGGATCCCTTCTTTCTCGGGATCCGCTCGCTGTCTATCGTGGCATTCTTTTTCCTTCTTCTTGTGCGTAATATTCAACCATTTCACGCCTCAGCATACGTTCGACTGCAGCTGTCTTTAAGTCAGTAAAAAGTATCCTCCATAGATTGCGATTATGAATAATGCAGTGATTGCTATCGCTTTTGTCATATTTAAAATGCCCAATGTTGACAGAACAATTGCAGATAATTTTATACCATAAGCAGGATTGTTGGATTGTACGGTTTGGTAATGAAGTCATCCGCACCAAATGACATAGACAGAACTTCATCGGTTTCATTATTTCTGCTTGCAAGTATGATTACTGGAATATCGCTGCTTTTTCTAAGGTTCTTCAACAGCATTTCACCATTTATAAACGGAATTCCAATGTCCATTAAAACAAGGTCGGTGTTTTCCTTAAGAATTTCCTTTTCAGCATTGGCAAAATCCTTTAGGACTGCAGTCCGATAACCGGAATTCACCAATAGATCTTCCAGATCTTTTGCGATGTTCTTGTCATCTTCAACAATCATTGTTGATTTCATAAACACCTCCATGTACTAAAAAGCACTGCCCGTCAGCCAGTTGGCGATATTGATGATTCGTATTCCCTCATACTGGTATTCCGGATGCCTTGTTCTTGCAATCAGGATCTTTGGATATGCATCCCTGATCTGTAATAAAGGCGTTACTTCTCTTTTAAATGTGCTTTCGCCCGAAATGTCATCCGAGACTTGGATGTAGATCTTTTCTCCACCTTTTGTCGCAACAAAATCGATTTCCTTCTGATATAGCTTCCCAGTATAAACTTCATATCCTCTTCTTAAAAGTTCCATGCAGATGATGTTCTCATAGCACCTACCATAGTCGTTGTTTCGATTTCCAAGTTGGGCAAATCTGAAGCCCAAATCACAAAGATAATACTTGTCTGCTGTTTCCAGATACTTTTTTCCTTTGATGTCATAACGCTTGATGTCGTAGAACATAAATGCGTTACACAGATACTTTATATATCTTCCAACGGTGACATGATTTGTAGAAATGCTGTTGCTTGTTAATTGTCCAGATATTCTGTTAGGCGATGTCTGGTTGGAAACGTTGTCCATCATAAACTCTGCAAGATGATCTAGGACCATCGTATCTGGAAGGTTATATTTTGTAACCAGATCTTTGTTGATGATCGTATTATAGACATCATTAAGGTAAGCGATCCTGTCAATTTCATTCTTATAGACATAAGAGCCCGCGAGCCCGCCTTTTACAACATATTCATCAAACAGGAATTCAATATCCTTTGAATCATCAAAGTAATCTATAAATTCCTTAAAACTGAATGGATATACCTTTATTTCGATGAACCTACCAGTGAATAAGGTAGACAAATCGGAGCTCAATAAAAATGCATTAGAACCAGTAATATAGATGTCATGTTTTCCGGCGTTATGTATGCTATTAATAGCGACCTCGAACTTTGGACAAAGTTGTACTTCATCGACAAAAAGATAGTTATTAACGCCCTCTTTTGTATTCTGCTTAACATAAGCATTCAGTTTTTTGTAATCTTTCAAATCATCAAAATCCATATCATAGAAATCTATATAGATAATATTTACATCCTTTTCAATCTCCTTAAGATACGCAATATACATTTCCATCAGTTTTGACTTGCCAGATCTTCTTAAGCCGGTGATGATCTTGATATCAGGCGTATCCTTCAGTCCAATAAGCCTTTTCATGTATTCTTCTCTATATATTTCCTTCATTTCAACTTCCTCCGGTTTCAAAACTTTATATTTATTTAAATTTCGAAACCATTATATAGCGGTTTCAAAACATTAAAAAGATTTAACTTTTGAAACTGACCATCATTTCAAATCGAATTCGTTGATTGTGCAGTTATATAGCACGATGGAACGCAAAGTTGATTAAATGTTGCCTTACAGTCGCAGTTAGAACAAATCGCTTTATTCCTTGCAATCACCCACCAAAAAGATAATAAGAATCACAATCGACAGATAGAAAAAACTTCTAAAAATAGAACAAATCAGCAGCCATCTGAGATCGGATGACTGCCGGTTTACCTATGGTACGGATTATTAATCGTTTACTAAGTTCCTGCACATATACTATGCACGAGTCAAAGAGCTGTACAAAGAGCTGGGGATCTGGGAATTGAGTACAGAATAATAAGCATTGAATCGTAAAACCGCCTCCACGATAAGACCCAGTGGTTAACACTGGGCCTTTCGTCGTTGCGTTATCGAACGAATGCAAACTTCACATATAATCCCCATGGCATCTTATATCTCCGGTGAGCTGACGATTGTAGACTATGCCAACTCCATCGAAGAGCGCTTAGGATTCCGTGAGCAGGCACATGCTATCAGTCTCAAGGGACTTCTGGCTATGATGGCCCAGAGAAAGAACGGATAACAGCCTCCTTATGCCCTGTCTGTATACAGCATATACAGGCAGGTTTTTTTATATCTGCATGACATTGTTCCGATCATCTTCGGTATTGTTCGTGATATTGTTCTTCATATTGTTCGTGCATAAAGCAGGAATTACTTGGTGACAGAACTGTCATACCCTGCGGCGGAAAAATTCATCAAACATTAGATTATGAAATCAGGACAGGGATTGCTATAATAATTAAACGTGCAGAAGGGAGTGATAGCTTTGATTCGTTTACTTAGAGCTGTAGTTATACTGGTATTTATTGCAGGCTGCGGTCTTGGCGGTTATACAAAGTATGCGGCTATGCGTACAACTGAGAATAAAGCTCCGGTCATTACGATCAGTGAGGATACTTTGACTGTTTCCTGTGATGCGACAATGGAAGATCTTCTGCGTGGTGTTACAGCAAGTGATGAAGAAGATGGTGATCTGACAAGGGATATTATTGTTGAGAATGCTTCCAACTTTATTCAGCCGGGCAGATGTCGTATTTACTATGCGGTATTCGACAGTCAGGGTAAGGTTGCTTCTGCTTCTCGTATGCTTGTATACGAAGACTATACTTCACCTGCGATTATGCTGAATGAACCGCTGACTTTTGCTCAGGGTTCCGGTATTGATATTCTGAACAGACTCAGTGCAGAAGACTGCATTGATGGTGATATTACTTCCAAGGTAGAGATTCTCAGCAGTACGGTAAAGAGTTCTGTATCCGGTACATATCGTGTTACTGTGCAGGCTGTTAACAGTCATGGTGATACATCTAAGATTGAACTGCCTGTCATTATCTATGATGACAAGGATTCCAACCTGAACGTTACATTAGATACACCCCTGCTTAGAATTCCTGCAGGAACAGAGTTCAATGCAAAGAGTCATGTCAAGAGTGTCAAGGACATCAGCGGCAATGATATTTCTCTGTATTGGTCCAAGAGTGACAGTCATAATGCCAATGTAAATGTATCCGGTTCTGTCAGCACCTCTGCGCCCGGTACATACTATGTGACATATACAGTGATGAGCGACAATGGCAGCCGTGGTACAGCTGTACTGACGGTTGTAGTTGAGGGAGAGGAGCAGAGCAATGATTGATGATATCAAGGATCTGAATCTCCATCTTCTGACTAGAGATATTCTGCATCATATCTGGATGGTTGTACTTGCCTTTATTGGTGTAAAGCTGATTGTCTGGTCTTATCTGACTCTGACATTTGTACCGAGATACACAAGTTCTGTTACGTTAGCAGTATCTACACGTAATGCATCTACTGTATATACAGACTTATCTACTGCTTCTTCCATGGCTAAGGTACTGGAAGAAGTACTGGATAGTTCATTAATGACAGATGTCGTTAATGAACAGCTGGGTGAAGGTGCAGAGAATCTCAAGTATGCATGTACGGTAATTCCCAATACCAACCTGCTTACCATCTCTGTAACAGGTCCCAATGCCCGTTCGGCATTCTCTGCAGTCAGCTGTGTTATGGATAACTATCAGGATGTTGTTGCGACTGTTATGGATAATGCAGTATTCCATGTCATTCAGCAGCCGGCCGTAGCATTCCGTTCTGTGAACAGTCCCAATGCTTCAAGACCTTCCAATATCGGAGGTCTGATGGCGGCATTGGCTGTGATCTGGATGATTATCTATGATTCCTATAAACGTCCTACGTTTAAGCGTGAAAGTGATATTACAAAGCTTCTGAATGTAAAGCTGTTAGGCTCACTGCCTCATGAAGCAGTAAACAAGTCTTTGAAGGCTAAGCTCAAGAAGGTCAACAAGGGTGTATTGATTACCAATGCTTCTTCCAGCTTTACCTTTGTCGAACAGGTACGCCAGCTGCGTACTCGTTTTGAACAGATGTCATCAGATAAGAATGCAAAGACAGTTGTCTTTACTTCCCTGTTGGAAAATGAAGGTAAGTCTACTGTCATTATGAACCTGGCAATTGCTCTTGCACAGAAGGGCAAGCGAGTGCTGGTTGTTGATGCCGATCTGCGTAAGCCGGCAGTATATAAGCTGGTAGGTCAGAAGGATGTCGAAAGAAATGGTCTCGAGAGTCTGTTAACCGGTGACAGCAGCATGCGTGATGTCATCCGCTGGGAAGCTCCGTTCTACTTATGGTCCTGTGCAGGTTCCAAGACACTGACACGTTCTGCAGAATGGCTGGGTTCCCGTAAGATGAGAGAGCTGCTCGAACTGTGGCGTGCCAATATGGACTATGTTCTGATTGACGCACCGCCGCTGGATGTTGCGACAGATGCGGAAGCGATGGCAGGTCTGTGTGATGGTTCCGTACTTGTTGTACGTGAAGACTATGCACCGGTTGAAGCAGTTAATGAAGTGATTGATAATCTGTCCAGATGCAATGCAAAGTTCCTGGGCTGTGTGTTCAATGACTCTCATATCAACAGTTCTATGAATACAGGCTTTGGCGGTCATCGTTACAGTAAGGACTACGATGGCTACAGATACGCTGATGCGGATTATCAGAGTATTGCCAAGGCAATGAATATTGATAACGATATAAAGAAGGTGATCAGCCAATGACGGAATCCAGACATTATGACAATGAAGAAGACCGTATTGACTTGATGAGTATTGTCTTCAAGATGCTGAAGGCTCTGAAGCGTCTGTGGATATGGGTACTTTTGATTACGGTTCTTTGTACAGCGGGATATACCGGCCTGAAATGGCGCAGATATCGTCCCCAGTATCAGGCTGCCGCTACCTTTACGGTATCTGCAGCTACATCCAATGATGATGTCAGTACAGCTCTGACAACTTCATTCAATACTTCCTATGCCGAGACCTTTGCGAAGACTTTCCCTTACATCATCAACAATGATGTAATGAGAGAGATCATCAAGGAAGATCTCAATATGCCGTATGTAAACGGAACAATTACAGCGGCTACAACAGAAAAGACCAATCTGGTAACGATTACCGTTACTTCTTCCAGTTCTGATGATGCTCTGGCTATTCTGGAGTCTGTCATCAACAACTATCCTCAGGTAGCGCGCTTTGTATTAGGTGATACAAGCGTTGAGATCCTGAAGAAACCGATGGCAGATACAACACCCATCAACCAGCTGAACCTGCCTAGATCCGCTGTTAAGGGTGCTGTGATTGGTGCCTTCCTGTCCGTTCTTCTGCTGGCTTTTGCGGCAATGATGGACAATACCATCAGCGGCAGAAACGATATGCTTTCCAAGCTGCATATCCGCTGTCTGGGTGTACTTCCGGAAATGGAATTCAATCGTCGTATGCGTAAGAGCGGTGGTTCTGTACGTACTGCGATTACGATCGAGGATGAACGTACTCCTTCCAACTATAAGGAAGCAGTCAGAAGTCTGCGTACCCACGTACTGCAGGCATTGAAAGAGTATCCGGATGACAAGGTCATCATGGTTACAAGTACAGTACCTGGTGAAGGTAAGTCTACGGTTGCGATGAACCTGGCTTTATCCATTGCCCACAATGGACAGAAGGTCATTCTGATTGATGCGGATATGAGAAGACAGAGTATCCGCAGAATCGCAGATCCGGAAAAGAAGCATATGGGTCTTGCGGATGTTCTGTATGGCAATATTCCCTGGTTTGATGCAGTGTTCCAGTATGGTTCTCATAACCTGAGAGTGTTAACAGGTAAGACAGATCCTGGTGCTGCGGAAATGCTCGACAGCAAGAACATGAGCCAGATCATCGATTCCATGCGCAAGAATGCGGATTATATTGTCATCGATACACCTCCGGGCGGATTGCTTGCGGATGCGCATGTTATCTCCAACGTCGCAGACTGTGCAGTCTATGTTGTAAAGCCTAACCAGTGTCATGCCGAAAGTATTCTGTATGCTCTGGAAACACTGTCCAATGGTACAGTGCATATGCTGGGTGGCGTACTCAATGGCGTCGACGAAACATCCGGCGGTTATGGCTACAGTAACTATGGCAGATACGGTTATGGTTACGGTCACTATGGCTATGGTCATTATGGTAAGTACGGCTATGGTCATTATGGCTACGGCTATGGGGAAAAGAAGGAAAACAAATAACAGATATGAAAATGATCTATGTGCACAGTGATGGCATATAGATCATTTTTAATAGATATGTGAATCTTTTCAATGATCGCAAATCTGCTATCCGGACTCTTGTGCAGAACAGGAACCATATAAAGTGCATTAATTCTTTCGGTTGTAGAAGAACAATGCATAATGTCATTCTGAGAATTTGCACCTGAAAATGTATTATGAGACTTTGAGGTGCAATTATGTGTATTATTTGTACATCAAAATAGATAAAGTAATATTGAAAAAAGAAATAAGAGGACATCGTAATGGACAGACAAAGAATAACGGAAGAGGCAAACAGAGCGATCGTATCGGATACAATTCTTGATACAGAAGATTTAAAAAACGATGAGCTTATACTCAAGCTGGACAGAACCTGTTCAGCAGAACCGACGAAACAATGGGTTCCAGCATATTATTTTGATATCTGCACTTTGGATGGTACGAAGATTGGACATTGCAGTCTTAGAATCGGATATAACAATCGCATCTATATTGGTGGAAATGTCGGCTATGCAATCGATGAAGCGTACAGAGGACACCACTATGCAGCCAAAGCGTGCCGTCTTCTGTTTCGGCAGGCACGAAAACATGGGATGCGTTTCCTGACAATTTCCTGTCAGCCGGGTAATATCGCTTCCGAACGAACCATGCAGATTGCAGGAGGTACTTTTGTGGAGATTGCAGATATTCCGAAAGATAATGACATGTATGCGGAAGGTAAACGGAAGGTGAAGATTTATTACTTTGCGTTGTAATGATGGACTGTGATAGAAGATAACATAAGCTAGAATTTCTATTACAGATTATTCAAAGTGGATGGTTGTTATGCCTCGCTGTGTCTGTCTGCTTCAATGTATTAAAGTACAACTTTCAAGT
>JAZUHS010000154.1:0-33351 GCA_045641845.1 Bulleidia sp. | reverse complement strand
TTTCCTGCGGATTATGTCTTTTGACCTTCGGATATCTTGTCAAGTATTTCTTATTGATTGAAAGAAAAAAGCACCTCACACTTTCATGCGAGATGCATGGGGATGTTCAGCTTGCAGTGTCATCTTAACTTAATGACATTGACCTGGCAGTAACTGGTTTTCCTTTTAAAAACTCTGATAGACCTGATCCTGCAGGATGAATATAATGCCCTCGTAACGCGAATAATTCGTTCGATTCGGCAGAAAAGGAAAAAGGGCTGTAAAAAAACCTCAAGGTCGTATTTGACCAAGAGGCGAGCATTACAGCTTCTTTTCTATTTGTACCTGTATGAATTTTTCGCTTTTTGATTAACCGACTTATCCTGTTTTCTACGCACCTTATTCGATAGTCTTTTAGCGCTCGGCTTTTTGAATTGCTCGGGTTCAAGGTTTTCGGGAGCAGTCCAATATTTGAATTTTGCAGTGCCATCAAAGTGTTGGAATAGCTTTCGAATATTGTATCCTAGGCATTCTAAAGACATTTCTGCATTGGTTTTTTCAAGGCTTGTTCTACGGAATCTTTCATACCTTATATCCTGCTTGATTACACCGAATGCCCCCTCTACCTGAGATGATCTGTTTACTCTCATTTCAATTCCTTTGGTGCTCAGAAGGGTCTTCTCTGACTCCTGCTTGTAAAAATACAGTGTAGATCCTTCTTTGTCTTTCATCCATCTTCTGCAGTACAGTGCAAACTCGCAGCCGTCACAGCCTGTTATTTTTATAGAATACCGATTTAGCCTTTTTGGGATGCCTGCCCGGAAGCTCCACTTTTATTCCCGTTTTCTTATTCAAGCAGGTGATCGTCGAATCATCATTCATAATGTAGCGATCAGGATTTCTGCCGGATACATTTCCTTCCCAGCTCATGTATTTAACAAAGTTTTCTATTTGATGCTCTTTAAGGTATGACCAGTTCAGTACTGATCCGTACCCTGCATCGGCATATAATCTGACAGGATATTTGTTGTAATATCCAGCGTATTTTTCCAATGGAGGTATGAGATCATACAGATCAGCGCGTGATTGTGACACATACAGCGTGCAGATAATGCCCTTTGATACAAGAAGCTGGACATTATATGCCGCATGCATATTAGAACCGAGGCCTGAGTAGTAATCCTCTTTCAGACACATAGCTGTCGCATCATGATCTGTCTTGTAGTAGGAGTTTCTGTTTTCTCCGCATATCCGTTCCTTTTCTTCGTATTCAAGAGATTTCTCCAAAAATGACAGCAGCTGCTTATAGTCTTTCTGAAGTTTTTTGTTTTCCGGATCAGCCTCGACAAGTTTCGAAAAGACGGTTAATTTAGCGGCGATAATCTCAGAAGAAAAAATACCTTCTTTTGGAACATTACGAGCGATGTTGTATTCCTGCAGAAGAGATCTGACTTTATCACATAATTTGCTATGCCATGTTGTAGGCTTCCATACAAATTTGTACTTGTTGGCATCAGCTTCAAACTTACTTCCATCCAGAAACATATCTTCTGTACTGATGTCACATTCCTTCAGGATTGCATTCGTAATTGCATAAAATACTTCATCAATGTGTGGAACAAGGTAAGTATTGATGAAGTTAGAAAAGCTCATATGACTTGGAGTTTCCTGATCCATCAGATACATATAACGAAGATCATATTTGCATTTTTCTTCAAGATCTCGAAGTGTATCTGCCTTAAAGGCAAAACCATACAGAACAGTTGCCAACATTTTGAATGGAAAATATGCCGGATGTCCATTGGGAGATTCTTCTTTCGACCATTTTGGAAATAGATCAGCTACATGCGATTCATCCAGAAGCTGTAGAAAACGGTCCAGTTTTTCCTGTTCCTCCAAGTCTATCGTGGAGGAATAGAAAAGGACCACACGTTTTGTGGAAAATTCCTCATAGTACATGTCTCCTAGCAAAGACATTCTACTAAAATGAGCCTGGGTTGGATTCCCCAGCTCATTTTTTATTGATTTTCCACGCAAAAAGAGGCTGTAATCCAACCTTGACCACCATTTCTGATGTCTAGGTTTTTTTACAGCCCACTTTTTTCAAGTGCCGATAACCGGGATCGAACCAGCGACCTACGCGTTACGAGTGCGTTGCTCTACCGACTAAGCTATATCGGCATTTTCTAAATGCCTATTTATTATACGAAAGAGGAAATCATTATTCAAATATTCTTTGATTCTGAGCCAATGTACGCTGCACCTGCTTCATAGAACAGTGAATCCGGCATATGAGAAGCATTGGATTCTGCACTTTCTGCAAAGAAGAAGTGCAGTCGTGTGCTTCTCATCCAGTGCATTACTCATTCCGATTCCGCTGATGATCACACTCTTTGCATACAGTAACAGTGTGTTAAGTGGTCTGTTAGAAAAAAAGTTATGATTTCGTAAAAAATAATGTCACATTTCCGCTCACTTCTGCATCTAACTAGTGCAAGCACAGAAGAGGATCTCGATTCCCTTCGGATGGCTGCTGATTATGAAAAAGGAGTGTGAATAAAATGAGCGAAACATTACTGACTTACGACAACGTCGTACTCGACACACAGAAGAGAGAAGTACGCAAGGACAACGAAAGTGTTGACCTGACATACACTGAATATTCTCTTCTCAAGACACTTCTCGAACATCAGGGCAATGTAGTAACCGCGAAGGATCTCTACAAATCTGTATGGGCAGATGAAGTGTATCTGAATAACAATGACGCACTGCAGGTTCATATCTGCCACCTCAGAGGCAAGCTGAAGAAGGAAGGCGTCAAAGGTTCTCTCATCAAGACAGTCAGAAGCATTGGCTATTACATCTGACATGTAAACAGACGAAGAGCTGCTCTAACCGGGCAGTTCTTTTTCTGTGCTTACTTTTTCTTCAGATAGAAGAGACGACGTGTTTCCGTTTCTTCGCTTGGCCATGCGAAGTGGTCCAGCTTTGTGACAGTGAAGTACTTCTCAAACATCGCCTGCCACTCTTCATCTGTACGGGTAACCAGACGCAGAGTACCATCGATGAATACCATATTGCCATCACGCAGATCGTAGTTTCGTGATGCAGCTTTTTCAGGAGTCATGTAGTAATTCAGTGAGAAGATGACGCTGGCATCGGCCGTAACGACTCTGGCAGCTTCACGGATAATGCCTTCCGCAATCTCAGTGGGAATGACATCCAGTACGTTGGAACAGATCAGACCATCATAGATACCATCAGGCTGTTTCGACAGCCATGTTTCATCCACTGCTTCTGCTTTAACCTGAGCGGATACATCATAGATTGAAGCATGATACGCAGCCTGATCACGTCCGCTTTCGTGGACATCGACACAAAGGACATCATCACAGCCATTCTTCGCCGCTATGATACCTGCCCAGCCGCTGCCGCAGCCATAGTCTAGAACTTTCGTGCATCTGCCAAGAGAAGCAGCCGCATCGTAGAGCTTGGCACTGGGTGCACTCTTCTTCCAGTCATCGGGATGAATTTCCTGGTTCTTCTTTTCTTCAGTTAATGCAAAGACCTTGTTCCAGAAGTTAACAAGGCTGTGGAAGTTTTCTGTATAGTCAGACATAGATTACCTCTCTTTGAAGAAAAGAGACTTCACAGTCTCTTAACAAACTCACTTATAGTCAAAACCGGAAGGCTCATTGATCGGAGCTTCCAGCATCTCCGGATGTGCGAAGATATGCTTCACCAGCTTCAATGAACGTGCGAAGTAGAACCCATCCGCAATACGTTCATCCAGTGTTGCACCGATATCCACGACATCACGGATTTCCGTTGTACCGTCTTCCTGCAGCACAGGAGCCTTGTGGATGGTACCGATGGTGATCATGATGCAGTTGGTGCCGTAGTCATTGATATGGTGGTATACTGCCGGACACTTGATGGAACCAAGGTTGGACAGCAGAATCGTAGAGAAGTTAGGATCATCATCCGTCAGGAAATGAGGCGTGATCTGCCAGTAGTCAGTGAATCTGACCACAGCAGCAACGATCATTTGGAAAATGCGGGGCAGGGAACCGAACCAGTCCAGAACATCATTTACACTGCCGCCGCCATGTGATTCGGAACGAGCTCTGTTAACATACGCAAGAATCTTGTTTGAAACCTGCATGGCATTGTCATTGAGATCCGGTACCAGGAACATCAGTTCTTCATCAGCGTTATCCGCAAACTTCTTCTTTACAACGAAAGACATGGAAATTTCTTCGCGTTCATAGACACGGCATGTCTTGACGTAGTAGTTCATCTTGGGACGTTCATGTACCATCTTTGTTAAAGCGGTAATGACGCAATGGAACAAAGTGATACGCTCACCTTTTTCCTTGCCTTCATTCTTCTTTTCCAGCCAGCGCAGTGCTTCCGTACAGTCGATGGTATCGTTCAGATATACTTCATTTGCCGTTCTGACCGGCATCAGGGCAGTCATGGTTGTCTGTAATCCAGGTACCTTTACAACATGGGAATAACGCTTTCCCTGTTTTGTCTTTGTCATATCGTTCCCTCACTTATTTCTGCAGTTCTGCTGCAGCTTCTTCTTCCAGCTTACGATAAGCCACCTTGCCGACAAGAGTCTTAGGCAGTTCATCACGGAAGATGATTTCCTTCGGCAGTGCATACGCAGCGACGTGTCTGCGTAAAACCGTCATGATTTCATCCTTTACTTCTTCAGAAGCTGTTATGCCATCCTTCAGTACAACATAGGCTCTGACTCTGTGCATGCGCTGAGGATCAGGAACACCGATCACACAGCAGTAGGCAACATCAGGACAGGAATCAATGAAGTTTTCGATCTGTCCGGGATAAACGTTATAGCCGTTGGTGATGATCATACGCTTCATACGCTGTACAAAGTATACATAGCCATCTTCATCCATATAGCCAAGATCACCTGTATACAGCCAGCGATCACCATCTGCCAGTACCTTAATAGCCTTATCTGTCTCCTCCGGATTATCCAGATAGCCGATCATCAGGGACGGACCTTTGAGGATGATCTCACCCTCTGTCATCGGTGGCAATACTTCATCTGTACCGGGACGGACAATCGCATAGACTGTATCCGGGAAAGGAAGACCGATGGACTTCTCACGATAGGTATCACAGGGTGTTAGGCAGGATGCTGTTACACATTCCGTCAGACCATATCCCTCGCGGATCTGAATATCCGCATTGTGTTCCTTAAGGAAAGTATCTACCTTCTTCTTCAGTTCTACAGACAGGGAATCACCGCCGCAGAACATGCCGATCAGACAGGAAAGATCCACATTGTCCAGCTCCGGCAGATGCAGCAGAGCTTCGAAGATTGTCGGTACGCCGGCAATGACATTCGGTCTCTTCTTAATCAGCATCTTTGCATAGCTCTTCGGATTGAAGTTGGGCATCAGGATACAGCCGGCACCATTGACCAGAATCGCATGAATATTGATGCCAAGACCAAAGCCATGGAAGATCGGCATGCAGGAAAGCATACGATACTCGGGCTTGATCTCAACCTGGATATACTCCGTTGCCTGCAATGCTGTCGCATTGAAGTTGGCATCGGATAAACAGATTCCCTTAGGCTGTCCGGAGGTACCGCCGGAATAGAGAATGACGGCAGTATGGGCAGGGTCAAAGATGATCTCAGGCAGAACAATATCAGAAGTACCTTTCTTCAGGAAATCCTTCCAGAGCATGCCTGCTTCATCAGGATACTGTTTATATTTCTTTCCTTCCTTATAGGTATAGGCAATACGCAGGAAGGGGTTATGCAGTTCATCCTGCATTCTTGTTGTCAGGATCAGTACATCATGATCCACTCCGGCAAGAGACTTTTTTACCTTTTCATAGAACATATCTGCAGTCAGAATCATTCTGCTCTTTGAAATGTTCAGATAGAAGGTAATCTCTGTTTCCGCAGATAACGGATGAATCATATTGCATACTGCGCCGATACGGTTCAGCGCATAGAAGCAGTCCAGAGCCTGCGGGAGATTGGGCAGACAGATCGTTACACGATCATCTCTGCCAATGCCCATGGCAATGAAGGCACGGGCTGTACGTTCAATACGCTCTACGAATTCACGGTAGGAAACCTGATGGTTGTAGAATTCGTAAGCCATATAATCAGGATGTATTATTGCATTACGCTCGATCATCTGAAACATTGTCAGTTCAGGATATTCCAGATGTCTGCGTACTTCTTTTCTTTTGTCACTCATGTTAGGTATTTTATCACTATTGCCCGTATCTGTTTATTAAAAACGGCTTACCTGTCTCTTGTTACATTATTGTTACGCAGTAGAATAAATGAGTGGAGAAAAGCTATGGCAAACAGAAACGGAATGCATCTGACCTTTGAACTTGCTTCAGAGAAATATCGTAAGGATCCTTCAACAGAGAATGGCGATCGTGTTGTCAGGGAACTGACCAATATCATTCTTCGTCATGAAGATATTATCTTTGAAGGTGTAGACACTCCGACAGGTACACAGCCCGGCGGTTTTCAGGCACCGGATGGAAAGTTCTACTTCCATATCTTCACCGGCAGTCTGCACTTCACGGAAGAACTGACCGGACGCAAGCTGATTGCCAGAGCACAGACGCTGTGGGATATTGTTGTACAGAATTCGGCAGTCGGCGGTTTCAGCATCAACCATGGCGATGCACAGGGTGCGATCCTTGTGATGCAGGAAGAAATTGAAGCAATGATGAAATGAGTTCGGCATCATACTGTATGCGGGCATAAGAGATGACTTCCATAACTGATTGGATAGTCATCTTTTCTATTAGACGAGAAATAAGCTATGATTTAGGTATGTATCAGGAGGACTGACATATGAAGAATATTACTCTTGGCAGTACAGGTATTACTGTACCGCAGAACGCATTCGGCGCTCTGCCTGTACAGCGTGACGACATGGATACAGCAGTGTATCTCCTCAGAAAAGCATATAATGGCGGCATGCGCTTCTTTGACACAGCTCGTGCCTACAGCGACAGTGAAGAAAAGCTTGGCAATGCCTTTGCCGGCTGGGTTAATCGTGAAGATATTTACATCGCAACAAAGACACAGGCAAAGACACCGGAGAAGTTCTGGAAGGATCTGGAAGAGTCTCTGCGTCTTCTGAAGACAGACTATATTGATATCTATCAGTTCCATCAGGTAGGACAGTGCTATCGTCCCGGCGATGGTACAGGTATGTATGAATGCATGCTGGAAGCTAAGAAGCAGGGTAAGATCCGTCATATCGGTGCAACAGCGCATAAGATTCAGATTGCCTATGAAGTTGTAGAATCCGGTCTGTATGAAACGATGCAGTTCCCGTTCTCCTATCTTGCGACAGATCTGGAACTCAAGCTCAAGCAGATGTGCAGAGAACATAATATGGGCTTTATTGCTATGAAGGGTCTGGCCGGAGGTCTGATCAATCGTTCCGATGCGGCAATGGCGTATATGTACCAGTTTGACGATGTTCTGCCGATCTGGGGTATTCAGAGAGATAAAGAACTGGATGAATGGCTTTCCTACATGGACAACACACCGGAAATGAATGAAGAACGCAGTACCTTCATTGCGAAGGAAAAGGAAAATCTTGCGGGTGAATTCTGCCGTGGCTGCGGTTACTGCATGCCCTGTCCTGCAGGTATTCAGATCAATGCATGTGCACGTATGTCACTGATGTTAAGAAGAGCTCCTTCCGCAAACTGGCTGAGTGAGCACTGGCAGGCGGAAATGAAGAAGATCGAAAACTGCATCAACTGCCGTGCCTGCACACATAAATGTCCGTACGAACTGAGCACACCGGAACTGCTGAAGAAGAACTACGAGGATTATCAGAACGTTCTGGCCGGCAAGACAACGGTATAAGAGAACAGGAGACTTTGGTCTCCTTTACTAAATCAAGACGAAAATTGTACAAAATAGGCATGGATGTACAGATAAATGCTCTATAATAAGTAGGCGTCTTTTTGGGACGAATGCCCCTGAAGGGAAGAAGAAAGAAACGTATGTTCAATAAACTGAAAGAAAAACTGACAACAGAAGAGCTTTCCTGGATCCTCTACGATGTAGGCAACTCTGCGTTTACAATGCTTTCCTGTTCACTGATTCCGATCTGGTTCAAGTCCAGTGCAATCGGAACAGCACCCGGACAGATTTCATCCGACAAGGCAACGGCGATGTGGGCGATGGGTATTGCGATTGTTACTGTAATCGTAGCTCTGATCGGTCCGATCTGCGGTGTTCTTGCGGATCACAAGGATACAAAGAAGCTGTTCTTCCAGACAGCAGTATTCATTGGTGTAGGCGGCTGTATTCTCAATGGTTTTGCCTTCAACTGGATCATGTATCTGACCGTCTTCATTATCACGAAGATTGCATATTCCTGCTCTTTGACATTCTATGACTCCATGCTGAATGACGTTACTACGGAAGAACGTATGGACGAAGTATCCTCCTATGGCTATGCATGGGGTTACATTGGTTCCTGCATTCCTTTCCTGATCGCACTGATCGCATATGTGCTTGGTCCGGATATGCTGAAGTTCATTCCGGATATGGCAAGCCGCATGATCGGTTTCGGCGTAACTGCAGTATGGTGGCTGCTGGTAACTATGCCGCTGCTGAAGGTCTACAAGCAGAAGAACTATACAGCTCCTGAAAAGCATGCAATTCGCAATGTCTTCCTCAAGATCGGCAGAACATTGAAGAATATTGCCATCAGAGATAAGAAGGTGCTCTTCTTCCTGATTGCCTTCTTCCTGTATATTGACGGTGTCGGTACAATCATCGACAACTGCATCAACATCGGTACAGACCTTGGTCTGAATACAGTTGGTCAGGTAGTCTTCCTGTTAGCTACACAGGTTGTTGCCTGGATCTTCTCCCTGCTGTTTGCACAGCTGTCCAAGAAGTATTCCACAGTCAATCTGATCTCCGTATGCATCATGGGTTATCTGTGCGTATGTCTGTACGCTCTGACTCTGCATACACTGATTCAGTTTGGTATCATGGCCTTCGGTGTTGGTATGTTCCAGGGTTCCATCCAGTCTCTCTCCCGCAGCTACTTCTCCAAGATTATCCCTGCGGAGAACTCCGGTGAATACTTCGGTATCTACGATATCTTTGCCAAGGGTGCTTCCTTCCTCGGTTCTGCAGTCATTGCCTGGGTAAAGCTGGCCGGCGGTACAATCAATATTGCGATTGGTCTTCTGGCTTTCTTCTTCCTGTTCGGCTTTATTTTCCTGCGTCTTGCGGAAAAGCAGACTGCTCGCGCATAAGAACAAATGCATGCTCTCTGTCTTAGGATGGAGAGCTTTTTCTTTCTGATCCATGTACGTAATTGCGTAATAACTTCTGATCATTTATCATATGAAACATGAGCTATATTGAATTCAAAGAAGTCAGAAAAATCTATCACGTCGGTGAGGTTGATATCAAGGCTCTTGACGGTGTCGACTTTCAGATCGAAAAGGGTGAGTTCGTTGTCATTGCCGGTGCTTCCGGTGCAGGCAAATCTACGATCCTGAATATCCTTGGCGGTATGGATACAGCCAGTGAAGGTCAAATTGTTGTCGATGGTGCTCGTGTTGATACTATGAACGAGAACCAGCTGACAGACTATCGTCGTTTTGATATTGGCTTTGTCTTCCAGTTCTATAACCTGGTACAGAATCTGACGGCTTTGGAAAATGTCGAACTGGCAACGGAAATCTGCCGTACACCTCTGGACCCTGCAACAACTCTGAAGCAGGTGGGTTTAGGCGAGCGTATGCATAACTTCCCCAGCCAGATGTCCGGTGGTGAACAGCAGCGTGTTGCGATTGCCCGTGCGCTGGCAAAGAATCCCAAGCTTCTCTTGTGCGATGAGCCGACCGGTGCGCTGGACTATGTCACAGGCAAACAGATTCTCAAGCTTCTGCAGGATACCTGCAGAGAACAGGGTATGACAGTCATTATCATTACTCATAATCTTGCTCTGTGTTCGATGGGAGATAAGGTCTTCCGTGTCAAGAGCGGCAAGATCGTTTCCTATGAAGTGAATGAACATCCTGCGGATATCGCAGATATTGAGTGGTAAGTATGAGAGGCACACTGTTCAAGAACATTCTCCGTATGATTAAAGCGACGAAGAGCCGCTTCTTTTCATTAACTGCGATTGTTGCTTTGGGCGTCGCTTTTTTTATTGGTGTCTACTCCAGCTCCACTGTCATGGATAAAAGTGTTGATGTCTATGATGATGCCTATGGTCTGAAGGATATCACAGTATATTCCAACTACGGTTTCCGTCAGGAAGATATTGATGCCTTAAAGAGTCTGGATGTACTCAGTGAAGTGGAAGGTTCCTACTTTGCGGATGTCATTGTCACCCAGGGACAGACTTCTGCTGTGACTCGTGTACATTCCTTTTCCTCAGATCAGAAGCTGAATCAGTTCAAGATCAGAGAAGGCAGAATGCCTGAGAACAAATATGAAGCATTATCGGAAGCAGGTACGACAATTACCCGCGGTTTCAGCATCGGCTCCAAGGTTCAGCTGAGCCGTCCGGACAATGATCTGGATACTTTCATGGACGTAGATGAAGTCACAATTGTCGGTATGATCGATACGCCTTTGTATATGAATATGACAAAGGAGAACAGTACTTTAAGCAACCGTCCGATCCGTACATATCTCTATATTCCGGAAGAAGCATTCTGCAGTGAATACTTCCTGCAGGTGGATGCACTGGCAAAAGACGGTGCGTCTTATGATGCCTTCAGCGATGCCTACTTTGACTATGCGGATGAAGTGAAAGAAGAAGTGGAAGCCTTTGCGATTTCACAGCAGCAGGAAAATTTCCAGGCCATCAAGCAGAAGGCACTGGAAGAATACAATGACGGTCTGCGTGAATATCGTGATGGTGAGAAGGAATATAACGAAAAGATCGCTGATGCCGAGCAGCAGCTGAAGGATGCTGAACAGGAAATTGAAGATGGCAAAAAACAGCTGGAAGACAGCATTGAACTTCTGCTTTCAGGAGAACGTGAACTGAATGAACAGGAACGTGAGAATCGTCAGAAGATTGAAGACGGTAAGGCACAGATTGAAGAAGGTCTGAAACAGATTGCGGATGGCAGAAAGCAGCTGGAAGATCTGAAGGATAAGAGACAGCAGGCAAGTGATGGCAAGGTACAGGTGGATGAGGCACTGTCCATGCTGGAGATGATGCATACCATTCTTGAATTACTGCCTGCAGATATGCCTGTGAATGATCTGATTTCTCAGATTGATGATGTATCTGAGATTACTGAAGCCATGGATCAGCTGGATCCTGACTGGCGTAATAAGACTGCCGGAGAACTGCTGAACAGTACTGACAGCATGATCACTGAACTTAAGGATACACAGGAAATGCTGGAAGACGGTCTGGCGCAGATTCGTGATGCTGTCATGGATATGGCGACAGATGCAGAAAAGAAGGAAATCACTGAGGCAGAGGCAGCAGAAGCGGAATGTCAGGAAGGTATGGGCGAACTGCGTGAAGAAACAGCAGTACTCACAGGTCTTGACCGTGTGCTTCCGGATGGCTATGACGATGTGAATATTGACTATCTCATGGAACATCGTGATGAGATTCTGGATCTTCTTGATCGTATTCCGATGGATCGCATTGAGTCCTTTGAAAGTGTTGGTGCCGCGCTGGATGAAGCACTCACCAGAATTGATGAAAGTCTGGAAACAAGTGACAATGCCGTGGAAAAACTGATCCTGCAGGGTATACGTGACCGCATTGTCACAATCAAGGAAGAAACACCGGATTCTGTACTGGCAATGAACCCGGCACTTTATACTGCCTTTGGCCGTGAACTGCTGGAGATCATTGACCGTCTGCATCTCAATGAAGACGGCAGTATTCATACAGTCGGTGATCTGCGCCGTGCGATTCATGAACGTCTGGAAGAAGAGCAGCAGGAACTGAACGCAAAGAATGAAGCTTTGAAGAATGCACATAACCGTACTGATCAGGCATATAACACTGTGATTGACCGTTCGCTCAATGAACTGGCAGATACGGAGAAAGATGTACTGGCAAAGCAGCAGGAACTGCTGGATGGCGAAAGAACTCTGAACGAAGAAATCGCAAAGGGAAAGAAAAAGATCGACGATGGCTGGGAAGAGGTACGTAAAGGCCAGCAGAGTCTCGACGAAGGTATCGCTGAATATGAAGACGGCAGAAAAGAGCTGGAGGATGCAAAGAAAGAGGGACGTGAAACTCTGGATGAAGCACTGGAAAAGCTCAGAGATGCCAGGAAGACCATTGATGAGCTCGCTGATGGTGAATGGACGGTACTGAACCGCCGTCAGCATTATGCGACTGTAACATATGATTCCACGATCAAGCAGATGGCAGCGATCGGACGTATCTTCCCGTTCTTCTTCCTGATGGTAGCAGTACTGGTATGTCTGACAACGATGGCCCGTACTGTCGATGAACAGCGTGGTGAAATCGGTGTTCTGCGTGCACTGGGCTATACACGTCTGCAGTGTGCAGGCAAGTATCTGATCTATTCCGGTGCAGCAACGCTGCTTGGCGAAGTGATCGGTGTCATTGTCGGTATGGCAACCTTCCCGTTAGTCATTTACAACACCTGGCGTATGATGTACATTCTGCCGCCGGTGAAGCTGTCTGTACAGTGGTGGCTGGTGCTGTTAACCGATGCGGCTTTCCTGGCTGTAATGTCAATGACTACCTGGTTTGCCTGCAGCAAGGACATGGTCGAAGTACCTGCACAGCTGTTAAGACCGAAGTCTCCCAAGCTGGGCAAGAATATGTTACTGGAAAAGATTACCTTCATCTGGAGCCGTATCTCCTTTACATGGAAGGTAACCATCCGCAACATTGTCCGCTATAAGAGCCGCTTCATTATGACTGTTGCCGGTGTTGCCGGCTGTACAGCACTGCTGGTAACAGGTTTTGGCATCAAGGATTCCATCTCCGGCATGGTCGGCAAACACTACAACGAAATCACGCAGTATGATGGTCTGGTTTATATCGAAGACAGTCTTTCGGATACAGAAGCAGAGAAGTTAAGAAGAGAAATTGAAGCAGATGATGAGATTGATCTGGCAATGCTGTTCTATGACTTCAATTCCGATGCCTACGGCAAAAATGACAGCAGTGACTCTGTCCGGGTTCAGATATATGAAAACGGTGAGGATATTGTAAATACCTATGATCTGCGTACACGTAAAGGACATCATCCTCTGCAGCTGACGGATGATGGTGCAATCATCAACGAAAAGCTGGCGGAACGTGCCGGTGTTAAAGTCGGTGATACGATTGAAATCAAGGATGAAGAAGGCAGAAAGCATACGGTTGAAGTGTCTGCGATTACCGAGATGTATATCTTCCATTGCGTCTTTATGACCCGTGACTATTATGAAAGAACTGTCGGTGAGCTGCCGGTATCAAGAGCTCTTGCGATTACGGCATCGAGTGAGGAAGCAGTTCATTCCGTACAGAAGAAACTGGCGGATACGGAAGGTATTGATGGTCTGGAATTCCACGAAGCTACACTGGAGCGCTTTGATACGATGGTAAAGAGTCTGGATATCATCGTCTGGACAATCATCATTTCATCCATGGCTTTAGCCTTTGTCGTACTGGGCAATCTGATCAACGTCAACATCAGTGAACGTCAGCGTGAGATTGCGACATTAAAGGTACTGGGTTTCCGCCGCAATGAAGTTGAAAGCTACATCTACAAGGAAAACAACATCCTGACTTTCTTCGGTGCCGTTGCCGGTGTACCACTTGGGATCTGGCTGCATTCGACGATTATGTTAACGGTGGAAATGGACTACATCATGTTCGGACGTTCCGTCAATCCAAGTTCCATGATGATTTCAGTGGGACTGACCGTACTGTTCGGTGTGCTGGTGAATCTTTCCATGCGCCGTCGTCTGCATGCGATCCGGATGGTCGAAAGTCTCAAGAGTGTGGAATAAGCGGGAGGGTAAGTCCTTCCGTTTTTTTTATATTCACTAATTCTTAACATTCATGTATAGATATAAGCAAAACTTTCACAAGTGTGGTAAAACTATATGTGGTTCATAGGGAGGGTCAAAAATGAATCAGAATAAGTATGGAAAGGCTGCTGTAGCAGGTCTGTTTGCAGTGGCACTGCTGCTGGGCGGTATGCCCGGCTGCGCAAAGCCCGCTGAATCTTCCAATGGCGGTGCTGTTTCCGGTGAATTCAAAGGTACAGCACAGGGTCTTGGCGGCGAGGTTACGGTTACTCTGACACTGACAGATGGTGTTATCACTAATGTCGTTGCAGAAGGACCGGATGAAACACCCGGTATCGGTACTAAGGCTCTGGAAACACTGCCCGGTATGATGGTTGCCGGCAACACAGTACAGGTAGACGCCGTTTCCGGTGCTACAATTACTTCTACTGCAGTTGTTGAAGCTGCTGTGGCAGCTCTGGCTGAAGCAGGCCTCAAGCCTGAAGATCTCGTTCCTGCTTCTGGTGAAGCTGCAGGTGAAGCAGAAGACATCACAGAAGAAGCTGACGTTGTTATCGTCGGTGCCGGCGGTGCCGGTATGACAGCTGCGATCGTCGCTGCTGAAGCAGGTAAGTCTGTTATTGTTGTAGAATCCCAGGATGTAGGCGGCGGTAACTCCGTTCGTTCCACAGGTGGTATGAATGCAGCTAAGACAGCTCTGCAGGACAAGAATGAATTCTCTGAAACAGCCGGTGTTGAAAAGGTATTCACATCTGCTGAAAAGTATCAGGATAACGCTGATGTAGCAGCTCTGACTGCGACAGTTAAGGAACAGTGGGATGCTTACCAGGCTGCACCTGAAGGTTACTTCGATTCTGAAGAACTGTTCGAACTCGATACAATGATCGGCGGTAAGGCAATCAATGACATGACTCTGGTCAAGGCTCTGGTTGAAAACTCCGCTGATGCCATCGACTGGCTGTCCTCCGTTGGCGCTGATCTGACATCTGTTGGTGCATTCGGCGGTGCATCCGTTAAGAGAATCCACAGACCTGTCAACGCTGAAGGCAAGACAATCTCCGTTGGTGCTTATATCGTTCCGATTCTGGAAACAAAGATGAACGACATGGGCGTTAAGACAATGTACAAGACAACAGCTACAGAAATCATCATGGCTGATGGCAAGGCTGCAGGTATTGTTGCACAGGGTGCTGAAGGCAACACAGTAACAATCAATGCCAAGGCTGTGATCATCGCTGCCGGCGGTTTCGGTGCTAACAACGATATGGTTAAGGCGCAGAATCCGATTCTGGATGGCTACATCACAACAAACGCTGCCGGTATTCAGGGTCAGGGTATCACAATGGCTGAAGCAGTCGGTGCTGCTACAGTTGATATGGACCAGATCCAGCTGCATCCTACAGTACATGTAGACGATGATGGCAATGCTCATCTGATCACTGAAGGTCTGCGTGGCGATGGTGCGATTCTGGTAAATCAGACAGGCGAACGTTTCTTCGATGAAGTTGGCACAAGAGATGCTGTATCCAATGCTGAAAACGAACAGGAAGGCGGTTACGCTTGGCTGATCATCGACCAGAAGATGGCTGATGCTTCTGCTGTTATCCAGGGTTACATCAAGAATGGCTATTCCGCTCAGGGCGATACATATGAAGCACTGGCTGAAGCTGTAGGCATGGACGCTGCTGTATTTGCAAAGACAATGGAAACATGGAACGGCTATGTCGCTGCCGGTTCCGATCCTGACTTCGGCCGTACATCCTTCGCTAATCCTCTGGATGCTGCACCTTACTATGCAATCAAGGTTCAGCCCGGTATCCACCACACAATGGGTGGTCTGAAGATCAATGCATCCGCTGAAGTTGTTTCTACAGCCGGCGATGTTATTCCTGGTCTCTTCGCTGCCGGTGAAGTTACAGGCGGTGTACACGGTGCTAACAGACTCGGCGGTAACGCTGTCGCAGACTTTGTAGTCTTCGGCCGTATTGCCGGTCAGTCCGCTTCCGCATTCGCTGAATAATCGGATTAACTGTACAAAGGATCCCCGTGCAAATCTGCATGAGGGTCCTTTTCTTTTTCAAAAGTGAAGAGTTTAACAACGTTATTTGCAACATATGGCAGTCTTTGTGGTACAAATATAAGTGGGTCAATATATAGAAGTGGAGGAAATAATCTATGGAGACTAAAAAGTATTCTAAAGCTGCAGTGGCAGGTCTGTTCGTTGTAGCTGTTGTGCTCGGTGCATTACCGGCACTGAACAAGCCGAAGAAGGCAGACGGTCCTGTATCCGGTGAATTCAGCGGTACAGCGCAGGGTCTTGGCGGTGACGTTACTGTTACAATCACTCTGACAGATGGTGTAATTACAGATGTAGTTGCAGTCGGTGACAGCGAAACACCCGGAATCGGTACAATGGCACTGGATGAACTGCCCGGTGCAATGGTAGAAAAGAATTCCATTGAAGTTGATACAGTATCCGGCGCTACAGTTACTTCCGAAGCAATTCTGGAAGCTGCCAAGGCTGCTATGACAGAAGCAGGTCTGAACTGATTTTTCTGAACAAAGCGAAGGAAAACATGCGGGCATACATGATGAATGTGTGCCCTTTTCTGATGCCCGCGGAGAATACTCTCAGAAGTCTGTTTTCAGGCATGCATGAATTTGACGTAAAGCTAAGCAAAATTACGATATTCACTTAATGAATGATGTTATGAAGACTTATAATCATTATACGAAAATACTTATAATGTCTGGGTTTGCGGAATAATCGATTGAATGCGCTTACATGAACAGATAAGATTACTTTATAAGTTTCACCGACAAGAACTTGTCTAGTTAGGGGGATTATAATTTATGACAGGCATTCCATTTCTTGTTTTTTTCGTTGTAGCAGTCATCGTCATGATTCTGCTCATCAGTAAGTTCAAGGTACATCCGTTCCTTTCCATCTTACTGGTTTCTCTCGTCCTTGGTATTGTAGGCGGAATTCCGCTCGTCGATACAGTGAACGCTGAAGGCGCTAAGATCAGCGGCATCGCTTCTGTAATCGGCTCCGGTTTTTCCGGTACATTCACAAGTATCGGTATCGTAATTATCTTCGGTGCAATGATCGGTTCCTTCCTGGAAGCTACCGGTGCTGCACTCACACTGGCTGATATCGTTGTAGGTATCGTTGGTGAAAAGAATCCTGAACTCGCAATTGAAATTATGGGCTGGGTAGTAGCTATTCCCGTATTCTGCGACTCCGGCTTCGTCGTTCTGAACCCGATCCGTAAGGCTCTGGTTAAGCGCACAGGTGCTTCTTCCGTTGCAATGACAGTATGTCTGGCTGCAGGTCTGTATACAGCTCATGTATTCATTCCGCCGACACCGGGTCCTATCGCTGCTGCGAATACATTAGGCGTTGGCAACAACCTCCTGCTGGTTATGGGTCTTGGTACTCTGGTATGTATCCCTGCTCTGATTGGTGCTTACATCTATGCTAAGTTCATCGGTAAGACAGTTAAGTCCGCTGACGAACTGACAAAGGATGAAGTAGTACAGACTTACGAAGAACTCGTTGCTTCCTATGGCAAGCTTCCTTCCAAGGGTCTCTCTCTTGCTCCGATCATCGTTCCGATTATCCTGATGGCTCTCTCTTCCGTAGCTTCTATGGCTGGCTGGACAGGCGGCCTGAAGACAGTCTGCACATTCCTCGGTACTCCGATCGTCGCCCTGGCTGTTGGTGTTCTCCTCGGTATCATCCTGCTGGCTTCCTGCAATATGACAGACAAGCTCTACAAGCTGACTGATGACACTCTGAAGACAGTTGGTCCGATTCTGTTCGTAACTGCTGCCGGCGGAGTTCTTGGTAAGATCATCTCTTCCACATCTCTGGTAACATTCATCACAGAAAATGCTTCTACATTAAAGACAATCGGTATCTTCTTCCCGTTCGTTATTGCAGCAATTCTGAAGTCTGCTCAGGGTTCCTCCACTGTTGCTATCACAACAACAGCCGGTATCATGGCACCTCTGCTCGAACCGTTAGGTATGTCTTCTCCTGTAATGGCTGTTCTCTGCGTAATGGCTATCGGTGCAGGTGCTATGACAGTATCTCACGCAAACGACTCCTACTTCTGGGTTGTTACTAACTTCGGTGACATGACACCTGATCAGGGTTATAAGACACAGACTGCAGTTACTCTGGTTATGGGTATCTGCTCCATCGTATTCATCTTCCTGCTCACTCTGTTCCTGCACTAATTGGTAAGTAGTATGACATTAAGACAGGACGCTGATCAGATTATCCGTGCTTCCATTCAGAAGGTACTTCCTGATGAAGCTGTTGCATCAGCTTTATCCGGCAAGGAATTCGGTGAAGGCAAGGTAGTCGTAGTTTCTGCAGGTAAGGCCGGCTGGCAGATGGCTAAGGCTGCTGCAGATATTCTGGGTGACCGCATTGATGATGGTGTGGTTGTAACAAAATATGATCATGTAAAGGGCGAAATCCCGCACATGCGCTGCTACGAAGCAGGTCATCCGATTCCGGATGATAACTCCTACGCTGCAACGGAACAGGCTCTGCAGGCTGTATCCGATCTGACAGAGAACGATACAGTTCTCTTCCTGCTCTCCGGCGGTGGTTCTGCTTTATTCGAAAAGCCCGTGATCGCCAAGGAAGAACTCGCTGATATCACAGGCCAGCTGATGGCATGCGGTGCTGATATCACTGAGATCAATACAATCCGTAAGCGTATGTCCGCTGTAAAGGGCGGCAAGTTCGCACAGATCTGTGCACCGGCACATGTCTTCAGCATCGTGCTGAGTGACATCCTCGGTGATCCGCTGGATATGATCGCTTCCGGACCTGCATATCCGGATTCCACAACATGTGAACAGGCTAAGGCAATCGTTGATAAGTATCATCTGACAATGTCTGAAGATGCTCTAGCTAAGCTGGCAATTGAGACACCTAAGGAACTGACAAATGTTGAGACAATGATCACAGGCAGTGTAAAGAACCTCTGTGCTGCTGCGGGTGAAGAAGCTGAAAGACTCGGCTATAAGCCTGTATATCTGACAGACCAGCTGACTTGTGTGGCAAGAGAAGCAGGTTCCTTCCTGGCAGCCATTGCCAAGAGCTATGCCGATACAACAGAAAGCATGGCTTTCCTCGCCGGCGGTGAAACAGTTGTTCACCTGACAGGCAAGGGCAAGGGTGGCAGAAACCAGGAACTGGCATTAGCTGCTGCAGTCGGAATCTCCGGTTTGAAGGATACAGCAGTATTCTCTGTTGGCTCTGATGGCACAGACGGACCTACAGACGCAGCCGGCGGTTATACAGATGGTGAAACATATGCAGCATTAAAGGCTCAGGGTATCGAAATCTTCGATGTTCTGCAGAACAATGATGCATACAATGCACTGAAGCTGACAGACGGTCTGATCATGACAGGTGCTACAGGCACAAATGTCAATGACGTTGCTGTTCTTCTGATTAAGCGCTGAAACTGAAAAAGGTACTGAGAAATCAAACTCAGTACCTTTTTTTTGGGTTATTTTGTTGTGGGTCCTTCCTTGGCAGCTTCTGTCTCGGAAGTATACTTGATGAAGCTTCTTACTGCTTCTGACTGATACAGCAGATCGCGGTAGTAGAAGTAGATATCGCGGATGGCCAGCGGATCATCAATCTTGTAGAAGACAACTTTGGAAGGGTCACTGTCCGCAGGGATCGGTACGATATTCAGTGTGGTATCACGGATGATGGAATAGCCGTATCCGTAATAAGTCATGTAATAGGAAGTGGGCATCTGGTCCGTATATGTATGAATATTCGGTGTGATGCCGGCATTGGTAAACAGATCCATGGAACGATGGTACAGATCACTCTCCTGACGCAGGGAAATGTACGGCAGGTCTTTCAGTTCCTTCAGGGAAATACCGGGAGTAGAAGAAAGCTTATGCTTTCCTGCCAGAACATCATCATAGGAAAGCACAGATGCCTTCAGCTTATCATTGACAGAATAAGAAGAAGGAACGGCAAGAACCAGATATTCCTTTGTAAAGAACTGTTTCTGGAAATCCTCGAATGTTGCAGGATTGCTGGTAAGAACCATGTCCAGATCGCCTTTCATCAGACGTTCGGATAAAGAAGAATTCGTTGTGTCTTCCACCAGATTGATATGCAGATCCGGATATTTGGAAGAGAACGGCTTCAGATGCAGAGGCAGTGAATAACAGCAGTAGAAAGTAGTTGTGCCGATTGTCAGAGAACCATTTTCAAGACTGCGTATACTTTCGAAATACTCATTCATATTCTGCTCTATGGCGAGAACCTGCTGTACAGATCTGATATAGAAAAGACCTGCTTCAGTAGGACGGATCGGCGAAGTGCTGCGGTCAAACAGCGGAATTCCCACTTCATTTTCAAGCTTGCGGATAGCAGAGCTTAATGCGGGCTGAGAGATAAACAGACTGCGTGCCGCTTTGGAGAAGCTTCCTTCACGATAAAGAGCAACAGCGTATTTCATTTCATTCAACATAGAGCCTCCAGACTTCGGAAAGGCGTGTGTTCCGAACGTATAGATAGAATTATATTCACGAGACAACTGTTTGGAAATGTCTTAATGCAAGGATTTTCATTCCTTGTCAACAAATTTATGAAAAGTTTTCTGAAAACGCTGACATATCCGTGCATTTCAATAAACAGTGGATAATACACAACTTTTTGTAATTGTGCAGAGTACCGTTAACAATTGCGGCATATATTTTGACATCAGAATTTGATATGCATAACCCATTTGTGGGCAACCTGTATCGGCTGTCCTGTTTCATAGAATTAATGGAGATTTATTAAATCCGAGGATTCTGTTATGCGTCTATTCAAATCTGGTTATTCCCTGAAAAACAATGTCCTGCTATGGACCGGAAGTGTTTCCTTATGCATTCTCTGCATATCCCTGGCTGTGGTTGTCGCAGCTTCCTATCGTTATGCGTCTTTACAGCTGAAGCAGGCTCTGGCAGAGGCAGTATACGGTGTTGCCGAGGACTGCATCAATGACTTGAACTTTCCCCATTATTCCGGACAGTATGATTACAACATCTCCGTAAACATTCATGATGAAGACGGCAATCTTCTTGCCGGTGAAGAGAAGGAAATATTGAATGATATTCCTTTTCATGAAGGGAAAATCTACGATATCGATAAAGATGATCGCTCGATGTACATACTGGATGTACAGGTAGATACAGATGATGGTGCTGTATTTTTTGTGCGAGGAATGGCAGAGCATACTTCCTATCTTCATCATATGGTGAAGGGCAGTTCGATCTCTGATTTCTCCGGAAAATATCCCGGTCTGATTTTTGAAACAGATCGTCTGGCAGAGCATTACCGTTATGGCTTTGATGATGAAGATCTGGAAAATGATCTCTGGTATAAGGAAGGCAACTTCTTCTGCATTCTGGATAAGGATGGAAATCGGATTGAAGGTATGGAACCGGATGGCTTTCAGTCAATCCCGATTACACAGGGCAAACCGCATTTCGTACGTTTCGGCACACACAGATATGTCTACTATGATAAATATCTCTGTCAGATGGATGGTGGACGCTATTATCTGCGCGGAATCTGCCGTTTTGCAGAGTTCGCTTCTGCGATTCACTACGGTATCAATACAGCCCTGATTCTGCAGGGATTCATGATCCTGCTTTTGCTTGTCTTTGCGCATGTACTGATGGATATGTTTCTCAAACCATTGAATGATGTAATTCACCAGACAACACGCATTACAGAAGGTAAGCATCTGCGGGAGCGTGTAAAGACAAAAAACTCATGCAAAGAGTTCCATGAACTGGAGAATACAATTAATCAGATGCTGGAAAAACTGGAAATCTCTTTTGAAATGGAAACCAGGTTCACATCAGATGCAGCGCATGAAATGCGATCGCCTTTAGCTTCCATTATGAATCATTGTGAATACTGTCTTGAGATGGATGATATTTCCAATGAACTCAGGCATGAACTGCAGATGATTCATGATCGTACAGAACATCTGACAAATCTGATCCAGATGTTACTGACAGTAGGCAAGATGGAAAAGGGAGTCATTAAACCGGTATTTGAAGAAACTGATGCATCACAGCTGCTGGCAGATATTGTTGATGAACTGGAACCGGAAGCCTCTGCGGCAGAGGTGAAACTGCAGTATCGAAGACAGCAGGAAGTGATGCTTGTAGCAGATACAACGATTCTGATTCAGATGGTTTTCAACCTGATCCGCAATGCAATACAGTACAGTTTTGCAGGAGGAAAGGTAATGATCGATCTGTGTGAAGAAGCAGAAGAAGTTCTGATCCGGATATCAGATGAAGGAATCGGCATCTCGGAAGAAGACCTGACCCGCATTTTCCAGCGTTTCTACCGTACGGAAATAAGCACTCATAAGTGTTCGGGATATGGTCTGGGGCTGAATCTTGTGAAACTGGGGGCTGAACTCCATAAAGGCTATATTGATGTACAGAGCAGCCCTATGCATGGCAGTACATTCACACTGCATCTGTCAAAAAAACCTGCCGTACATTATGCACAGCAGGCCCAAGAGGTCTGTTGATCAGAGAAGATCTGTCATGGCTGTAACGCCGGTAGCCTTCTCGAAATCCTTGATGAATGCGTCAATTGCACTGTCAATCGCAGGATTCTTTACGAAGCCATCAATGACATCGGGGGCAGCAGTACTGGAACCAATACCATATTCAGCCAGTTCGAGCACCTGCTGGCTGTTTTTAAAGGAAGCCGCAAGTACATCACAATCCATGTTGTTCTTAACGAGGATATCATGGATTTCCTTGGCAACCTTAATACCGTCATAACCCATGTTATCGATACGGTTAACATAAGGGGCGACATAGGAAGCACCGGCCTTAGCAGCCAGATACCCCTGCATAGGTGTATAGACAACTGTGCCACATGTCTGAATGCCTTCCTTCTTCAGTGCCATCATAGCCTTGAAGCCGTTGGGAACACTGGGAATCTTGACGATTGTATTCTTACCGAAAGTTTCAGTAATCATATGTGCATCAGCGATCATTCCTTCCGGTGTTAAGGACAGAGCCTGTACGAACAGGATCGCATCAGGACCGATGAATTCTCTGATTGCCTTTACGGTTGCGATGGGATCATTACCTGCCTTTGCAAGAATAGAAGGATTTGTTGTAACACCATCTACCGGATAGAGATCGTAGATACGCTTGATTTCATTAATGTCTGCATGATCAATAAATAACTTCATTTCAGTTTCTCCTTATAATGACTGCTCAGTTCTGCCGATAATATCGTCCTGCGTCTTCTTGGACAGGACATTGAAGAAGGCACTGTAGCCCGCAACGCGGACAATCAGATCCTTGTGCTTTTCAGGATGCTGCTGAGCATCAATCAGTGTTTCTCTGGAAACGATGTTGTACTGAACGTGATAGCCATGCAGTCTATTGAAGAAAGCACGGATGACCATTTCCAGCTTCTGCTTGTTTTCCTCAGTGGAAAGCATCTGCGGAGTCATCTTCTGATTCAGCAGAACACCGCCTGTAATCTTTTCTGTAGGCAGCTTGGATACAGACTTGAATACTGCTGTCGGACCATGCTTATCTGCATTATGCTGAGGAGAGCATCCTTCCGCCAGTGGTTCAAAAGCCTTACGTCCATCCGGTGTCGCACATGTACCCATGCCCTGACCGACATTGGCACTGATGGAAGAAGTGCCGCCATAACGGATACCGCCAATCGGACCTCTGTGATAACGGGTATTAGGGTACTTCTTGATTTCATCAAGATAAGAGTCATAAGCCTTAACGACCAGCTGATCTACATAGTCATCATCATTGCCGTACTTAGGAGCATCATTAATCAGCATATCCTGGATCTTACGGTTCTCTTCAGAACTGAAGTCATCCAGAATCGCATTCCACAGCTGTTCAGCTGTAATCTTCTTTTCTTCAAAGACGAGCTTCTTGATTGCCGCAAGACTGTCTGCCATGTTGGAAATACCTACCTGCAGACCGGAGATGAAGTCATAGACCGCACCGCCTTCCTTGATGGTCTTGCCTCTGCCGATGCAGTCATCTGTTAAGGCAGAGCACAGGATATCCGGCACATCGCGTTCGGAAGCCTTATCAATCGCATTTTCAACGATAACACTGTAACGTGTCATTTCTCTGACGGTCTGATCCCAGGCAGCCAGCAGTTCATCGTAGCTCTTCATTTCGGTGAAGAAGCCATAACCCTTGGTGAAACGCTTGCCTGTAGTAAGATCCACACCATTGTTCATTGTGCACAGCAGAACGCGGGGGAAATTGATGTAGGACATACCTGTACATCTGTATCCCCACTTGCCGGGTACAGCTGTTTCGACACAGCCGATCGCACTGTAATTATAGGCATCCTCTTCCTTAACACCCCAGTTAATGAAAGAAGGAATAATGATCTCATCGTTGTTCAGTGCAGGCATGCCGAAGCCAAGCTTCATGACTTCAATGCATTCATCAAAGAAATGCTTATTCAGATTCTTATGATAGCGAACAGTCAGATTCGGCTGTGTCAGTCTTGTCTGGGCAACGGACTGCAGAACCAGAAAGCTCAGTTCATTGACAGCATCCTGATGGTCTGTAGTCTGTCCGCCGATTGTGACATTCTGGTACATCGGAGAGCCGGCAGAGCTTAGTGTATGGGATTGGGAACGTACTTTATTGATTGTTAATGTCTTGATCCACAGGCAAGTCAGCACTTCCAGAGCTTCTGCTTCTGTAATCACACCATTTCTGATGTCATTGATGTAATAAGGATACATGTACTGGTCAAAGCGGCCGTAGCTTAGGGAATGACCGTTGGATTCGATCTGCAGAATCAGCTGGATGAACCATACAGACTGTGCAGCTTCACGGAAGGAAGAAGCAGGTTCATAAGGAACACGTGCACATACACGGCTCATTTCTTCCAGCTCTGCCTTACGTACAGGATCTGTTTCCTTTTCAGCCATTTCAGCAGCCAGAGCACTGTAGCGCAGGGCAAACTGATGAACAGCATCAATAACAATCAGGACTGCCTTATAGAATACATTCTTATCAATGGCATCAATATCAGTCAGATCCAGAGCACTCTTCAGAGTTCTTGTTCTTTCTTCATATCCGTGCAGACCTTCTTCCAGGATTCGCTTGTAGTTGACGGCCAGATGCGCATCACCTGCATTCAGCTTGCCTTCCATACCGAAGACACCTGTTTCCATGAAGACATCCACTTCTTCCGGCAGCAGCGCACCGCCGCGGGCACGCAGATTATTGTTTTCCCAGAACGGAGCAATCTCTCTTAACTGCTGCTTGGTTTCTTCTGTAATGTAGAAGACATCACCATCTCTTTTCTCGAACAGATCCAGTTCGTTGATCACAAACTCCATTGTGTATTCAGGAAAGATCGGAGCATTCTTGTTCTTTGTGGCCTGATTGCCTGCCAGCAGAGTCTTGTCTTCAATATAGATGGACATCTTTTCCAGAATCTTCTGCAGCATCAGAGCACGCATCATGACACGGGGCTGGTTCTGATTTGCTCTGTATACTTCAGTCGCAATCACAGCGCGCTCTGCATCAATATAGGGCTTTTCATCCAGTACTTCTTCACGGAAGGCCTGCATACGCGGTGTCAGGTTTCCGAAGTGGGGTGTATTTTCCATAGGACCTCCTTTAATTCTTACGGTTTCACTATAGATTTTGGATGAACAGGTGTCAATAATTATTTTGAATAAAATAAATAAACTTACGAATGAAAGTTTATATATCAAATTCTGTAAATTATATGTTATGATTTCAATGCGAGGTGAAACTATGAAAAAAGCAGATCGAAGCCGTACAGGCATTGTCTTCAATATCCAGAAATTCAGTGTGAATGATGGTCCCGGCATCCGTACAGTCGTATTTCTGAAAGGATGTCCGCTCAGATGCAGATGGTGCTCTAACCCGGAAAGCCAGCTGGTAAGAAAGCAGGTTGTGTGGGACAGCAAAGCCTGTCAGCATTGCCTGCACTGTATCGATGCATGTGTGAATCATGCTGTATCCATTCACGATGATCATATCCATATTGATTATTCATTATGCCGAGACTGCGGTACCTGCGTTGCGGAGTGTCCGGCAAGAGCTCTGCAGGTGGAAGGTGAAATCAAGACCGTTCAGGAAGTGATCGATGTTGTCATGCAGGATGAAGTATTCTATGAGGAAAGCGGCGGCGGTATCACACTGTCCGGCGGTGAGATGCTGGCACAGCCTGAGTTTGCGATTGAACTGTATCGAGCCGCAAAGGAAGAAGGTCTTCATACATGCTGTGAGACAACTGGTTTTGCGAGCAGGGAAGTATTTGAACGTGTCATTGAGAACATTGATTACATGCTCTTTGATATGAAGCATTATGATCCGAAGAAGCATCAGGAAGGTACCGGTGTGACCAATGATCTGACAGCAGAGAATATGAAGCTTGCGATTGCAAAGGGAAAGAAAGTGCTCCCCCGTATTCCGGTCATCCCCGGTTTCAATGATTCTCTTCAAGATGCACAAGGACTGGCATTGAAGCTGCAGTATGTCGGTGCAGAGGAATGTCAGCTGCTGCCGTTCCATCAGTTCGGTGAAAACAAATATGATATGCTGGATCAGGAGTACCAGTATCATGATGTCACTGCACTGCATAAGGAAGAGATGCAGGATTATCTGCAGGTATTCCTTGATCATGGTATCCGTGCTTTCTTCTGAGGTGATCTATGACTGCAAGGAAAGATAAGAGAACAGGCAGAATTCTGGATATTCTGGCTGTTCGTAAAAAGATTGAGGTCAAGGAACTGTCTGAACTACTGGAAGTATCTCAGGTCACCATCCGTAAGGATCTGGATGAACTGGAGAACAAGGAATTTATCCGCAGAGTCCATGGCTATGCTGTACTGAACAGCATGGATAATATCAGCGGCAGACTTGCCTATCATTATGATGAAAAGAAAAAGATTGCCGAACGTGCGGCTGAACTGGTTCACGATGGCGACACGATTATGATCGAAAGCGGCAGCTGCTGTGCGTTGCTTGCATCGGTACTGGCAGCTTCACGCCGTAATCTGACTATTATTACAAACAGCGCCTTTATCGCTGATTATATTCGCACATATGCCGATGTGCAGATCGTCCTTCTGGGCGGTATCTATCAGAGCGGCTCGCAATGCCTGGTCGGCCCGATGGTCAGGGATGCAGCTGCGAATTATAATGTTCCGTATTTCTTTATCGGAACAGATGGCTGGTCGGAAAGAACCGGCTTCACCAACAAGGATCCGATGCGTGCACAGGCAGTGCGTGATATTGCTCACTCGGCGGAAACAGTTGTGGTTCTGACCGAAAGCGAAAAGTTTGAAAATCCCGGGACAACACCAATGAACATGAAAGGGCAGCCCGGTATTGTCATTACAGATGCGGGTATCAGTGAAAAGGCCCGTACAGCTCTGGAAACAAAAGGAATCAGAGTAATTACAGAGTAAGGAGAAAGAATATGAGACAGCTGAATATTCCCGGATACCGCGTTCTTGTGGGAAAAGACTATGAGGAAATGAGCACACTTGCGGCATACAGCTTTGTGACCTTTGCGGCATCGGACAGAAAACTGAATATTGCCATTACTGCAGGTACAACTCCGAAACGTATGTATGAGATTCTGGCACCGATGGTGAAGGGCAATTTCCGCAATGTGACATATTACAACTTTGATGAAATTCCCAATCCGACGATGGATATGGGCATTACCCAGAGCAATCTCCATAAACAGTTCTTCCTTCCTGCTGAAATTGAAGAAGAAAGAATTCATTATCTGACCCTGGATAACTACATGGATCATGATGCATATCTGGCATCCGTCGGCGGTCTGGATCTGATGATCATGGGGCTTGGCAGAGATGGTCACTTCTGCGGTAATCTGCGCAACCGCACGCACCTGGAAGACTGGACAGTGAAGGTGGACTGCACACAGGAATATATGCATAGTCTGGTTCTGGAAGAAGGCTATACACCTGTGGATCATTTTGAACAGTGCTACTACGTTACGATGGGTCCTCGTTCCGTTATGCATGCACGCAAACTGATTGTGATCGTTAACGGAAAGCATAAAGCACAGATTCTTAAGGATGTACTGACACAGAAGATCTCAATGGAGTATCCTTCCACGGTATTCCAGCTGCATCCGGATGTTACATTCATTCTGGATGAAGAAGCAGCATCTCTTCTGGAACAGTAAGAAAAGACGGAATGCATCCCCTGGATAAGCAGAGAGCAGATGAAAAAGGGGATGCATTTTCATGATTCTGCAGCGTTTGTGGAATAATCTATACATATGAGTATGCTTTTTCTTCGTTCTTCATGGAAAAACATGCGATAATACAAAACATTGAAAAAGAGGTAAAAACTATGGATCAGAAACTGTTTACATCCTGCAGAGATAAGATTGTTGAAAACTGCGGTAAGGTTATTGTTGGTAAGGAAGATGCAATTGAGAAGGTACTGATTTCCCTGATCTGCGGCGGTCATGTACTGCTGGAAGATCTTCCCGGCACCGGTAAGACTATGCTGCTGAGAAGCTTTGCCAAGAGCATTGGCGGTGACTTCAAGAGAATTCAGTTCACACCTGACCTGATGCCGTCTGATCTGACCGGTATCAATTTCTACAATCAGAAGATCGGTGAATTCGAATTCCGCAAGGGCCCGCTGTTTACAAGCATTGTACTGGCAGATGAAATCAACCGTGCAACTCCCCGTACACAGTCTTCCCTGCTGGAAGCGATGGAAGAACATCAGATTACTGCTGATGGCACAACATATGCACTGGCTGAACCTTTCATGGTAATGGCTACACAGAATCCGCTGGAAAGCTATGGTACTTTCCCGCTGCCGGAAGCTCAGATGGACCGTTTCTTCATGCGTCTGTCTCTGGGTTACATGAAGCGTGAAGAGGAAATGCAGGTTCTGCGCAGAGTTGCTGCAACAGACCTGATTGCTCAGCTGGAACAGGTAATGACTGCAGAAGAACTGCAGCAGATGAAGAAGGAATATCATGAGGTAACAATCAGTGATGAAACAATGGCTTACCTGATGGATATTATCGAAACAACAAGAACATCCAGCCGTCTGACATGCGGTGCTTCCACTCGTGGTGCCATCGCGCTGTTCCATGCGGCTCAGGTCAGAGCTGCATTCAACGGCAGAGACTTTGTAATTCCGGAAGATATCAAGACACTGGTTGTTCCGGTACTTGCGCATCGTCTCGGTACTTCCGGATCTACACGTGATGTTGAAAAGTATCTGACGGAAATGCTGGAAGGAATCAGAGTGCCTCTGGAGAACGTTTGATGCGAGTTCTGATTATTCTCACTCTCTGTGCTGCCGTGGTACTGCTTGAACGCTATTCCATGATCCAGCCGGACGAGCAACTGCAGGTAAAGGCGGCTTTCGATGAAAAGCTGACGGAACCCGGTTCTGAATTCGGACTGAATATTACAGTAGAGAACCATGGCTGGCTTCCTCTGTTTTATCTGCAGCTGACATTTTCCATTCCAAGGGGTCTGATACCCGGTGATAAAGAATGGGCAAAGACACATTGCCGTGAAACGATCGGTACTACCACTGTTGTGGAGACAATCTTCCTGATGCCCCATCAGCGAATGATTCTGAAGGTGCCGATGAAGGCGGAACATAGAGGCTGGTTCACGCTGGGCAATATCTTTATCACAACCGGTGACTTCTTCGGATTGAAAACTACAATTACATCCCGTTCGCAGCAGGCTGACATTGTTGTCATGCCTCCGCGCATGCGAATGAATGATATGCCTGACGCAATCGGCGGTTTCTTCGGTGATGTTTCTGCACGCAGATGGCTGTTCGAAGATCCTGTCATTACAGCAGGTTATGCGGACTACACCGGCAGAGAACCGATGAAGAGCATTGCCTGGGGACAGAGTGCACGTCTGAATCGTCTGACTGTACGTCAGTTTGACCATACAGCAGAAAATACAGTTGCTGTACTTCTGGATATGGACAACACCGATGAAAACAGTGCGGAAAAGTGCTTCAGCTGTGCCCGTACAGTCGTAGAGATGCTGGAAGACCGTCATATTACATGGTCCTTTGTTTCCAATGGCAATCTGCGCAGTGCCAATGGTCTGCAGAGCAGCGGCTCCGGTGGTCAGGGAAGAGTTCACTATGAACGTATCATGGAGATTCTCGGCAGAGCAAACTACGGTACTTCCATTGCCTTTGAAGCAGTTACCGAGCGTATCCTGCATGGCGTTTCCAGTTCCAGCGGCTATATCGTGATTGTGCCTGAAGAAGGTATGAAGCAGAATCCGGAAATCCGCAGACTGAGTGCATTGACCGGCGGTATGGTTTATACCGTAGCGGCGGAAGGAGAAATCTTATGATGATCCTGGAAGGTTTATACAATTTCTCCATTGCCTGCATCTACTGTCTGATTGCCGGTATCACCTATTTCTCTCATGGTACAGTACTGCAGTTTACAGCTGTCGTTGCATGCATGACGATCACCGGTATTCTGCATGGCTATCTCAGAAAATACGGAAAGTGGTCATGGCTGGTACTGCCTCTGGTCTATCTGCCGATGCTGCTGGTGGATGATATTGACGGTATAGCCTTCGTATTATTCCCTGCATTCTTCGTGACTGTCGCAGGTCTTAGAAATCTCAGACCTGCACATGAATCCTTCGGCAAGATCCTGTACGCAGGTATGTTTGCCGGTGTATTCTTCCTGCTGATCTCCTATATCTTTGATGCAGGTACGCCGATCCCTGCCTTCCTGTTCCTGTTTGTAGGTTCAGGTGCAGCTCTGATGCGTTCCCTGCGTCTGCCCGGTTCAGAGATCAATCTGGATTTCCAGAAGAACAATATCCTGTCTCTGATGGGCGCAGCCGGTCTGCTCAGCATCATCACCATGCCCGCCATCTGGAGAGGCATGATGGCAGTGATCAGGTGGATCTACATGAACATCATCATCAACATTGTTTATGGTGCTGCTTATGTACTTGCCTCTGCTCTGAGTGTTGTTCTGGCATTGTTGACAATGCTGTTCAAGAACCTGCATCTGCAGGCAATTATTCCTGAGATCGATACATCCAAGATCGATGGTACCTATGATTACTACCGTGAAGCGTACGAATATCTGGACTTCAAATATTCTGCACAGCTTCGCATCATCATCGTCGCTGTTGTCCTGATTCTGATTGTTGCATATGTATATTACACAGTATCTCATATGCAGCCGAAGCGTCCGCTGGATACAGGTAAGGTGGAATACATCCGTGAAAAGGTCAAGCCTGCGGAACGTCTTAAGGGCAATCGCGGCAGTATCCGCCGTTCCTATCGTAAGTATCTGGAAATCCTCAAGACAAGCGGACTGGTCCGCAAGGAAGGCGACACCAGCCGTGATGTGCTGGAAGATGGCGTCCTGTCACATACTGTTCCTCGTGAGGAATCCGAAGAACTGCGTGAACTGTACATCTCCGCAAGATACGACATTGCCCGTGAACCTGATAACGATCAGGCATCTCAGGCAAAGGATGTCCTGAAGAAACTGCGTCAGACGCAAACGGAATAAATGAAAAAGCAATCATCACTTCTGAACCGAAGGGACGATTGCTTTTAGTTTTGTTGTGTTTACTGTGTTAATTCTGCATTGCGGGAAATGCGGCTGCGGCGGTATTCTCGCGGTGTCAGACCATAGCGGTCTTTGAACAGCTTTGAGAAGTATGCAGCCTGTTCTACACCGCAATGCTGAGCGATACTGACGATATTCATTTCCGTAGATACAAGCAGACGTGTTGATACTTCCAGACGATAGCAGTTCAGGAAGTCGACAGGAGTTGTACTCATATACTCACGGAACAGATCACAGCATTTATGCGTGGATACATTGCCGGCAGAAGAGATATCCTTCAGTGTGATCTTTTCACCATAGTGCTGGTAGATGAAGGAAATCATGCGCTTGAGAATGTCAGTATTATAAGACATGCCCTGTGTTGCCGGAGTAACCGGGGCAAGATCACGGAAGATCACTGCCATCATCAGATGAAGCAGACCGATGACTTCCAGCTCATATCCGGGTTCAGCATTTGTCTTCAGAGTTACTATCTGACGCATCAGCTCATTGCACTTCTGTGCCTGTGCTGTGTTGCGGGGATAGTACAGATATTCAAACGGACCGGAGATCCAGATTGGTTCAATAAAGCGCAGCTGAATCACAGGATTGGGTGTCAGCAGCTTCGGCTGAAACAGAACGCACTGGGCAGTGACGGGCTGTTCGGTATGACGCTTGTTATAATGCATTTCACGCGTATTGACGAAAAGGAAATCACCGGCAGACATGATCAGACGGTCATCGTTGACTCTGTACTCCATTGTTCCGGAAACGATATGCACAAGTTCAAAGTCATCATGCCAGTGCGGAATCGGAGGTTTTTCCTTGCCGATGGCCATTGTATATTCTTTGATTCGCAGCGGAATCTCATGATTTTCATAGTGCACCGTCGCAGCTGCATCAATCGGACGATCACTGTTCTTCTGTTCACTCATGGCATAATTATATAATCAATTTCATGATTCATATAAGAAAAACATGTATAAAAGCATGAATTTTACAGAATGATTATAAAAACAGACTGTATCTGCACACAGTCTGTTTACATGATTCTTACTATATCAGTGCTGACAGTCCGGTATCAGTCAGATTGTTCTATCATGCGTTTCACCGCATCATTTCCCGGATTTGCTGGATGATCGGAACGATGAGTGCTGTTTGGCTTTATCTTAATAGCCAAGTTTTCCCAGCAGCTTGATCACCTCGGCTGACTTAAGTATCTTTCCCATAGAAACAACTTGCTCATTCACTACAATAGCAGGCATACTCATTACACCGTATTCCATTACTATATTCATGTCAGTGATGTATTCAACTTCTACAGATAATGCAAGCTCTTTCATTGCTTTCTTAACATTTTCATACACCTCATGGCAGCTTCTGCATCCAGACCCAAGCACTTTGATGGAGCGGATTCCGTATGCCTCTTCGCAGCAGGTGCTGATCTGCTTGCTTTCACCGCAGCAGCATGCAGATTTCGCTTCATAAGCGGGTACGTCTCCATTACATGCACATGCAGGTTTTACCGGTGTTTTGCAGGAGTTTTCATTTTCTTTTGCTTTCCTGTTAAATACAAATAATGCCATTTTTTATCTCCTTTTCTTTTTAGCCAAGCATGAATTGAATCGCATTGAACAGA
>JAZUHS010000153.1:0-11465 GCA_045641845.1 Bulleidia sp. | reverse complement strand
CGTAATTGCCTTCATTGAAGAAACATTCCCTGATCATCCCAATGCTGTCATCAGGTTCTCTGATACACATCCCGGAAGCTGTTCTGCAATGGTCTATGAAGATGGTCAGTATACCTTCAAGGGCTTACGTATGCAGGGAGTACATCCTGAGGAAGTATGGATTCCTTACAAGGAAGGTTATCCGCTGCGTTATGCGCCTAAGGTTCTGCCTGTTCCTCGTCCTTACAGCGGTCAGAGAAGTGTAGCAGCCTCTACTGACTGTCTGTTCGGTTATCAGGCCAATCCTGATCATCGTCCGATCGGAGACTGTGTCATCCGTGCAGTCAGCAGTGTTCTGAATATCACCTGGGATCAGGCGATTGATGCTTTAGCTGAAGCGTGTGATTATACAAATACGACACTGAACTCTCCGGATGTCTTCACCAGGCTCCTGTACAGCCGCGGTTTCCGTCCGATGAAACCGCAGCGTCAGAATTTCAAAAATGTCGATGGCAGAACATTCTGCGACATCATGAATCTGACATGTCATGCCAATGAGAGAATCTTTGCATATTCCGGCAGAAATCATGTTGTAGCTGTACTTCCCTTAACAGATGAAGAAGGAACATCCTATAAGATTGTAGACAGCTGGGACAGTACTTCCCGTGCGATTGGCAAGTACTGGGTATATACACCGCCCTACGATGAAAGAATGCCGATGATGAATGTTGTCTCTCATCCGCTCATTGATCAGAAGCTGCATCATCCTGACTATGGTGCAGGCATCATCAGAAACATCTATACAAGCCCGCAGGAACTGGTCGCAAAGGTAGAATTCACAAAGGGTGAATATCCCATCAAGTTCATGCCGGTACACTATGTACGAGCTTGTATGAAGGCATAACAGCATATACGACAAACAGCATCCTGTATGGGATGCTGTCTTTCATTCTTTACGTTCGACTTTTCTGATTGTGTGCTCGTATTTTGCCACTGCCGTGCACAGGGAAACCAGTTCTGCCAGGAGAAATACTGCAGTGCGTAAGGCAATCATCTGCCATTCGGTATTGCAGTAAATCATGATCAGAATATAGAAGGTCAGTATCACGGACATCCCGCAAGCCGGGATCATTTCCGAATGCCTGGTATCGTATGAAGCATGTGCTGCCAGACAGAATCCCAGGAAATCCGTGCATGACTTAACGATCCACCAGCTCCCTGCAGAAGCCAGCAGAGAAATGATACTGCCATAAGGAAATGACAGTACCATATTCAGCAGTCTGAAGAGAATATAGAAGGTACACATACGTGCAATACGTACAGACACTTCATTCATATACATCTGACGATTCATCAATCCTCCTTTCTCCCTTCGCACACTGCTTCGATCATCTGTGCTGCTTCTTCCAGTTCTTCATCGTCGATGATGACAACACTGGCATAGTTATCCAGAGCAGGACAGTATTCCGTAGATGCTTCACCAGCCAGTCCATACTGTTCAATGGTGATATTCTTTCTCTGCTTTGCCATCTTCAGGGCTAAAGAGATCATTTCCTCATCACTCATATCTGTAGTGAATGACTTGCGCAGTGCATTCAGATATTTGTTTACATTAGAAAGGTTTACGGTACTGAGCATCTTTCTGACAACAGCCTCCAGTACAATACGCTGGTGCTTATTTCTTTCCAGATCACCCATATCGCCTAAGGAATAACGCTCACGTACATAGTCGAGTGCTTCCTCGGCATTGAGTGTGATTTCACCTTCCGGGAAATGTGTACCCTTGATCCATTCCCCTTCACCGTCATTGCGATAAGTGAAATAGAATTCATAAGGGTTATAGATCGTGACACCGCCAACCAGATCGATTGCTTCCATGAAGGTACTGAAGTTCAGCAGTACAACATGATCAACATCTACGCCTAAGGAAGTCCCAATGACATCTGCGGAATACCGCAGACCGTTCAGACCATAGTGCGTCAGCTTGTCATATTCACCTGTTTCCGGATCCATCAGATAGGAATCGCGGGGTAAACTGACAATCAGTACTTCTCCGGTTGCAGGGTTGGCAGTCACAAGCATATTGACGTCAGTACGCCCGCCTTCCTCCAAAGTCCCGATCTGGTCGTTGCCATACAGAGCAATCGTTAACGGTTCACTGGACAGTGCCGGTCCTACAATCGTATAGACACTGTGCAGAAGATTCACTGCAAGCAGCACAGCAAATAGAAGCACCAGGAACTTCTTCATCCACGGTCCGAAGCCAAACAGCAGTACGCCGCAGCCCACCAGAAATACAGCCAGGCATACTGTGATTGCAAGGAAGAAAAAAGTCTTCATGCCAAGAATCTGAAGCCGATACAGACCAAGCAGTACAAGCACAGGTGCTGCAAACAGTGTAATCCAGTAAATGGAGTTCAGCAGTTCATGACTCTTAAGTCGAGCACGTACATTTTCAAATCTAGGATTCAGTGTATTCATTTGTATAATTCTCCTTTATGGACTAATCGTACTCGATTATCTGTTTCTGATTTTTTCTCCAATTTCTGTATAGAAAAACCTGCATCTCTGCAGGTCTTTCAAACAATATGATTACTGTGTTGCCTTGCGATTATATACAGGACGCATGACAGAGATGATATCCACAGTATCCTTTACCAGCTGTTCAATCTCTTCCGGATCCTTGTAAGCCATCGGTGACTCGTCGATTGTTCCTGAATTAACAGTGGAAGACCAGACACCGGCTTCCTGCATCACCTTTCTATATTCATCCAGATCCAGTGTCTGCATTGCCTTTGTGCGGGACATCTTTCTGCCGGCACCATGCGGACCGGAACAGTTCCACTCCGGATTTCCCTTGCCTACGGCAAGAATCACACCTGCCCCCATGGACAGAGGAATCAGTACTCTCTTGCCCTTAGAACAGTCAATTGCACCCTTACGTACGATCATCTGGTCAGGATCGATGTAGTTATGGGTTGTATGGAATGACTCATGATTATGAACAGAATCACCCATTGCCTGCAGAATTCTTTCCGCCATTGTTTCCCTGTTTCTTCGTGCATATTCATTCAGAATGCGGCAGTCATCCATGTAGTGACGGAAGTCTTCACCCTTTACTAATGCAAGTTCTGCGTTCTCTGCACGCTGTAAAGCCTTGGCTTCTTCCTTGATTCTCATAATTTCTGCACTGATCTTTTCTGTTTCACCGGCAGCCTTGAGTTCCTTGATTCGATCAGAGACTCGTCTCTTTACATCATCTTCACCGGCAGGCATCGAAGCAGCAGCACGCTTCATATAGTAATCACATACCTTTACACCAAGATTACGCGACCCGGAATGGATGATCAGCCAGATATCACCGGTGTTCTCATCACGATCCAGTTCAACAAAGTGATTGCCTCCACCTAAAGAACCGATCGATCTTCTATAGTAGGAAAGATCACCGATATGCTTTGAACAATGCAGCTGTTCCAGCGGGAATTCCACTTCACTTTCATTCACTTCCTGCCCCATTGGTACACTTTCTGCCACAATGTGGTCAAATTCTTCATAGGGCATATCAAACTGTCCCAGATTTACTGCATACATACCGCAGGCAATATCCACGCCCACAAGATTCGGACATACACCTGTTTCCTCGTTCATATGGAAAGTCGTGCCGATCGTACATCCCTTACCCGCATGAATATCCGGCATCCATACCGGATGTGCATCCTTCATAAACGGCTGATCGCAGAGTGTTCTTACCTGTACAAGTGCTTCTTCTTCCACATCCTGTGTCATGATTACTCCATCTGTATACTTGCCATTGATTACAATCTTTGTCATATTCATTCCTCCGTATTTCTGACACATTCATTAGAAACTCATTCATGACCCTGATTTTTTCACCTGTTTTTTCTGACATTACTATAGGACGATCATCCGGGAATTCCATGTTTCTTAAGGAAAGTGATCATATCTCTATGAAAGCAGGAATGATAGCCATGTCCTCTTCCCTCATACAGAATATATGCATTCTTAGGATGAATCTGCAGTTTCTGATACAGCAGTTCCGTATATACTCTTTCACACTGGAAGTCTTCAGTACCTGCCGTTACCAGCACAGGCACCTTGATCTTTTCTGCATGATTGATCGGATCAATGCAGGCCAGTCTTCTTCGGCATTCCTTTTCATTGAAGATCTGATAAGGAGAAAAAGATACTGAGGCAAGATAATCATTGAACTGCTTTGTACTGCAGGCAACCAGAAACGGTTCATCCGCACAGAGTGCAGCCAGTCTTTCTGCAGGAAGAATGCTTCCAAGAAGCAGGGCAATGCCGCCGCCCTGTGAACATCCGCAGGGAATATACTTTCCTCTATAATTCAGCTGTTCTTCGATATACCTGCGACATAAGAGAATCTGTACCAGGAAATCTCTATAGTCATCATATCCTGCACCTGTAATCGTATTGCTTAATGTAGGCCATGTAACACCCTGCCGTAAGCTTTGATCTGTCGATCCATCCGCAAGACCATAACCCAATGGAGAAATAAAGATCCAGTCAGTTCCTTCTGTTTCCGGCACTGATCTCAGACTTCCTTCATATCCCGGAATATAAAGCATGCAGTGATCATGGCTGCCGAAGTTATGACTGATGCTGAAATAGAAGGGTCTCTGCATTTTCTCTGCTGTCATCCTCATGACTGTTCCTTCAGATGCAGAAAGCTCCTCATACATCGGCTTAAGATTCTCTGTGGTTCCGCATGTCTCTGCTGTATATGTATACTGATGTGCTTCCTTTACTAGAGATGCAATGAATGCATCGATCTGTTCGGGATATCTGTTCATAGTGACTCCTTCCTAAAGACAAACTGCCCTCTGCAGATATCATATATCCGCAAAGAGCAGCTGTTTTTTCAGATGATAATAGATCTCAGGACAGTATTTTCCAGTCTTTCTTACCGCTTATGATATTACGGATGTACTCACCCAGTTTCATAAGCATACCCTGATCAATCACATATACACCCATGGATTCTGCACGTGCACCTAAGGCAAACGCTTCTGCTGAAACATGTTTGGAAGTTACCAGTATTGGCATACCGTTTACACCGAACTGTCGGGAAAGATATGCAATCTCATTGAGATGAGCTGTAGATACATCTGTCATCTTGCAGGAAATGAAGTAAGTATTTCCATCCTTAGTAAAGACAACATCAAATTCATTGTTGATTGCTGTTTCTTCGCCATCATCCTTATTCCAGTAAACCTGCACATTCATACGAATGTCGTCCGGATCTGCATATCTTCTCACTTCATGATATGTATATGTTTCCAGAATACTGCCAGACATCTTGAATATCTCCGGCATAGCCTGATCGGCAGCGATGAATTCAATAGTGAATGTTCTGCCATCTTCGGATTTTCTGCATACTTCCGACTGACAGTTTACAGCCAGAGGTACTTTTTTCCCTGCCGCATAGATATCCGTCATGATATTTCTGACAAATTCACTCTTGGATACCTGTTTCTTACCCATGCGTGTAAACGCATCCTTCTCTTCAAGTGTTAAACGGAAATGACAGGTTTCATCATGCACGATTATGCCATTCCTTCCCTTTGCACGTTCAAAAGAAAGCATATGACTATGTTTCGTATTTGCTTTCGCAGCCATCCATGTAAGCAGATCTGCACAATCTGCTTCAGAAAAGCTGTTTGTTTTCACTTCAATCACGCCTTCACCTGCAGGCAATGAATAATCGGAAATCAGTTTTTCTTCCTTCATTTTCTGAAGAACCTGTTCCGCACCGATCACCTTTAACATAAAGGCTGTCGTCTTTTCAGATGCATCCCCTTTGATGGTCTTTTCCAAGCGGGATAACTGAATTCCCAGATAAATCATTCTGACCTTTCTGCATTCAGAATAAAGCTGTTTACAGAAGGGATCCCAATGAGAAGGATACTTCATTGCAACCTTCATCAGTGCTGCGTACTGTTCATTCATCCTGTCGAGACCGGCTTCACAGTCAATCTTCACAGAACCGCTGTTCATGCGAATGGATTCTTCTACATTCAGATGTGGTCTGTTCATGAAGAAGGAAATCTCTTCTGCATTACGAATACTGCGATACTGTCTTACTGCAGTATCGTAGGCAAATAATCCTGCTTCCTGGACGGATCGGCGATGATCCATCATGATTGCAGCGACAGTCAGAGGATCGTTGCCTGTCACATCCACATACTTGCCTTTTCCCTGCAGATTGACATGTTCCATATCCTTGACTGCACTGACTTCGGCATGTATGCCAAAGGATTCCAGCAGGTTCTGCAGCTGTTCTGCTTCGCCGTTTACATCATTACCTACAAGTACAAGTTTCTGACATCTGGTTACCAGAGCACTGTAGCAGTCGTAGAACTGATTGCCTGTCATCGGCTTATAGATTGTCTTTACTCCATCACTTATGATCAAAGGAAGATTCTCGACGATTGTATTATCCAGTGACTTGTAATCTGTATACTTATTGCGTTCAAAGATGAAACGAAGATCATTCTCCAGATTCTGCAGATAACCCAGTGCCCTCTCAGCACCATGTTCTGCTGTAGTTTTCTTCATTCCTTCCAGCTTTGTTCTGATCTCACTGATCTTTTTCTTCAGCGGACGTTCATAGCCTGTCACCTGACTGCATACATTCTCTGTGAAAATCGACAGTTCTTTCAGATCCTGATCAATATTGCAGTTCTTTCTTAAATCACCGTCTTTACGGAATACATCTTCAATATTTCCGATATGGGCAAGATATCCCTCCGTACCGATCTGCTTGACTTTGTCACAGAGAATTACATGCATGCGCATAGAAGCCTGATCCAGACTGTCATATGCATTTAATGGCATTGCCAGGTACTCTTCCATAGTCTTTGGCCACTGTTTCTTCGACAGATCACACAGCTGTCTTCTGGGTGCAGGAGAACTGCCATACATGGCAATATGCAGTTTTCTGCCAGTACGCTGACGATGGTCATTCTTTCCTACATATGCATAACTCTTGAAGGTTTCATCATCCGGACACTGGTATCCATCGAGAATGGTATAGATTGTCCATCTGCGATGTTCCAGATAAACCAGCTTATTGAATAATGTACGGTCAGATGCATTCACTACATACTGATGATATTTATCCGCCGCCTGCTCGTTGTCTTCAATTCCGGCAGAATACAGCTTATAGGGAATGGACAGAGCACAGCGAACGGATGACTTCACGTTATACGGATCAGCTTTGTACTTCTCCTTAATCTGATCTTCTCTGTCGTTATACTGCAGTGTATACATCGTATGAACAGCAAGACCGCGCATGGAAATACGGTCATCAAAGTTCTTCTGTTCTCTGCGATCCGCACGGACATTGAATCCCTGTACCTTCACACGCTTCCCCATACGGATATGCTTCGGCACACTGCCGCCATAACCGATGAAGTAGGTATCTTTTGTATTCTTCAGCTCTTCCTGCAGAAGTTCAAGATACTTCACATTATCTTCCTGTTTAGCATTGGCAATCACCAGCCAGTGAACCTGTGCATTGTTAAAGGGCAGCTGTTCCTTCTGCAGTGTTTCCAGATGAATCACTGCAAATACCTTATCGGTATAGACGTAATTGTTCTGATCACTCAGATTTGTCTTAATCCCCTGATATTCACCAACTTCCTGACCATCCACTTCAATCTTCATTGTCTCAAGAAGTACAGGATTCTTTGCATACCACTGATCAATCAGCTGATACGGATTCTCTGATGCCCAGTGAATATGAATCATCGTATCCAGCATCTGTGCTGCAGAAAGAATATTCTCAAAGATCGCTTCTGTAATGCTATGCACACCAATCAGACCCACATGTACTTCCTTACGATCCATATGGGCATGATTCAGGTTTTCCATTGTATCTGTTCCCTGTGCCACATACATTCCACAGGTATTTTCCACAACGAAAGGATACAGCGGATTTTCGTCCATCATCTTCGCTGTCACATTGATCCAGTTTGCCTGAATACGGGCTTCGATATCTTTTTCTACCTGTTCCTTCAAAGAGACAATATCTTTCTGAAGATCTGTCATTGTCTTATAGCGTTTCAGGTTACCTGCTTTCTCATTGCGTCCCATGAAAGCACGTACAAAGATTTCAGCGATTGCCCTGCAGTACTTCTCATCTTCCATACCGCCTTCCTTAAGCAGATCCATATACTGTTTCATGTTCAGGCGATCCTTCACGACAGTAATTTCTTTACCTGTCAGAAGGTGAAACAGCATTAAAACAGTATTGTATACATCCACATAAGGTGTCACAAACAATGCGGACTTTGCGCCGGGATTGGGCATTCTGATCAGCTTGCGGATTTCATCACACTGTACCTCTTCCCCACGACTGCTGCGAAGGTCGCCGGACTGCAGTGACTTCAGCTTCTTCTTATCTAAAGGAAGTACAGCATCAAAGTCAAACAGACGCATGTATCCTCTTTCCCAGAGAATGTTCTTAGGTTCAATGTCTACATACAATGCCTTTCCATATTCATGCAGTCTCTGCAGAGCTTCACAGAGTCTTTCCATGATATGAAGATATTCACGCAGTTCTGTCGGTTTGCCGCTCTGCTTCTGTACATCCAGATGATGCTGAAGAGAGTGGGAATAGTTATCATCCAGAAGAATCCAGGCTGTAACATCCATCATACCCAGTCCGGATTCTTCTTCAATTTCATAATGTGCACGGGGTTTTACTACCCAGCCTTCCAGTTCCTTTTCCTGATCCAGCTGACTCTGCAGTTCATAGGATTCCAGAAACTTTGCACGAAGCTTCTTCATCTCTGCAGAATACTCATTCCTGCTTACCATCAGATGGCCTTTGCTGCGATGAGGATGGTATGTCACCACCTCAGGATCCGGACAGAATTCCTTCAGCAGAACAGGATGGGGAAGATCACCGGGATTCTGCAGCATCGCACCATATACATAGCAGGACGTACCCCTGCCAAGGTTTTCCTTGATGGTAATGGTCGCACCGGAACCATCAGGTGCAGTGAGAACAGTATTCAGTTTCATGCGGCTGCGAATACCCGCAGTATTTGCTTTCTTTTCTGTTTCAATCATTCAAGTACCTTTATCTTGTCTTTGCGACCTGACAGATCTTTCTGTACAGATCGAACGGTTCATGTGCTGCCAGCAGCTTTACCAGCAGAGATTCATACGGATTGCCTGCATACAGACCATAGCATCCGCATGTTTCCAGATTTTCATCGGCATTATAGACAAAGTCCGCAATATCTTCCGTACTGTCCATTTCATCATCATCTTCTTCATTGCGCAGACGTCTGAGCTGAAGCTTGGCTGCTTCATTCAGGAATGTCAGTGTGATGATTTCATCTCTGGAGAACTTTCTGATCTTCTCCTTGCCTTCATACAGATCTGTCAGATGATCATCATTCAGGAACTTTCCTGCCAGAATCATACGCAGCTGTTCTTCTGCCTCAGGTGTAAATGCCACATAATCTGCAGGATCTTCCATGTCGTAGTTTTCATACAGATCACGGATGAACTTTCTGACATTCATCTGATCACGGGAAAGATCTACAGCTCTGACCACTTCCATACCGCGCTTCTCATCTGCGCCAAACCACAGATTCTCCGGTGCCGCACTGAGCTTTCTGCTTCCTTCCTTTGTCACTTCCACAGCAGCCCATTCACCGCCTTTAAGGCACTGCAGCTGTACCAGACCATTGCCTGTCATCTTTTCATTTACTTCCTTGATGACATAAGTCAGCTTCTTTCCTTCTGTCATGCAGTACATTTCCGTACCGGGAGTAAACCATTTTTCAAAGTCTTCATCACTGCAGTTGACATATACATAACCACCGCAGATCTTTGTCTTCTTTTCCTTCTTCAGCTGGAACTTGCGGTCATTGCGCATATACTGCATGCCATGATCATCACCATCCGCAAAGTGGAATTCCGTACCCTTTTCGACAATCCCGTCCTTCTGATCTTCTTCCTCTGCGACATATGTGACATAAGCCTTATGCGGCATCCAGGCAACAGCAGTTTCCGCAGCTTCCAGTTCTGCCCCGGTTTCTGCGACCATGAAGGTATCACCTTCATGAATGACTGTTTCCTTCGGTACTGTACCTGTCACCAAAATCACTTCGTCCTTCTCCGGCTTCTTTGCAATCTTCTTTTCGTTAACGAAGATCCAGTCTTCAAACAGCAGCGGAGAGTTTGCTTTGATCATACCTGCAAGTGTATCTCTGCGACGCAGTCTGACTGTAACAGAGCATTCTCCATGTGTATCCTTTGCCGGAACAATTCGTTCCGTTACCAGACCGCGGAATTCATCCAAGGCATGATACTTTCCCTTTTCATCCAAAGTACCTGCAGTCAGGATTTCACCCTTCTCCAGTACCTTTTCTGAACCATTGAAGTCTACAGATACTTCTCTATGTACATAGTCTTCAATGTCATGATCTTCATATTCAGCACCAAGCTGTTCCTTCTGCAGACTGACATAATTAGCCATCAGCTCCTGTGTCAGAGCTGTTTCAACCTGTGTTGCTGTACGTCTGTATACTTCTGTTGTTTCGATCTCACGCTTATATTCCGCAAGCATCTTCTTCATTTCGTCTGTGAGCTTACCGCCATCCATGACTTTCAGTTCATTCAGCTGATTCTCCACAGAGTCAGAGAATTCAGAAGTTCTGTATCCCTGCTTCTTGTTTTCCTTCTTCACTGTTTCCACAGTGCATTCCCTGTAATATGTATAAGCCTGATGGAAGAACTGCAGTCTCTGATCTGCAGGAACTCTGCCGAATGCAGTCTTAATCAGCATTTCCTTAGGATCGTATTCATTCAGTTCTTCTCTGCCAAGACACTTTGTCAGGAAAAGCTGCAGCTTGCTTAAGGACATACCTGTGATAAATGCAAGCATGAACAGATCATTGGGACGTAATGTATCCCCAGTGATCTTTTTCTTCAGAGTCACTCTTGCCCAGGCAGAATCTGTCTTACGTCCGGGTGTAAAGGAGGCCAGGACTTCCCCCTGTTCATTGACACAATGATTCTTTACAGCATCTGCGACAACTTCATCCAGCACTGCTTCCACAACATCGTCTGCTTCAGCAGTATCTTCCAGCACATACGCAAGAACCTCACCGACCCATTCTTCATTATCATCGGAAACATTCAGACAATGATTCACGGTTTCTGCAAGTTCCTTATGATACTTTCCTAACAGATAGGAAAGAACATATCTGCCTGCAGGTAAGGGAGTGATATTCTCAATCAATTCGTTGAAATCAGACCATTCGGCAATCTCTGTAAACGTAAGTGCTGAACCGGTTTCTGATTCCGCCGCAATGCCATCCATAGCATCGTTGAAGTCTTCATCTCTGGTTTCGAATTCCTTTGTCTTATAGGACTGTAAATCTCTTGTGGTCATCCTGACACCTCCAATTGTCTGTTACGGC
>JAZUHS010000152.1:0-8877 GCA_045641845.1 Bulleidia sp. | reverse complement strand
CAAGGCTCTTGTTTCTGACATGCACACTGGCTTTCGCAATGCCCCAGCCAAGTACTGCTGAAAGAATCAGTGCGATCACAGATACCAGCAGCCACAGCAGCAGCGGACCGATAACCACGGATACAGATAAAGGCATATAAGTATACCAGTATGCAGCCGCAGGAAGCACCACGCAGCCGGAGAACAGCAGTGACAATACCCAGACACTCACCATGCGGGCATCAACAATTACGGATACCGGTATCGGCATCGACAGAAGCAGATCGTTATCCTTTGCCAGAAAGACACCGGAGTATGTCACAAACACACTGCCCAGGACACCCATGACAATGGCGATCAGTGCAATCATCGCAAACAGCAGCCAGCCCAGTCCCATCGGTACTAGAATATCTGAAAGATATGCCATCATCTCAAAGAACATCATGCCGAAGACACCAAGCATCAGTGCTGTATATAGAGCCATGATACCAAGGGTGGCGATCTTTGAACGTGACACACCTTTCTTAGCATCATAGAAGAAGCCCTTGAAGAACTCCTGCAGCTGTTTTTTCAGCAGAATTCTGAACATACTCAGTCCTCCAGTTCCAGGAATACTTCTTCCAGAGACTCATCGCCCTTGACTTCTTCCATCGTACCGGAGCGGATCAGCCGGCCATCCTTGATGATGGCAACCTTATCACACAGCTTTTCCGCCACTTCCAGAACATGAGTGGAGAAGAAGATTGCTCCGCCCTGATTACAGTGTTCACGCATCATTTCCTTCAGAAGATGTGCCGCCTTCGGATCCAGACCGACGAAAGGTTCATCCATGATAATCAGCTTCGGTGTATGTACCCAGGCGGAAATGACCGCGAGCTTCTGCTTCATGCCATGTGAATAGGAAGCAATCGGATCATTCAGATTACTGCTGATACCCAGCAGTTCTGCATATTTTTCAATTCTGTTCTTTCTGTCCGCTGCCGAAACACCATAGATATCACTGATGAAATTCAGATAACCATTGCCGGTCATATACTCATACAGATCAGGATTATCAGGAATATAGGCAATCACCTTTTTACATGCCAGCGGATCCTTTCTGATCGAGTGACCATCTACCAGAATCTCACCTTCATCAAACTGCAGAATGCCGGTAACGGACTTCAGCGTTGTTGTCTTGCCGGCACCGTTATGACCGATAAAGCCGCAGATTTCACCTTCATTAATATGCAAAGTCAGATCATCAACTGCTTTCTTTTCACCATACATTTTTGTCAGACGTTCAATTTCAAGCATCATGATTCATACCTCTTTCTACGTGTATATTCATTACTAAAAGCATACGACTACGGTAGTTTCTCTTCAATGCACCTGAACGGAGAATACCCTAAACAAACCTTAAAGTCGCCTGACGTTCACAGTATATCCATCACATTTATACGTATATATCGGCATAAAAAGCATGTTCTCATGATCCTGTGAAAGCAGTTATCTTTCCCTTTTTGTGAAAGCTATGGGAAATATATCTGTGCTGTTGCAGGCAATATCCAATTATGATACGCTTTAATCAGTTATTAAATAACCGATGATAAGCTAATGACGATTTGAGGAGACAATTATGTATAGATTAGTATCTGATTCATCCTGTGATATGCATTCCATGGAAGGTGTGCCTTTCATTTCCGTACCTTTGACAATTTCCACCGATCAGAACACATGGGTGGATAATGCAGATATCGATGTAAATCATATGATGGACACGCTGGCATCCTACAAGGGAAGATCCTATACTTCCTGTCCGAATGTTGATGCATGGCTATCTGCCTTTGAAGGTGCAGATCCTGTCTTCGCTGTCACAATTACCAGCGGTCTTTCCGGCTCCTATAACTCTGCCATGACAGCCCGCGGCATGTATCTGGAAACACATCCCGATGCAAAGATTCATGTCTTCGATTCCCTCTCCACAGGACCTGAAATGAGACTTCTGCTGGAGCGTCTCTATGAATGGAATGAACAGGGACTGCCTTTTGAAGAGATCGTTCGTCTGGGTGATGAATATCTGAAGCGTGCCCGTCTGTACTTTGCATTATATTCCGTACATAACCTGGCGCAGAACGGCCGTGTTTCCTCCGTTGTCGCTGCTGCAGTAGATGTGATCAAGATCCGTATTCTCGGAACCGCTTCTGTCAAGGGTGAACTGGAAACCATCAGTAAGGTCAGAGGCGACAAGAAGCTGATCAATGAATTCCTCAAGCAGCTTGATGAAATCAGAACTCCCGGCAGGATCTTCCGTATTACACATGCCGGCAATCCTGAATTTGCTGAACTGCTGAAGAGCAAGCTCATGGAGAAGTATCCCGCAGCTGACATCGTTGTTGCGGAAAGTTCCGGTCTTTGTTCTTTCTATGGCGAACGCGGTGCGATCTTCCTCGCTGCCGAAGGTGCCGAATAATCCGATCCAATCAGGAAGCTGTATTGCGCAGCTTCCTTTTCTTATGCATCAGAAAAGCCCGTCCTGCTCTTATATGCAGTAACGGGCTCATTTTACATATTCACCGGAAACTCAGTCCATGCGGTTCAGGGTGTCAAGAATCAGACGGCGCAGATTCTCCGGTACCTTGTACTTGCTGAACAGCGTGCTCAGACGCAGCGGTCCTGCCGCAAACAGTGCAGCCTTGCCGATCTTCCCACCGGAAAGCTTGGCAATCAGAGCACCGGACTCCTTGATCTTCAGAACATCCTTGACTCTGCTGTTTTCCGTCAGACGTACTTCTTCCTGCAGGCAGTCGCCATTGGTCTCAATGATGCGTTTATAGTCATTGAAGGAATCCTTGCGGTAACGCTTCAGTGTACCATTGCCTTCATCATCACGATCAACATAGATAAAGCCATAGCGCTTGCTCATTTCTCCGGTGGAGTAGGAAATAACATCGATCGGTCCCCACCATGTATAGGCAAACAGATCCACACCATCCTTTTCTACTGCATCCTTCATTGCACGTACATGCGAATTCAGATAAGCAGTACGATAAGGATCATGTACCTTGCCGTCGGATGTCAGCACATCCTTTGCGCCAAGTCCGTTTTCCGCAATCATCAGCGGCAGACTATAGCGATCATACAATGTATTCAAAGCTGCTCTTAAGCCCATGCCGTCAATCGGCCAGCCCCATTCGCTTTCCTTAAGATAAGGATTGCCGGCAGATGCAGTAAGATTTCCGGAACTGCTGACCTTGGAAACAATATCCGTGCAGATTGTCAGAGACTGATAATAACTGAAGCTGATAAAGTCCACCTTACCCTGCATCAGAACATCCAGATCATCTGAAACAACCGGCATTGCAAAACCATAGCGTTCCATCCATGTACGCGCCTTGGAGGAATAGCAGCCGCGGGCATGAACATCAGAGAAGAAATGAATCACATCTTCTGCATTCATGCCGAAGAAGATATCTTCCGGACGGCATGTAGCAGGATATACAGGCATGTATGCAACCATGCATCCGACCTTCATTTCCGAATCGATTTCATGCGCGGCAATAACTGCCTTTGCACTGGCCACAAACATATGATGCAGTGCGTTAAGAACCTTCTGCGGATAGCTGTAATCCATTTCAACAGCAACACCACCGCCTGTATAGGGATTGGCAATCATGCCATCAATTTCATTGAATGTCAGCCAGTACTTTACCTTACCCTTGTAGCGGCTGAATACAGTACGGGCATAACGTTCAAAGAAACCAATGCAGCGACGATCCGCAAAGCCGTTATATGCCTTATGCAGATGCAGCGGAATCTCATAATGAGACAGAGTAACAATCGGTTCCATACCGTTTGCCTTCAGACAGTCAAACAGATCATCATAGAACTTCAGACCGGCTTCATTAGGCTCATCTTCATCGCCCATAGGGAAAATACGGGACCAGGCAATGGAAATACGCAGAGCACGGAATCCCATTTCCTTGAATAAAGCAATATCTTCACGATAGTGATGATAGAAATCAATACCGACATGATTCGGATAATATGTACCGAGCTCTACCTCGGCTGTTGTACGTCTTCTGGTCTTTCTGGAACCGGCTGTCATGACATCAGCGACACTCAGTCCCTTGCCATCTTCCAGATATGCGCCTTCACACTGATTCGCTGCCAGGGCACCGCCCCAGAGAAAGGAATCATCAATCTTTCTCATGCTGTTATCCTCCGTCTGTTATGAGAAATACATCAGTTTACTTTATGTACAACCGCATTGGACATGACCACTTCACTGGCCTTTGTATAGACCATGGACTGAATCATCTCATTGCGCATGATATTCTTTTCTGCCTGCTCCACAGTAACATGGTAGTATTCAGCGATCTCACGGACCTGAGCAGTAATTTCTTCATCTGTAACTGTGATCTGTTCCAGCTCTGCGATCTTAGCGAGAGCCATTTCAAACTTCACCTGTTCCTGCGCAGACATAGTCATCTGTGCACGCAGTGTATCTCTGTCCATACCGGACTGTGCCATGTACTGTTCCAGGTTCATGCCATACTGACTCAGACGCTGACGCAGCTGAGAAATCTGTGCCTGAACAGCCATATCCACACGATCCTGAGGAATATCACACTCAGTCATTCGCAGAAGTTCATCCATAATCGCATTCTCGATCTTTTCGTTTGTCTTCTGTTCACTCATTTTTGCCAGTGTTGCTTCAATGTGCTTCATCAGTGTATCCATATTCGTTACACCCGGGATATTCAGAGAAGCAGCGAATTCGTCGTTCAGTTCTGCCGGCTTCTGTTCCATGATGTCATGCAGAGTCACCTTGAATACAACTGCCTGACCTGCCAGAGTCGGTTCACCATAGTTCTCAGGGAAAGTCAGATTCAGATCTCTTTCCTCACCCTTAACCATACCTACCATCTGTTCTTCAAAGCCGGGAATAAACTGGTGAGAACCGATCATCAGAGTGTAGCCCTTTGCTGTACCGCCATCGAAGGCAACACCGTCCTTCAGACCCATGAAGTCAAAGACAGCAATCTGTCCTTCCTTCAGTTCACCTTCCACAGACACCTGCATCGGCTTTCTCTGCAGCAGATAGTTCAGTTCATTCTGAACATCCTCATCTGTATATGTCACCGGGGCAACAGTGACTTCAATGCCTTTGTAATTACCGATTTTTGTTTCCATATATAACTCCTATTTCACTTGAAACTACGGAAATATCTCCGTTTCATGCCGCTCTATTTTACCTTTGATACATTTCTTTGTACAGAAAACAGCAGTATAATCATCGCGTTTGAAAGAAGGTATTGCCCATGGCTAAAAGCTATAAGATCAATATGACGGAAGGTTCCCTTCTGCCTAAAATTCTTCTCTTCTCCCTGCCGCTGATGCTCTCCAGCATCCTGCAGCTGCTGTTCAACGCTGCCGATGTCATTGTCGTCGGTCAGTTTGCCGGATCACAATCCCTGGCTGCGGTCAGTTCTACCGGAGCATTGGTCAATCTGATCACCAATCTCTTCATCGGTCTGTCCATCGGTTCCAATGTCATCGTTGCCAGAAACCTTGGTGCCGGAAAGTACAAAGAAACCTCCGAAGCAGTCGCAACTTCAATCATGATTGCCCTGTTCGGCGGTCTTGCAATCGGTGTGATCGGCTTCCTCTTTGCCCGTCCCCTGCTGGAGATGATGAGTTCCCCTGCCAATGTCATTGACCTCAGCACCCTGTATCTCAAGATCTATTTCTTCGGTATGCCGGCGGTCATGCTTTACAACTACGGTGCTGCCATCCTGCGTGCGCAGGGTGACACAAAACGCCCGCTGTATTTCCTGACACTGGCCGGTGTGCTCAATGTCCTGATGAATCTGTTCTTCGTCATTGTTCTCAAACTCAATGTTGCCGGCGTTGCTCTTGCCACCATTCTTTCCCAGTACGTCTCTGCATATCTGGTTGTACAGTGTCTGATTCAGGATCCCGGTGCAATTCATCTTGATCCCCGTCATATGAAGCTCAATCGTGAAGCATTCGTCTCCATTCTGAAAATCGGTCTTCCTGCCGGTCTGCAGGGAACCGTTTTCTCTTTATCCAATGTAGTCATTCAGGCTTCCGTTAACAGCTTTGGTTCCGTTGTCATGGCCGGCAATGGTGCTGCCGGAAACATTGAAGGCTTTGTCTATGTTGCCATGAACGCCTTCTATCAGGCCTGCCTGACCTTCACTGGTCAGAACCTTGGTGCCGGTAAAAAGGAACGCATCAATCGTATTCTGTTTACCTGCCTTGGCTGCGTCACTGCCGTCGGTCTGCTTCTTGGTATCGGTGCTTCCCGTCTGGGTGGAATTCTGCTTTCAGTATATTCATCCGATCCTGCGGTGATCGCAGCAGGTGAAACAAGACTTGCAATTATCTGTGCATGCTATGCTTTGTGCGGTATCATGGACACCCTCTGCGGCGCAATCCGCGGACTTGGTTCTTCCATCATGCCGATGATCGTATCCTTGTTAGGTGCATGTGCATTCCGTCTGCTGTGGATCGCAACAATTTTCCAGACACATCATACAATTGAAAATCTCTATTATTCCTATCCCGTGAGCTGGCTGATTACAGCTGCAGCTCATCTGATCTGCTACCTGTATCTGCGTAGGAAAATGAACAGAACTGCATGATTAAAACGAGCCTGACAGCTCGTTTTCTTAATGTTTCTGCTTATCTTCAAAGCACTCTGCATAGCGGGCGGCAAAGGCAGGCGGTTCATCGTGAACATACAGATGTGCCGTAGAACCAAACTCACTCATGCGAAAGTATACTTCCCCTTTTCTTCTTTCCTCAGTATGAATCTCTGTCACGCTGGAAGGGGCAGCGACAGCGCCATGCCATAGCGGTACGGGTGAGATGTTCATCAGATGTGAAAGCAGTACGCATTCCAGACCGAAGTGACAGAACAGCACAATCGTATCGTGATTGCCTTGTTCTGTTCGATAGAAATAGCCATCGCGGACATAGCCATGGGAAGATAGCAGAAGATCAAACTGTGCACAGATCTCATCATACTTTTCCTTTACATGAGCTTCCTGATAAACCGGATGATCGCCCCAATGGTGCGGATCAAGAAGACAGGGATACTGTGTCCAGTCTGCCGGCAGCCAGTCCCATGCGCAGCTTCTGACCAGAGACCGATCCGGGCGATGGATTCTCTGCGGAAATTCACGCATCCATTCCTTTGTTGTCGCCGTACGGTTCATCTTCTTCAATGTACAGGAAGCAGTATCCTGTGCTCTTCCCAATGGTGATACATAGAACGCATCAATCTTTTCTTTTGCAAGACGCTCCGCCAGCATTTCTGCTTCTTTCCACCCCTTTGGTGTCAATGTATCCCCCAGGTAATTCGGATCTCCATGTCTGATGATCAATATTCTCATAGCCTCTTACCTCTCAAGTACATCATTGTATACAGGACCGCCGAAAAGAAAACAGTGATCGCTCACTGTTTTTCAAGAACTCGAGATAACAGAATACCGCACAGAATCATCAATCCCATGCATACCCACATGGCCATGCCCTCCGGCAGGACAATCATCATACTCAGAACATATCCGAAGTAAAGTCCCAGCGGTGCCATACCGAAAGCAATTCCGGTATGTTCGGGCATCTCATCGGACAGGGATGCAAGTGTCACTGCCATGGGAAGATTGATCAGAACCACGGAAATCAGACCTACAGGCAGAAAAGATGACAGCAGCAGTACAGGGGCAGCGAACTGTGAAATCAGTGCAGTCCTGCGGCTGCCGAAGTGATCGGCAAGATATCCGCCCATCGCTTTACCGATCATTGCGGAAAAAGCAGCAGCAATGATCCTTGCATCTTTACTCAGCTCAGGTATCGGTACAATGAAGCCGGCATAACTTCTGATGATAATGGAGATGAAGGTAAGAATCAGGATCATTCCGCCTGCTCGGTTGACGCCATAATGATTGACACGCTCACGCATGCGCAGTGTCAAAGGTGTCAGCACCAAAACCAAAAGTGAAGGAAGCAGTACAGCAAGACCGGTCAGTCTGAACGGCAGTCTGCTCATCCCCAGAACTGTACCAAGAGCAATTCCAAGAGCTCCCGGTGCGACGAAAATCCCCAGCGGTGCCAGTTTATGGTCAAGACGATGCATACTGACATAGCCGCCTTCCAGATGGAATAAGGCATTGCCGACACCGGCCAGAAGAACCGCAGCGATCGGCTGCCAGCGGGCAATGATGTAGGCAATGATCACCAGACCAAAGCCGAAGACACCATGCGGAAGCAGCGGAGAACGATCGACAATTGCCCCGATCACCGGCTGCATTGCAAAAGCCAGACCATGGTAGCCGACAATCCACAGCAGAGCATCCACTCTCAGCTTCATCAGCAGAAAACAGCATGCAAAGTCCATCAGACAGTGACAGACGGCATAGACAGCCAGCTGACCATTCTGATTACGGATCATTTCTTCATGCTGCGACGTCTCAGAATCACAACAGCGGCCAGTGCAGCGACACCGACAACTGCCGCCGCAATCATCGGCGCCTTCTCAAGCAGAGGATTGACTGTATAAAACGGATCAATCGCAATATCTAACGCAATATGCATAAAATTTACCTCCTGCAGTATAGGAAAAAACATTCAGCAGCAATGCCATCATCAGACTTCTGACTGCACTGTCTTTCGTCAGAATGTGCCACACAAAGGCTTCTGTGAGCACAACTGCTGTTTCTAAAAGAATAATAACAGAAGCGGAGCGGATTTCGAAAAGCAGAATCATAAGATTCAATAAAGGATTGGTTAAGCAGTTCATAACAAACGTTACAAACATCCTGTATCCTAAGTTCTTCTGCTTCAGATTCAGTACGATCATCAATGCTTCTTCAAAAAGGATGGTTAAGC
>JAZUHS010000151.1:0-45854 GCA_045641845.1 Bulleidia sp. | reverse complement strand
TGGAAGAATACTTCAGGCCAACCATACCCTTTTCGCCATGTACACCGGGGAATTCACCATCCGGAGTAAAGCCATAGTCACAGGAACCTTCATGTTCAACGTAGTACTTCAGACCCTTGGAGCCTGTTTCTTCATTTGTACCCATGATCAGACGGATTCTCTTTGTCAGCGGAACCTGCATATCACGCAGCACCTTCATGGCAATCATACTTGCCACAACTGCACCCTTATCATCCGCAACACCACGGCCATAGACCATGCCGTCCTTTTCTACCATCTTGAACGGATCTGTCTTCCAGCCATCTTCCATATGTGCAGGCACAATGTCCAGATGTCCGACAATACCGATCAGCTGAGAACCCTCACCCATTTCGGCATATCCGATATAGTTATCCAGATTAGCTGTCTTGAAGCCATCTTCATCCATCTGCTTCAGCGCTTCCAGCAGTGCGTCACGAGGACCGGCACCGAACGGTGCATCTGCCAGTGCTTCTCCTTCTTCACTGTTAATGGCAACCAGCTTTGCGAGTCTTTCCAGAAGCTCACCGCGATAGCCTTCTACTCTGGTCTTTACGTCCATGAAAAATCCCCCTTAAAAACCACAATTTTTACGATAAACAATAGGTATTATACACCAAACGAAGATATTGCAATCAAATTCGTGCGATCAGTCCCACCGGGCAGTGATCTGAGCCTGTAATCTCATCGAAAATGAGGGAATCCTCCACCTTTTCCATCAGACGATCGGAAACGAGAAAGTAATCGATACGCCAGCCGATGTTCTTTTCACGAGCCTTGAAACGATAGCTCCACCAGGAATACTTCACTTCTTCCGGATACAGAGTACGGAAGGTATCCTTGAAGCCTGATGCTAAAAGCTGTGTCATCTTTGCACGCTCCTCATCGGAGAAGCCTGCGGACTGATGATTGGTGGCCGGATTCTTCAGGTCAATCTCTTCATGTGCAACATTGAGATCACCTGTATAGATGACAGGCTTTACTGCATCCAGCTTCATCAGATGTGCTCTCAGCATGTCCTCCCATTCACAGCGGTACGGCAGTCTTAACAGACCGTCCTTGGAATTGGGAACATAGGCACAGACAAAGTAGAAATCCGGATATTCCAGAGTAATGACACGTCCTTCCTTTGTGACATCCCCTTCAATCTCATAGGAAACCGACAGCGGTTCTTCCTTGGCATAGACCATGGTTCCGGAATAGCCCTTTCGTTCAGCACTGTTCATGTAGCGATGATAGCCTGCAAACTCCATTCCTGCTTCGATCTGATCCGGCTGCATCTTTGTTTCCTGCAGAGCAAACAGATCCGCATCCATCTCTTTGAAGAAGTCCGCAAAGCCCTTCTTCATGCAGGCTCTTAAGCCATTGACATTCCAGGAAATCAGCTTCATCTTGTGATCTTCCTGCAGGCATTCTGCAGCCATGCCTGTTCTTCTTCATTCAGGAAAGGACACAATGTCTGATATACATTCTCATGGTAGGCATTGATCTGTTCGATCTCAATGTCATTGAGATACTTCACATCAATTGCTTCAAGATCATAAGGACAGTAAGTCACATCCTCAAAGTACATCCACTGGCCATAGAAGTTCTTTTCCTCTTCTCTTACCAGCAGTTCATTTTCAATACGGATACCCAGAACATGCGGCAGATAGATGCCGGGTTCATTGGTAACAATCATACCTGCTTCAAACGGAACACTGGGACGGGCTGCAGTAGGCTGTCCCCAGCGGATACCGTGCACACCTTCATGCACACCCAGTACATGGCCTACGCCATGGCCTGTACCGCACTGGTAGTCGATATTCATTTCCCACATCGGACCGCGGGCCAGGATATCCAGGTTGTTGCCGGTCGTACCCTTGAGGAAGTGAGCACGTGTCAGGGCCAGATGACCCTGCAGTACCTTGGTATAGTACTTCTTCTCAAGATCTGTCAGTTCACCGATGGCAATCGTTCTGGTGATATCGGTTGTACCATCCTTATATGTACCGCCGGAGTCTACCAGCAGGAAGCCTCTGGTACCGACTTCGGAATACTTTTCTTCAGTAGCGGAATAGTGCATCATCGCACCATTGGCCTGATATGCACAGATCGTCGGGAAGGAAGGTTCGATATACTCTTCCATCTCAGCACGGCGATCATACAGATAGTTCTGTGCAGACAGTTCCGTCATGCCGCCAAGATGTGCATTTTCCTTTACATACTTCAAAAAGCGCACCATCGCAGCACCATCCTTCTGATGAGCATGGATCAGCGCCTTGATTTCCGTTTCATTCTTTACGGAACGGAAACGCATGACCGGTGCCAGAAGATCAATGATGTCATTATCTTCATCAATGAAAGAGCAGAGATATGCGTTCAGGGAACGCAGATGTACCCAGATCTTCTTTTCATGCAGAGCTTCCAGATCATCTGCGAGAGCTTCATAAGGACGTACAGTGACATTGTTCGCTGTTAACATCGCACCGACTTCTTCCGTCACCTTTTCCTCGTCAACGTAATAGCAGACACTGTCCATAGTTACTAACGCAAAGGCATAGGCAACCGGTGTGCAGGGAATATCATTGCCGCGTACATTGAGCAGCCAGCAGGGATCTTCCAGTCTTGTAAGAACAAGAACATCCGCATCCTTCTTCTTCATCTCTTCACGTACCATGGCAATACGTTCAGAAGCGTTTGTGCCTGTATATCTTTCATCCATCAGAAAGAGCTTTTCCTGCGGCATCGCCGGACGTTCTTCGCCCCATACCATACCGACCAGATCCTCATCGACCTTGACCTTTGCATTCTTTTCTTCCAGTTCCTGTCCTAAAGCAATGCATGTTTCCGCCGAAACCACCATGCCGTCAAAAGCCAGCGTGCCGTTTTCCGGTGTATTGGCAATCATGAATTCCATCGGTGTCGGCACACCTTCCTGACCCATGCGCATCAGTTCTACGCATGAACCTTCCAGTTCTTCTTCGGCAGCGGTAAAGTAGCGGCCGTCGGTCCATAAACCGGCAAAGTCCTTTGTGATGATGGCACAGCCGAAATCACCGGAGAAACCGGAAATCCAGGACTTGCACTGGAAATAGGAAGCTGTATATTCCTCGGATAAATGATCATCTTCATTCGGTACATAATAAACATCAATACCGCGCTCAGCCATCAGGCTGCGCAGGGATGCAATACGTTCATCAGTTTTCATAATCTGTTCACCTCTTGAACCAATATAGCACAAATCGCATAATGATCGCACCTCACGACCATACACCTGTTTCACATTCACGCCGCTGCCATATTGCGCAATTGATATTCCCGCTATTTCGGGTAGAATTACACACGTGTGACAGGAGCGAACATGCCGGTAATTCATAAGACTTTCTCAGTAGCGAACATCCGAATACAGACCAGCGCCGATACCATCGAGCGCAATGTCGCAAGACTCAACGGCATCTACAGTGTTTCCGTCAGTATTGCCTCATCAACGATGACAGTGGATTTCAATCCGGAACTGGTCAATGAAAAGCAGATCATCGAAACAGTACGTGACTGCGGCTATATTGCCTACACACACCAGATTCCGATCATCCGCGAAGAAAGCAATGAAGAACCCGACTTCATCCGGCCGCTGATGGTACCCCTTGGGACCTGCGGGATGATGCTGGTGTTCTGGGTCCTGAAAGCTCCGCTCTGGCTGGCATGGATTCCCTTGGCCGCAACTGTCTTCACCGTTCCGACTGTTCTGAAACATGTGGTCGAGTCGGTAAAGGAAAGAAGCTTTGACAGCTGTGTCCTGGCTGTCTTCAGTGCTCTGATTGCTACTATGACAGGGTTAGGTGCTTCTTTTGCCAATCGTACTGCCTGCGGTTTCTTCTTCTACGCCGCATCGATTCTGGTATGTGCCAATGCCATCCTGAATCTATTGGAGCATAACGAGGAAAGAGTCAGACATCCTCTGGATGAAGTACAGCGTCAGCTGCCTGTCTCCGCTTCCGTCTTTGAAGATCATACCGAACATCAGAAGAATCTTGCGGAACTGCGCAAGGATCAGGTCATTGTCGTAAGACCCGGTGAAATCGTTCCCGCTGACGGCAGAGTCGTCCATGGCTTTGCGGTGATGAATGAATCGGCATTGACCGGTACGGATCTTGCGATTGAAAAGAGCATCGGATCCTATGTCTATGCCAACTCACGATGCATCAGCGGTTCCGTCAATATCAAAGCTGAACGCATCGGTCACGATACAGCGATGATGCAGTTTGCCCGCCTTGCCGAAAATACCGCATCCGATGATTCCTTCCGTACACCCTTCCGCAGCTATGAGTACTACCTGATGATCTTCATTCTGATTACAGGACTCATCAGTATGGCCGGCTGGCTGTACATGGGCAAGGACATCTTCTTTGCCATCACCGTTTTCCTTGGTGTATTATGCTGTGCTTCCTTTGAGTCCATTGCCATTGCCGCAAGCAATGCGGTCATGCATGCGGCCCGTGAAGCCGCAGCCCGTCACGTTCTCTTCCGCAACGTCAAAGCCCTTGAACAGGTCGGTCTTTCCGATGCTGTCATCATGGAACAGGACGGTACCGTCACCGAAGCGGAATTTGTCGTCACTGATTTCATTCCTTCCGATGCCATCAGCGTCGGACGCTTCGAATACATCGTCTATGCGCTGGAATCAAGAAACAACAAACCGTTTGCCCGTGCGATTACGCATTACCTGCGCGGCCGCCGCATTACCAGCATCAACCCTGAAGAGTTTGCCCGTCTTGGTGCCCATGGCCGTCAGGCTGTAAATACCATGTCCCGCTTCTCCGCCGGTTCTCCCGACGAAATCGAAGCCCGCGGCATTTCCACCGAAGCATGGACAGACCTGATCAATCAGCTCTATGTGCAGGGCAAGCGCATCATGGTTTTTACCGAAGATGATCAGATCATCGGTCTGATCGCAGCGATCAAGCCGATGATTCCCGATTGTGAAAAAGCATTCGAGCAGCTGAAGCAGAAGGATGTCGCCGTCACCCTGATTACCAGCAGTACATGGGAAAGCTCAGAGATTCTCAAGAAACATTTAGCTCCTGATGCAGTTGTGCATAATCCCACTTCCATCGAGAAGGAGAATCTGCTCAGAAGTATCCATACTCCCGAAACAACCACCACCTACATCACCAGCGGCTATGTCAGTGCCATGCATGATGTGGATCTGACTGTTGCCATCAGTGCCGGTACGGAGATCGACCAGGACAATGCAGATATTCTGCTTACCCGCAACCGTCTGGAAGATTTCGTCTATGCGATGAACCTGTCTACAGCCTTGAATGAACGTATCCAGCAGGTACAGGTCTATCTGATCCTGTATCACATCGGCGCCGGCCTGCTGTTCGGCTTTGTGCTTCCGCTGATGACAGGCATTGCCTTACCGCCGGTATTTGCGGCTGTGATGGCCTATCTTGTCATGATGGAAGTGCTCCGGGAAAGCGCAGGCATCTCACCTGTCGAAGAAACAGAACAGAATGAAGAAAAGACCGAAACTCAGAACAATGACTGAATTTCGGTCTTCTTTTTCGTTTATGAATTAAAGCAGCGGAATGTTATTGGCAGCACATACATCCAGCATTTCCTGAGGCCAGATGGAAGACTGCACTTCACCGATGTGCGCCTTGTTCAGCAATAACATGCACAGTCTGGACTGACCGATACCGCCGCCGATTGTATAAGGCAGACGGCATTCCTGAATTGCCTTGTGGTAAGGCATGTCCAGACGTTCTTCACAGTTTGCCTGTTTGCACTGAGATACGATGGAATCTTCATCGACACGGATACCCATGGAAGAGATTTCCAGCGCAATCTGCAGAGAAGGCAGCCAGAAGAACAGGTCACCATTCAGGTTCCAGTCATCATAGTCAGGTGCACGTCCATCATGGGGCTTGCCGCTGTGGTTCAGCGGATGACCGATCTTCTTGATGAAGACGCACTTCTTTTCCTTTGTGATGGCATTTTCTCTTTCCTTCACACTCATACCGGGATACATATCTTCCAGTTCCTGAGATGTAATGAAGAAGACATCATCTGCCAGATGACATACTGCTTCGGGATACTTGTACCATACTTCATGTTCCATGTGCTTGATGACTTTGAAGATGGTACGAACTGTATTCTCCAGAGTTTCCTCTGTACGTTCACTCTTGTCAATGACACGTTCCCAGTCCCACTGATCTACATATACGGAATGCAGATTATCGAGATCTTCATCTCTTCTGATTGCATTCATGTTTGTATAAAGACCTTCATGAACAGCGAACTTATATCTGCCTAAAGCATCTCTCTTCCACTTGGCCAGAGACTGTACAACTTCAATCTCTTCACCGGGAAGTTCCTTCATGTCAAATCCTACCGGACGTTCAACACCATTCAGATTGTCATTCAGACCGGAAGACTTTGTAACGAACAGCGGAGCACTGACACGGCTCAGTTCCATCTCTCTGCCGAATTCCTTCTGGAATGTATCGCGGATATACTTGATTGCCTCCTGTGTCTGCTTCACGCTCAGAACAGGACTATAGTTTTCGGGAATCTGTACTTTCATATTCTTTAAACCTCACAAGTGACAATTCTAACAATTCCCTTTTTTATCGTAAAGAAAAAATCATAAAGGAATGTAATATAGTTGAAACAGTTTATGAAAGAAAATGAAAAGCACCTCATCAAAGGTGCTTCATCACTTACTTATTCAGATCCCAGCCGCACTCATCAAGTACTTCACGGAAGTATTCCTGCTGCAGCTTCAGGAACAGTTCACGATCCTTCATGCCCACCGGCTTGCCGTCAATCGTATCCGCAGCTGCCATCAGCTTGGAAGTAGAGCAGACAATGATTTCATCCGCATTCCATACTTCATCCATTGTGACAGTACGTACCTCTGTCGGTACGCCAAGCTTTTCCGCTACCTGGTAGATATGCTTTCTGGAGATACTGGGCAGAATCAGATTGTCCAGTTCCGGTGCAATCAGCTTGCCATCCTTCAGAATCAGAAGAGAACTGTGTGCACATTCTGTCAGCTGATTTCCTCTGTGCAGAATTGCCTCCTGACATCCCGCTTCCTCAGCACGCTGGGCAGCAGTAACATTGGGAATCAGGTTCAGTGTCTTGATATTGCAGTGCAGGAAACGTGTATCTTCCACTGTGATCAGCTTCAAGGGCTTGCTGTAGTCCAGAGGCTTAGCCGGATTGACCATGATCATCAATGTAGGCTTAGCTGCACCGGGATAGATATGATTTCTCTTAGCCACACCACGTGAAGACTGCCAGTAGATATAAACACCTTCATCACTTTCCGTTGCATCGATGCACTTCTGAATTTCAGCTTCCAGCTCTTCTCTGGACATGGGGAATTCCATCTCCAGCATTCTGCAGGAATTATAGAAACGGTCCAGATGATCATCCATTCTGAACAGCTTATGATTGTATGCAAAGACAAAGTCATAGACACCATCACCGAAGTACAGTGCACGATCTCCCATAGGTACGCTCAGTTCTTCCAGAGGACCCATCTTGCCGTTATAGTAACCGATTGCTTTCATATGCAAACCTCCTGTAAATACCCGTGTATTATAAGACGATTTCATTCTGAATATGCATGAATCGTGGAAAACAAAGCATACAGTTTGCAGTTTCTTCTGTAACAGACTAGTATCTGCTTACAAGTCAATGGAGGAACACAAAATGACTAAACTGAATGTCGGCGATACTCTCCCGATGCTTACAGTATCAACTCACACTAAGAAGGATGTTGAACTGACATCTCTCTTATCCGGAAAGACTGTCTTCTGGGTTCTGCGCTATATCGGCTGCACAGTATGCCGCTTCGATGTTCACAGAATCAAGGAGAACTACGATGCCTTCAAGGCAAAGAATGCAAGTGTTGTTGTCGTCATGCAGAGTGATGCAGAACATGTAAACAATGATCTTGCAAAGACAAACGAAACACTCCCCTTTGAAATCATCTGCGATCCTGACTTCAAGGTATACAATACCTTCTCCATCAATCCTGCAGAAAGCATGGAAGAACTGCTTGGTGATGCGCTGGATGCATTAAAGGCCAAAGGTGCCGCAGCCGGTGCATTAGGCTTCTCTCATGGTGACTACGAAGGCAACGAACAGCAGCTGCCTGCCATGTTCATCGCTGATGAAACAGGCAAGGTCATCTATGCCCATTATGCCAAGAACATCATGGACATGCCTACCGTGGAAGAAGTACTCAATCTGCTTTAATCACATTACCCGGGATGCGAAGCATCCTTTTTCATTTTGAACATTGAAAAAAGGATTCTGCACTTCTATGCGGAATCCTTGATTCATTTGTTCTGTCTGTCCTTTCAGGCTCTGCCTGATGAAACGGGAGTTTCATTTCTTCAGCTTATGCTGAATTGTTTAAATATTCAGTTGTCAGGAGAGATAATTGTCCATCGGTCTATCCTCATGCAGACTTTTTACTTTCTTTTTATGAGGGTTTCCTTTGTACTGTCCATCCACTGATTTCTGCAGATCTGTGAATGAACGTCTTATCTGTAATTGAGTAATATCTTTTTCATTCAAGTACCTCCGGTTCAGATTTACCTGAATGTCTTCAACAATGACTATCAGCTATTGCGGATGTTTCTGTACCTCTTTCACCGATACGATTCATCCGGAAATCAGAATAGGTTTTCGTTCTTTGCAGAACTTTCTTTTCGTTCCCTTCTTATTCTGATCTGGAAGAGAACGAAGAATGAATAATCATCAGTTTCATGATGTACACCCTCGCTTTCTTATTCATTTTCAGCTGTCTGTTTTTGATTCTCTCTGACTTACCAGTGAGAATCACTTACCTGTAATTGAGCAGCACCTTTTTCATGAGCAGTTCCTCCTTTTTGGATTTCTCATGATCCTTTTTTCCGGTTTTTTCGTTCCCTGAAGTTCTTCAGAGAACACTGCTTAATAATTGAGTAATACCTTCTTCATAGAGCTTACCTCCTTCAGGTTTCCCTTTTTACTGGGGTTACTCTGTTTACACTTATAGAATACTTCTTATCTGGTTTCGTAACAGTCTATCAATAAAAAATTTTCTGTGAGATAATATTATTGTTGGGGCCCGTATATACAAAACGGGCATTTATTTTGAGGTGAAATCATTATGATCCAGGATATTCAGCCGCATCAGTATCATAACGAATACACACCTGTACCGCCTGTACAGGATGACATTGTATTCTGTTATGAAGGCAGAACCGTATGTACAAAAGAAGATCGTACATTCTTTCACGTCAGCGATTTCAAGGAAGATACAGAACTTCAGTATCTCTTCGGCATCGACAGCATTCACTTCTATCTCAGCTATGACATCCCCGAAAATGCATACCGCATGCCGATCGCGGATGTACGCCGTTATGACCCGCAGTATTTAGGCTTTGCGGCCGTCACCGGCTGGCAGCTGTTCAACTGGTATAACGACAATCGTTTCTGCGGAAGATGCGGAAAACCGATGGTACATGACAAGGTCGAACGTGCAATGCGCTGCAGCTGCGGCAATATCATCTATCCCAAGATCATGCCTGCAGTCATAACCGGCGTGATCAATGATAAAGGACAGATTGCCTTAACCCGCTATGCGACAGGCTATACAACATATGCCCTGGTGGCTGGTTTCTCTGAAATCGGTGAAACTGTAGAAGAAACCGTTATTCGTGAAGTGAAGGAAGAAATCGGTGTGGATGTAGATCCTGAAAGAATTGAATTCTATAAGAGTCAGCCCTGGTCTTTCTCTTCCACACTGCTGTTTGGTTTCTACTGTCATGTCAAAGGCAAAGATGAAATCCATCTCGATCGTAATGAACTCAAGGAAGGCAAATGGTTCTATCCGCATGAGATTCCGACAAATACCTATGCCGAATCTCTGACTGCGGAAATGATTGCCCGCTTTGCCAGAGGAGAAGTGCAGTAATGCAGTATAACCGTATCATCTACCAGATCTATCCCTTAGGCTTCTGCGGTGCTCCGAAGAACAACGACGGCGTACTGGAACACCGTATCCTGCGTGTAAAGGAATGGATCCCTCATTTACGCCGCCTGGGCATTACCGATGTTCTGTTCAATCCGCTATTTGAAAGTGACAGACATGGTTATGATACCCGTGATTTCAGCAGAATCGACTGCCGTTTAGGTACCAACGAAGACTTCAGAGCTGTCTGTGATGCCCTGCATGAAGCAGGCATTTCCGTCATTCTTGACGGTGTCTTCAACCATGTCGGCAGAGGTCATGAATACTTCCAGGATGTCATCCGCAATCGTGAGAATTCCCGCTATGCCGGATGGTTCCATATCAACTTCAATGATCATAATCAGCGTGACGGTTTCTGGTATGAAGGCTGGGAAGGTCATCAGGAACTGGTCAAGCTGAACATGAACAACGATAACGTCAGACGCTATCTCATTGAACGTGCAGATCAGTGGATCGCTGAATTCGGCATTGACGGTCTGCGTCTGGATGTAGCTTACATGGTTGACCGCAGATTCATGCATGAACTCTGTGATCATATCCGTTTTTATGATCCCGACTTCCTGTTCATCGGCGAAATGATCGGCGGGGACTACAACCAGCTGATGAATGACAATCTGCTCAATTCCGTTACGAATTATGAATGCAGAAAAGGTCTGTACTCCTCGATGAATTCCATGAATCTCTTCGAGATCGGCTATTCCCTGAACCGTCAGTTCGGTCCGGAATACTGGACGCTCTACAAAGGAAAGCATCTGCTTACCTTTGCGGATAACCATGACGTTGATCGTCTGGCAAGTACATTGCAGGATGAGCGTGATATTCCCTTGACCTATGCCTTAATGGCTGCGATGCCCGGCATTCCCTGCTATTACTATGGCAGCGAATGGGGTACAAAGGGAACACGTTCAAAGTTCTCCGACAGTGCCCTGCGTCCGGAATTCAGAAAGCCGGTATGGAATGAACTGTCTGCTCTTTTAGGACAGATCAATGCCATGCGTACCAGCTATTCCGTCTTCACGGATGGTGACTATGTGCAGGTCTATCTGCAGAATAAGCAGATCGTTTTCCGCCGCCGCAACAGCAGAGGCCAGCTTACTTTCATTCTCAACATTGATGATCAGCCCTGCCGCATGAATTTCGACTGCGGAGTACAGGACGGCATTGATCTTCTGCGCAAGAAGAAGGTACACTTCGATGGCGGTATGCGTGCTGAAGCAAAGTCCGCCTACTTCATCTACAGCGACTGGATTAAATAACCTGAAAACAGAAGTACGTAAATCCTGCGTACTTCTGTTTTTTTCTGCTTACATTTTTCTGTCATTGAAACGAAGCATCACTTTGAGCATCTTCGCATCACTGACATAGTCATACGCCTTGTCCTTCAGTTCTTTGGGAATACCATAGAATGCTTCCGCCATGGAACCGGTAATGGCAGCGATGGTATCGGTATCACCACCGATGGATACAGCATTGCGGATCGCATCTTCAAAGTCTGTACTTTCAAAGAAGCAGATCAGTGCCTTGGGCATCGTATCCATGCAGGTCTCATCATGTCTGTGTCTTCTTCTGAGATCATCTACAGACTCATGCAGGTCATAACCATAATGTTCATTGACATAAGCCTTCATCTCTTCCCTGCTGCAGCCGTTTCTTGCCATGAAGATCATCGCTGCTGTGCACTGTGCACCCTTGATACCTTCCGGATGATTATGACTGACTTCAGCTGTCCAGCCTGCCACCTCCTCTGTTCTTACCAGGGTTGGATACAGCCATCCTGCCGCAGCCACACGCATCGCGGAACCATTGCCTAAAGAGTCATAAGGAACCAGCTGATCTGTGAATACCCAATGGATGAAACGGGCGCCATAGCCGGCATTGGGATATCTTCTGCCCCACATCTGCATACATTCCACCAGCTGTGCCTTTACTGTTTTTTCATCTGCGTCCGCTCCTGCTCTTAACAGTGCATCCGCAACTGCTATTGTCATCACAGTGTCATCCGTGAGTTCATCTTCACGAGTGAAGAATCTGAAGTCCTTTGTCCACGGACCTCTGTCAAATTCGAATCTGCTTCCTGCAATATCACCAATCATTGTACCTAACATCTTTTCTTTCCTCCTTGTGTTTACGCTTATAGTTTATGCATTAACACATCTGCTTTTGTCGCAGTATGCGAGACATTTCATGTATAATGGAAACATGTCAGTACAGTTCATTCGAGACGACATTACAAAGATCAAAGCCGATGCTGTCGTCAATACCGCAAATCCTTTCCCGATCATCGGCGCGGGAACAGACTCTGCCATCTATCACGCAGCCGGTGCAGATCAGCTGCTCGCTGAGCGAAAAAAGATCGGCAATATCACACCAGGTGATGCCTGCATTACACCAGGCTTTGCCTTAAGTCCGTACATCATTCATACTGTCGGTCCCGGCTATATCGACGGTACGCATGGCGAAGCGGAAACACTGCGCAGCTGCTATCGCAATAGTCTTTTACTGGCAAAACAGAACCAGTGCAGTTCGATTGTCTTTCCCCTGATTGCGACCGGTGTCTACGGTTTCCCCAAGGAAGAGGCAATTGCCATTGCCGTTAATGAGCTCAATCACTTTCTGATCAGTCAGAACAGTAACATGCATATCATGATTGCCGTCTTTGATCAGGAGTCCTACAACCTGTGTCTGAGAATCACAAAGGACATCACTGCCAACATTGATTCCGCTGCATCCGACGATGCTCTCAAAGCAGAATACGGCAAGGAGTATGATGCTGTTCAGCAGCGTCATAAGGAAATCAAAAGAGCACGACTGATCGGCAGACAGAAAAAAAGGAAACATGATCTTCCGGTCAGCGAAGATACACGTTCCTTTGTCGATATGATCTATTACTACATGAACATTCTGGATCTGAAGCCTGCGGAAGTATACAAAAATGCAGATATCGACAGAAGACAGTATTCCCGCATCATGAACAAAGATTACAATCCTTCAAAGAAAGCTGTAATCCGTTTGTCCATCGGACTCAGGCTGACACTGGAACAGACCATTGATCTCTTAGCGCGTGCCGACTTTGCCTTCAACCCTTCCCGTCCCGATGATCTTGCGATTATGCGCGGCATCAGAAACAGGAAAACACTGAAGGAAATCAGAGCAGAACTGGAAGAGCTGGGCCTTCATCCCGACGATTACACACTTTGATATGCATTATCGAAAAAGACCGCATCTGCGGTCTTTTCAGTTATTACAGTACTTTATTACCCAGTACAAACTTATCTGTCAGTACACATTCATGGGCAAGATAGAACATTCTTTCCAGTCTCTTTTCATCATTGAGATCGATGTATGTAGATGCTGTGGAATCATCAACGACGACAGCATCAAACTCATAACCTTCTTCAAAGCAGCCGACCTTGCCGAAGAATTCACCGCCGGTACGGGTAGCCATATAGAAAGCATCGGTCATACTGATCGGTGTTTCGCGAGAATCCACATACCTCCATCTGATCTTGCTGGCCTGTACAGCTCTGATCATTTCATGAGCCATGGACAAAGATTCACCGGCTGCTACATCTGTACCAAGACCAACCTTGATTCCTTTCTTCAGCATCTTCTTTACCGGAGCAATACCACTGGAAAGATTCATGTTGGAGCTGGGACAGTGTGCTACATAGACACCGGAATACTGAATCAGATCCAGTTCTGACTTTGTCGAAGAAACGCAGTGTGCCATGATTGTACGATCCTGCTTACCGAACAGACCATAGCGATCATATGCATCACCATAGGAACTGCTTTCCGGCATCAGTTCCTTAACCCATTCAATCTCACTTCTGTTTTCGGAAAGATGAGACTGAATCGGCAGCATCGTACGATCCTGAATTTCACCAAGTCCCTTCATCAGTTCATCGGAACAGGAAGGAATGAATCTGGGTGTGATGATGGGGAATGTTCTTGTGAACTTCTTTGCTTCCTCAATGTATCTTTCTGTTTCTCTTAAGGACTCTTCCGTATCTTCCATGTAGTAGTCCTTGGAATTGCGGTCCATGTTGACCTTGCCTACATAGGTAATTAATCCGGACTTCTCCAGCAGTTCCATCAGAAGCAGTGTTGTATCTGTATAGATGGTACCGAAAATAACGGCACGGGAAGTCCATGACTTCTTCAGATGATCCGCAAAGATGGCATACTGCTTCTGTGCATATTCCTTATCCGAATACTTTGCCTCTTCAGGGAAAGTATAAGTATCCAGCCACTGCAGCAGCTCCATATCCATACCAAGACCTCTGAAGCCATACTGCGGAGCATGCATATGCAGGTCAATCAGACCGGGGATGATGATCTTCCCGGAACAGTCATACAGCTTCTTTTCCGGTGCAGGATTCACATCCGCAATGGTTCTGATCTTTCCATCCTCTACCAGACAGTATTTCTGCTTTCTGATTCTGAGCTGTCTCTCAGGATCGCAGTCAAAGAAATCACCAAAGATTACAAAAGTTTCCATATTTCCTCCAGACATGATCATTTCTGTTAAATAACACTTTTCTCTGTCTCTATTATCCTACATAACGAATACTCATCTCAACCATCAGAAAAGATGGTATGCATTCATACCATCCGTTACTGTTTACTTACTGCCAAGCACTGCCTTCATATCATCCGGCAATGGTGCGTGGACATGAATCTGCTTACCGGTAAACGGCTGCTTCAGACGCAGATCAGCGCAATGCAGTGCAGGTCTTGAAATCAGCTTATGATCCCCGCCATACAGTACATCTCCGACCAGAGTATGACCGAAAGCCTTCATGCCGGCACGGATCTGATGTGTACGTCCTGTACGGATGGAAATCCTGAGCAGACTGAACGGTCCTTCTACAGCAACCGTTTCATAGTCGGTAATGCATTTCTGACCATGATCATCCAGCATACGTTCCTTATGCCCTTCTACACGGGCCAGGGAATAGGTCAATGTTCCGGAAGGTTTCTCGAAAGCACCGGGAATGATCGCCAGATACTGTTTATGCAGAGAACCGCCGGTACGCTGGGACGAAAGACGGGCGGCAGCAGGCTGATTTTTGGCATAGACCATGATGCCGGAAACATCCTTATCCAGACGTCCTACCGCACGTACGGTAAAGCCGTTGTTATAGTAGTTCTGCAGTAACGTACCCATATCATCATCTAAATGTTCGTGACTTGGATGGCAGGGCATGCCTGCAGGCTTGTTTACAATCACCAGATCTTCGTCTTCATAGAGGATCTCAGGCTTGCCGATGATGCGGGCCACATGAGCTGTATCCTGATCCATAAAGATCAGCTTCAGTTCATCCCCAGAATGCAGTTCTTCCGTCACCCGGCACGGCTGCCCATTCAGCAGCAAGCCTCCGGAAAACTTCAGACGGGAAATCTCACGGCGGGAGAGATGCACATCCTTAGACAAAACGGCCTTTACTGCAAGGCCGCTCTGTTTCTCTGTGATTGTATAGATCAGTTCCTTACGCATTATTCAGCGTCGGAAACGATCTGGCTTCTCAGGTAGCTGTCGATAAAGCCGTCGATGTCGCCATCCATGACACCCTGGATATTACCGACTTCGTAACCTGTACGAAGATCCTTGACCATTGTATAGGGAGCGAAGACATAGGAACGAATCTGGGAACCCCATTCGTTGGCTTTTACTTCACCCTTGATATCGCGCATTCTCTGTTCCTGTTCCTTGATCTTGAGCTGCAGCAGCTTGGACTTCAGCATGTTAATGCATGCTTCACGATTCTGCAGCTGAGATCTCTGTGTCTGACAGAAGACAGTGATGCCTGTAGGCTTATGTGTCATACGGACAGCGGAGTCAGTCTTGTTGATATGCTGACCACCGGCACCGGAGGAACGCATTGTGATGACTTCCAGATCCTTTTCATCGATTTCGATTTCCATATCATCATCGAATTCCGGCACTACTTCTACGGAAGTAAAGGAAGTATGTCTTCTTGCATTGGCATCAAAGGGAGAGATACGTACAAGTCTGTGTACACCGTTTTCTGCCTTCAGATAGCCATAAGCCATCGGACCTTCCAGCAGTACGGAACAGGACTTCATACCTGCTTCTTCACCATCCTGATAGTCCATCAGCGTGATCTTGAAGCCTCTTCTTTCAGCCCATCTCATATACATACGATACAGCATGGAAGCCCAGTCCATTGCTTCAGTACCGCCGGCACCGGGATGGATATCCATGATCGCATTGTGGTTATCGTACGGACCGGACAGCAGTACCTGAATTTCGAATTCACCGAAAGCCTTCATGGTTTCGTTGTATTCTTCCTGTACCAGTTCGTTCATATCTTCATCAAAGGATGCAGACAGTTCAGCAACACTTTCCCCAAGATCATTCAGTGCACCTGTCAGCTTGTCATGTGTATCTACCAGACCCTTCATCTGGTTGGTTTCACGAATCAGCTTCTGTGCTCTCTTCTGATCATTCCAGAAATCAGCTTCTGCCATCTTGGCATTGTTTTCTTCAATCTTCTTTCTCTTGCCCTCAAGATCCAGGGAACGTCCCAGAGATTCCAGCTTTGCCAGACTGCGGGAAACGCCCTGCTTCATTTCAAACAGTTCCATGACTTATTCCTTTCCTTCTGCCTTGGGCTGTGCAGGTCCTGTGACCTTTACTCTCATGCAGAAACCGACGATTTCCTGAGAAATCGTATGCATCATATCTTCAAACAGCTGGAAACCTTCCTGCACATATTCCTGCAGAGGATTATGTGTAGCATAGCCACGCAGACCGATACCATTGCGGAGCTTGTCCATCATATCGATGTGGTTGGACCACGCACGATCAAATGTACGCAATGCAACTTCCTTTTCGATCACACGGATTCTGTCCTTTACCGGTTCGATCTTTGTGTTGTAGTTTTCCCATGCCTTGTCATAGCAGAAATCAGTTGCTTCCGGAGCACTCATCTGATTGAGATCTTCTACTGTTACCAGATCCTTGAAGCCGATATCATTGAGAGCCTTTGCCAGACCTTCCGCATCTACTTCCTGTACACGGGATTCAGGAACAACATACGCTGCAACCGTATCGCTGATCACACGCTTGAACATATCCTGAACAACAACATGAACATCATCATTCTCAAGAATGAAATCTCTCTGTTCATACATTGTTTCTCTCTGCTGTCTCATGACATCGTCATACTGCAGCAGCTGCTTACGGGCATCGTAGTTAACGCCTTCAACACGCTTCTGAGCATTGCCAATAGCCTTTGTAACTGTCTTGGACTCAACTGCTGTATCACCTAATGTTGCAAACAGGCCTTCCATACGTTCGGAACCGAAGCGAACCATCAGATCATCCTGTACGGATACGAAGAAGCGGGACATACCGGGGTCACCCTGACGGCCGGAACGACCTCTCAGCTGGTTATCGATACGTCTGGATTCATGACGTTCGGAACCCAGAACGCACAGACCGCCAAGTGCCTTGACTTCATCATCGAGCTTGATATCGGTACCACGGCCGGCCATGTTGGTGGCGATTGTTACCGCACCCTTGCGGCCTGCACGGGCGATGATATCTGCTTCACGCTGATGATTCTTCGCATTCAGAACGGAGTGCTGAATCTTTCTTTCACTGAGATACTTGGAAATCAGTTCGGAAGTTTCGACAGCGATGGTACCGACCAGAATCGGCTGACCTGTCGCATGACGTTCTACAACTTCATCTACCAGAGCCTTGAACTTGGCCTTCTTTGTACCATAGACAGCATCCGGATAGTCAATACGTGCTACCGGTCTGTTTGTAGGAATTTCCACAACGAACATGTTGTAGATTTCCAGGAATTCTTCTTCCTCAGTCTTAGCTGTACCGGTCATACCTGCCAGCTTGTTGTACAGACGGAAGAAGTTCTGATATGTGATTGTAGCCAGTGTAGATGTTTCCTGCTTGATGGAAATACCTTCCTTGGCTTCTACTGCCTGATGCAGACCATCAGACCACTGACGTCCCTTCATCAGACGACCTGTGTTAGGGTCAACGATAACGATTTCGTCATCTTCTTCATCAACGACATAGTCAACATCTGCCATCATGATGTAGTTGGCCTTGAGCGCCTGGTTTACATGATGCAGCAGCTGTGTATTGACGATGTCATACAGGTTCTCGACACGGAAGACACGTTCAGCCTTGGCAACACCGGCTTCTGTCAGTGTTACAACACGGGACTTAACATCCACTTCGTATTCTTCATCTTCCTTCAGACGCTTAACGAAGCGGTCAGCCTGCAGATAGAGGTTTGCTGTCTGCTTCTGACCTCCGGAGATGATCAGAGGTGTACGGGATTCATCGACCAGAATGGAGTCAACTTCATCGACCAGCGCAAAGTTCAACCCTCTTAATACACGATCCTGAACTCTTGTAACCATGTTGTCACGCAGATAGTCAAAACCCAGTTCGGAGTTTGTTGTATATGTAATATCGCACGCATAGGCAGCACGCTTCTGCGGCTTGGAAAGCTGACGCAGATTCAGACCAACAGTCAGACCGAGGAATCTGTGAATCTGACCCATCCATTCCGAGTCACGCTGAGACAGGTATTCGTTAACAGTAACGACATGCACGCCCTTACCTTCCAGCGCATTCAGATATACCGCCATAACGGAAGTCAGTGTCTTACCTTCACCTGTCTTCATTTCCGCGATGTCACCGCCCTGCATAACAGTAGCGCCCATCAGCTGTACAGGATAAGGGAATTCACCGATGACGCGGCGGCAGGCTTCACGGGCAGTAGCGAAAGCTTCGGCATAGATATCATCCAGCGTTTCACCGGCAGCCAGTCTTGCCTTGAAGCGAGGAGTCTCCGCTTTCAGTTCCTCGTCTGTCATGTTTCTGTATTTTTCTTCAAGATTCAGAACTCCCTGAACCTTCTTTTCAATCTTTTTTAATCTTCTGCCGTCCTCGTTGAACAGCTTAGAAAGAGCATTTGCCATAAATCCTCCTTATATTCATAGATAAGCTAGTATATTATAACGAAATTGCATTCCTGTATCAAACCAAAGCACTATTTCACACATTTTCTCCGCAAAACATTCAGCTTTTGTTCAGATTCATACGAACGATTCGCAGAAACCGCATAAATACGCACTTTTCCATGATACCCGTGCAATGCATGCAAAGCCCCGCGCAGGGTCGATCCGGTGGTAATGGTATCATCCGCAAGCAGGATATGATCGGGCAGTCTGACCCCTTCCTTCAGGATGATTTCATGCTGGATTTCACGGCGCTGTCGTGCTGTCTGCGCCTTTTGTGAAGAAGCGCCGATACGCACAAATACATCCATCATTTCCATATCAAGACAGGCAAACATCTTTTCCAGATGTGAAAAACCTCTGAGCTTCTGTTTTTCCATACTGCTTGGCATCGGCAGAATCGTATAACCTCTGTATTTCTTCTGCAGTGTATGTTTGACTTCATGCAGGAATACATCAGAGAGAGCTTCATCCATGCATTCCTTGTACTGAATCAGACAGGAAGAGAAAGCATCATTGTAGATATAGCTGCTTTCTGCAGGAATACCATCAATCATAAAATGCAGAGGTTTATGAAGCCACTTTGAACGGCATTCATGACAAAGCGGGTCCTTGCCGATGAGTACATCCGAAAGAGAACCGAATCCCTTTTCCTTCCCGCACATCAGACAGCGCATGATGCATTGGCCTCCCGCAGAGAACTGCGGCACAATTCCGCCAGAGAACTTTTCTCACTGCACAGGAAAAGAACATCACCTTCAGGATCATCAAAGGCACGTCCGGCTCTGCCTGCCATCTGAATCAATCCTGCTTCATCAAAGATTTCACTGTCCGCATGATAGATGCATACCTGTGCATGCGGTACCGTTACACCTCTTTCCAGTACCGTTGTCGCAATGATGATGCCGTTCTTTTCTTTGCGGAATTTCTCAATCGTTTCATCACGGTTTTCACTTTTTCCGGTACATAGATCACAGGAAACAAGCAGTTTCAGAATTCTGTGCATACGTTCCGCCATGGCAATGGTCGGTACAAAGATCATTCGCGGATAAGCTTCAAACTCCTTCAGCCATGCCAGCATATGCAGAAACAAGAGAGGAGATGGTGCTGTATAAAGACGCGGTACCGGAATCGGTCTGCCATGCGGTCTCTGGTTCAGTTCATAGCGGATCAATGTACCTGCCTCGATTCTTGCCTTAAGTTCTTCATCCGGTGTTGCTGTCAGATAGATCTTATGACCACGGCACGCATGATCGGCAATCCCGTGCAGCACCTCATCCCCACGGAACGGAAAAGCATCCGGTTCATCCAGAATCAAAAGATCAAACGCACCCGGTGTACCGGCATAGCGGTACAGCTGATGGGTTGTGCAGACAATTAAAGAACCATGCGTCACTGCCGTATGACCACCGCATACCGCAATCACTGAAGCATGAGGAAAATACTCCTGCATGCGGGCAGCCACTTCCAGTACAACCTGACGTCTGGCAATGGCAAAGCATACATTCTTTCCTGCTTTGAGAAACCAGGCAATGGTTTCTACAGTCATTTCCGTTTTTCCTGCACCGCATACACACTGCAGCAGAACATCATCATGCAGTACAGTCTGCAGGCATTTCTGACTGACTTCCTTCTGCAATGGCGTCAATGGCCAGCGCAGCTGATATTCTCCCGATCCTTCCTGTACCTGCGATAACGATACAGGCTCGAGATCTTCTTCGATCATGGCTCTGCCAAAACTGATGCATTTGCGGCAATAGTATCCTTTTGAGCCTTTGTAAAACCAGGACCCGTCTGTATTGCCGCAGCGTGGACATACTTTTTTCTTCATACAGCACCTCTGCTTACATATACACATGTCCATCTGGTTTTCCCTGCATCACCTAAAATCCATTTTTAAAGGAAGGCAATGTCACACATCGCCTTCCTTTTCATTTCGATTAATGCTGTACGTTGCCGAACAGTTTGGCAAGATTTGCCATTGCGGCAGGTCCCATGTACTTCATCATCTTTTCCATCAGTTCATGGTCGAAGTTCACACCTGTACGAGTACTGTCGGAGAAGATCATTGTATGTTCATCTTCCGCTGTGCAAGCCTTCCATGCCGGAATACCTTCATGGCTCGGATTACCGGTCTTGGCAAAGGCCATCAGAGCATTGAACATTTCACTTTCAATACGCTCTGTCACACCGCTTCTCTGTGTAGAAGGAACCAGTTCCGTATTGTGGAACCAGTAGGGAATATCGCTGCAGTGCCACGGTACAGTACCCACATTCATCGGCTGTTCCAGATCGAACATATAGGAATATGTCTGATCACTGATCTGTCTTCTTGCCTTGATATAATCAATCTCAGGCACACGGAAGATCATATCCAGTGTTAACAGATCCGGCAGAACATGGTTTGGATATGCTTTCTTGAACAGTGGTACGATTGCTTCCTCGGCTTCATCACCAATCACACCATTGACTACCATATGACGTTCAAATTCTGTTAAGGCAAAGCGTTCTTCGTTCTCTACGCCGAAGCCGTTGAACTCACCGAAAGTAGAACCTACCATCAGCGGAATATCCTTTGTTTCTTCACGGAAACCGTTTGTAACAGGTTCACCGACATAGTATGCATTGGGATGCGGTGCGCCGCCGACATACTTTCCTGCCTTTACAAACTCAGGCTTGAGCTTGTTATATACAGCAGCTAACAGTTCATAAGGAATGGTCTCCATCTTCTTGATATCATCCACACGCAGAACCTTCATCATTGCTTCCACGATATCCTTGCCGGAACCCTTCTGATCTGCCAGAACAGGTCCGATGACACCGGACATATTCACCCCCTTGTGATACAGACCATCCGCTGCCGGTGTCTGCAGAAGTGTTGTTACCTTGGCACCGCCGCCGGACTGACCGAAGACTGTGACATTGCCGGGATCACCGCCGAACTTTTCGATATTGTCATGAATCCACTGCAGAGCTGCGATGATATCGTCACCGCCGGCATTGCCGGAGTTTGCATATTCTTCACCGAAATCACTGAGATCGAGATAACCCAGAATATTCAGACGATGATTGATGGATACAACAACCACATCACCCTCACGGCTCATGTTTTCACCTTCATATGCCAGCTGTTCAATTGCAGAACCAGCTTCGTAACCGCCGCCATGGAGCCATACCAGAACCGCACGCTTATGATCATCCAGAGCCGGCGTCCATACATTCAGATTCTGGCAGTTTTCATTCATGATCCAGTAACGATGAGGAACCTTCAGTTCACCATTGGGCTTGGATGTAGATAACAGCGGGCATACATAACCATAGCTTGTCGCATCCAGAACACCCTTCCAGATAACAGGTTCAGGCGCATGCCATCTCTGTGCCTGGGCATAAGGAATACCTTTGAAGATTGTCAGTCCGTTATAGCTGTAACCTCTGACTGTACCGCCTGTTGTTTCAACAAGCGCATGATTGTTTTCGTAGCAGAATACCTTTTCCATATAGAGACCTCCTTACCTCAGATCCTCAGGTGTCGTTACTTTGAAGTTGCCATAGCTTCCTTCAACTGCCTTGATACGTACAGAGGAATAACGCTCCACCAGTGAACAGTCATCTGTACCTGTATAGCCATCCGCAATTGCCTTCTCCATTGCATCCATGATCACGGATGTACGGAAAGCCTGCGGTGTCTGTGCCGAACGCAGCGTACTGCGCTCATATGTTTCAATGATATAGCCGTTGTCATCTGCTTTCTTGATGGTGTCCTTGCATGCTACACACAATAGTGCAGCATCCTCAGTTTCCATTGCATTCTTAAGACGATTCAGGCTGTCCTGATCCAGGAACGGACGGGCACCGTCATGAATCATCACGGTATCCAGCATCACTGCCGCAAGACCATTGTTTACACTCTCCTGACGGGTACTGCCGCCCTGACACAGAACAATTCTGCCGTCATGTCTTTTTGTATAGTTCTTTCTGAATTCACCCGGATCCGTAACAACAACAATCTGTCCGCAATCCGGATCATTCAGGAAAACATCCACTGTTGTTTCCACAATTGTTCTGCCATCTTTAAGACGGGCATATACTTTATTATAGCCAAGGTTCATGCGGCTGCCGCTGCCGGCAGCTACAATCAAAGCACTGTATTTCATAATCATTTCACTCCATTATTATTTTCTCACAATTCGGGTATCTGTGCATTGGCTTTTACATGGTATCGTTATAGCAGATAACATGTAATCCGGAGGAATACTCATGAAAATCAACGGAATCATTTTTGACTTTAACGGAACTCTGTTCTTTGATACACCCTACCATGTTGAAGCATGGGATGCCATCGGTATGGAAATCGCCAATGAGCACGTAACCCGTGAGCGTATGGAAACCGAATACTCCGGCATGCCCAATGTTGATACGATCAGAAAAATGACGAAGGGAACATTCACGGATGAACAGTGTGAATTCTACAGTCAGAAGAAGGAAGAGATGTACCGCAAAGCTGTTGCGAATACTCCCGGCGGTGCGCATCTTGCGCCCGGTGCCGCGGAATTCTTTGACAGTCTCAAAGCAAAGAACATTCCCTTTACCATCGCTTCTTCTTCCATCATTGAAAATATCAATTTCTTCGTAAAGACTTTTGAACTGGACAGATGGATCAATCCTGATGTCATCATCTATGACGATGGTTCCTATGCCAACAAGATTCAGATGTTCAAGGATGCGGCAGAACGGATCGGTGTAAAGGATCATATCCTGATCTTTGAAGACTCCCTCTCCGGTATCAAAGCCGGGGATGCCGTCGGTGCAGATCTGATCGTCCTGCATTCCGAACAGCTGCAGAAATACTACAAGGACTTTCCTTCCATTAAAGCTGTCATTCAGGACTATACCGATATCGAACAGGTACTGGCTTCCATCGAATAGGCATTGACTGCAGAGAATCATAAACCCTCTGCAGTCTTTTCATACCCGCTTTGTTTCATAACTGAAAGCATCATTTTCTCTGCCGAATAACTGAACCTGAAACTGAATAAAACCATATAGATTTATACAGTTTCTTCATTTTTGTCTCATTATCGTTCAACAATAAGCAAAAATCCTTATTGAACTGATAGAATGCCTCCTGAATATGCAGAAAGGAGGACACCATGATCAGAAAACCGAAAGGCAGAAAAGTATATTCCGGCTGGGACAGTATTCCCACGGGACTGGCCGAAGGAGAAATCCAGGAAGGCTGTCTGGTCATTGAAGGAGGTGCTTTCAGAGGCATCTACCACGAAGGTGTTCTTGATGCATTATTAATCCATGGCATTCACATTCATACTGTCATTGGTGTCAGTGCCGGTGCCCTGGCAGCGATGAATTATGTCTCCGGCCAGATCGGCAGACCTGCCCGTCTTCTTCTTGGCTACCGTCATCACCCGCTGTTTGTCGGCTGGAAGGCATTACTGACCAAGCATGCACTGGTCAATGTTGACTTTCCTCTGTACGACTATTGTGCGGTGGAAGCTTTGGATGAAGAACGATTCCTGAATCCAAAGAGACACTATCTTGCCCCTGTCACCAACTGTCTGACCGGAGAAACCGAGTATCTGGACACTTCCAACTGCAAGGACATGATTCTGGCTTCCAAAGCCTCCGCAACCATGCAGTTTACTTCGCCGATCGTCAGGATCGATGGTGTTCCCTATCTCGATGCCGGCTGCAGTACCGATATTCCCTACAAGTGGGGTCTGGATCATAATGTCGATAAGATCGTTGTTATACGCACCATGCACAAGGAATTCCGCAAGCCTGCAAAGATGAAGAAACTGGCCAGCTTCATGTATCACAAATATCCGAAGTTCGCTGCTTCCGTAAACAGAAAGAACTTCACCTACAATGCTGAATGCGATGAACTGGAACGTCTGGAAAAGGAAGGCAGAGTATTTGTTATTGCCCCTTCCGCTCCTGTCACTGCCGGTCGTCTGGAACCGGACATGGAGCTGCTTGGAGAACTGTACTGGCGCGGCTATCATGATGCCGAAGCATCGATTGAACGTTTACGCGAGTATCTTGCTAAATAAACATCAAACAGAAGAAACTAAAAACTGCAAAGAGCATTGATGCAGATACATCGTATCTTTAATCAGTTCCTTGCAGTTTTATTCTTTATCCAAGCAGTGCGGGAAGTCCGTAGGACAGTGTCGTCATGATGACTGCCGCAAGAGCAACACCAATCAGAATGCATACAGAAGACTTTTTGATATCCATGTCGAATACAGCCGCAACCAGAGAGCCTGTCCATGCGCCTGTACCGGGCAGAGGAATACCAACGAACAAGGTCAGACCAATGAAGCCGTACTTGTCGATCTTCGGTCTGTTTTTCTTTGCCTTTTCCATGATCCATTCAGCAATACCGGAGAAGTGATGTTCATACATCCACTTCAGCACTGTCTTGATCAGAAGCAGAATGAACGGAATCGGAAGAATGTTTCCTAATACACACCAGAAGACACCGGACCAGACCGGCATCTTCAGCATACTTGCCAGAATCAGTCCGCCTCTTAATTCAATCAGCGGAATCATACTTACTATAAATACAGAGAGCCAGCTCGGTAATCCGATATTCGCAGCCCACCATGTTACAAAACCTGTCATCTTTGATCTCCTTTCGAAGTACTGACGTACTTTAGCATAACAGCCTCTGTTATTCAATGTATCCGCTGATGCATGAGTGGAACTTAGTTACTCCGAAAAAGGCACGAGTAAGCGGTTACATTTTTCCGCTTTGATGTATTGACATCCAATTTATCTTAAGATAATATGTGCTTGCTGGGAGAAATCAGCAGAATCACTTGGATTGTTACTAAGTTGGATTAGGCAAGACCGATAAGAAAACATAAGCGTTTTCTGTCGGTCTTTTGTTTTCTCTCACTACAGAAGGAGAAGCCGATGCTGATTGAAAAAGTGATCAACAACAACACAGTTGTAACAAGAGATAACAATAATCGGGAGATTGTCCTGATGGGAAAAGGCATTGGTTTCTGCCGGAGTAAGGGTGATGCAGTTGACGAAAAGAAAATTGAGAAACGGTTCGAGCCTGTAAATGCGCAGCAGGCTGATCAGTTCTCACAGCTGGTCCGCAGCGTTCCGAAAGAGCATCTTAGGACGTCGCTGGATATCATCGAGCATGCACAGAGTGTTCTTGGCAAAGATCTGAGTCCCGGGATTTACATTTCATTGACAGATCATATCAGCTTCGCATTGAAGAGAGCGAAGGAAGGGCTGAACTTCGAAACACCCTTCGAACACGATGTAAAAATGTTCTATGGTACCGAACTGGCGATCGGTGAGTACGCTCTGAAGCTGATTCAGAAGAACCTGCACGTTCGTCTTCCGCAGAATGAAGCAACCTCGATTGCACTGCATATCATCAACGCTGAATACAACGTATCAATGAAAACAACGATGAAGATCACAGATATCGTTTCGGAAAGTACAAAGATCGTTGAGCAGAAGCTGGGAGTTACAGTGAATGCTTCTTCACTGGATTACATGAGATTCATCACACATCTCAAGTTCCTCTGTCAGAGGTTGTTCACAAACAATATGCTCAGAGATGATTTCAATGCAATTGCGGATGTGATCATGATGAAGTATCAGGAAGAATACACTGTTGCAAAAGAAATCGCAGAATTCATTCAGTCCCATTACGGAATGGAACTGAATCGTGCCGAGGAAATCTTCCTGACCGTCCACGTATGCAGATTAAGACACTCTGCTTAAGGAGTAAGAACATGTTTGGTTTATTTAAAAAGAAAATTAAAGAACCGAAGGATCGGATCACAGCTCCGGTTTCCGGATATGCAGTAAAAAGCTCGGAAATTCCGGATCCTACATTTTCCCAGGAGATGCTTGGGAAAGGACTTGCAATTCGTCCCTCGGAAGGAAAGCTCTATGCTCCCTGCGATGGTACGGTGACCATGGTATTCCGAACAAAGCACGCAATTGGTCTTCTTTCCGATCATGGAACAGAAATTCTGATTCATGTGGGACTGGATACCGTATCGCTGAAAGGGGAACCTTTCATTGCTCATGTCAGAAATGGAGACAAGGTCCGCAAAGGCGATCTTCTGCTGGAATTTGACATGCGGATGATTGAAGCGGTCGGGCTGAATACAATCGTTCCTGTCATCATTACCAACTCAAATACTTACAGTGAAATCATCTGTGAGACGGATAAAGATGTCTCTGCCGGTGATGAACTGATTCGTGTTAATTAATCAGCAGGTGCTGCTTGATTATAAAGATTCAAAACTTCATACAATAATTAGGAGGAAAACATGAAGTACTTACAGAAACTCGGAAAAGCATTAATGCTTCCCGTAGCCGTTCTCCCCATCTGCGGTCTGCTTATGGGTATTGGTTACTTCCTTTGCCCCGCTACAATGCAGGGTGGTGCAATCTCTGGTTTTAAAGAACTCTTAGGTCTGTTCCTAGTTAAGGCAGGTTCTGCAGCAATCGATAATATTGCAATCCTGTTCGTTATCGGTGTCGGCGTTGGCCTCTCCGAAAAGCATGACGGTACAGGCGGTCTTGCTGCATTACTGTCCTGGCTGATGATTACAACTCTGCTGAACACAGGTTTCGTTACAACAATCATGCCCAGTGTCGCAGACAACATGAACAGTACAATCGCGTTCAACAAGGTTGCCAATCCGTTCATCGGTATTATTGCTGGTATCATTGGTTCCACATGCTATAACAAGTTCAAGAACACACAGCTGCCTGACTGGCTGTCCTTCTTCTCCGGCAAGAGATGCGTTGCAATCATCGCCGGTCTGGTTTCCATCGTAGTTTCTGCAGTTCTGCTGTTCGTATGGCCAGTAATTTTCGGCGGACTCGTTGCTGTTGGTCAGGGTATCGCAAAGATGGGTGCATTCGGTGCTGGTGTCTATGCATTCCTGAACAGACTGCTGATCCCTACAGGTCTGCATCACGCTCTCAACAATGTATTCTGGTTCGACACAATCGGTCTGGGCGATCTGTCTCACTTCTGGGCTGGTGAAACATCCGCAAATGTTTCCTGGTCTCTGGGTATGTATATGTCCGGCTTCTTCCCCTGCATGATGTTCGGTGTTCCGGGTGCCGCTCTGGCTATGGTTCACTGTGCTAAGCCCGGCAAGAATAAGGTTGCGATCGGTCTGCTGCTGTCTGCAGCTGTATGCTCCTTCGTATGCGGCGTTACAGAACCGTTCGAATTTGCGTTCATGTTCCTGGCTCCTGCTCTGTATCTGGTATATGCACTGCTGTACGGTATCTTCACATTCATCGTATGCGTACTCGGTTTCCGTGCCGGCTTCTGCTTCTCCGGCGGCGTAACAGACCTGATCTTCTCTGCTTCTCTGCCTGCAGCTGCTAAGACATGGATGATTATCCCTCTCGGTATCGCGGCATTCGCAGTATTCTACTTCGTATTCCGCTTTGCGATCACAAAGTGGGATCTGAAGACTCCGGGGCGTGAAGACGATGACCAGGAAGCTGAACAGTCTGCTGTTCTGGCAAACGACAACTATACAGAAGTTGCTTCCATTATCCTCGAAGGTGTCGGCGGTGCTTCCAACGTTACTTCCATCGATAACTGCATCACAAGACTTCGTCTTGAAATCAAGAATCAGTCTCTGGTTAATGAAAAGCTGATCAAATCTGCAGGTGTATCCGGCATTATCCGTCCGGGCAAGAATTCTCTGCAGGTTGTCATCGGACCGAAGGTTCAGTTCGTAGCTGATGAATTTGAAAAGCTCTGCAAGTAACAGAGAGATCGTAAAAAACAAATAGCACAGGGAGAGGAGGAAGCATATCCTCCTCTCCTTTTCTGAAAAGGAGAAAATAGAAATGCGTATCTATTGTGAAAAAGACTATGATGCTATGAGCAGAAGAGCAGCATTGATTATTGCAGGACAGGTAACCTTGAAGCCGAATTGTGTTCTGGGACTGGCTACCGGTTCCACACCGATCGGAACTTATAAGAATCTGGTTGCTTGGAATCAGAATGGCGATCTGGATTTTTCGGAAGTTACATCGGTGAATCTGGATGAATACAAAGGCTTGTCCGGAGAGCATGATCAGAGCTATCGCTATTTCATGAATCATAACCTGTTTGATCATGTCAATATCAACAAGGAACACACCCATGTTCCCAATGGTGTAGAAGAAGACAGTGAAAAGGCATGTCATGCTTATAATGAAATCATTCATTCTGTCGGCGGTATTGATCTGCAGCTGCTTGGTATGGGCAATAACGGTCATATCGGTTTCAATGAACCTGCAGATGAGTTTGTAAAAGAAACACATTGTGTAGATCTGACAGATTCAACAATTGAAGCAAATAAGCGTTTCTTTGCAAAGAAGGAAGATGTTCCGACTCAGGCTTATACCATGGGTATTCAGACAATCATGAATGCAAAGAAGGTCCTTGTTGTTGTTTCCGGCGCAGGCAAAGCAGATATTGTCGCAGAAGCATTTACAGGTCCTGTTACTCCCAAAGTACCTGCTTCTATTCTGCAGATGCATCCGGATTGTATTCTGGTCGGTGATGAAGCGGCTCTTTCCGTACTGTTGCAGAAGGTGAAGTAACCTATGATTATCCGCGGAGGAAAAGTATTCCTGTCAGAAGGAGGCTTCCATGAAGGAGATGTCTATATCGAAAACGGAAAGATCACAGAACAGGCAGAGGGTGAAGTCATTGACGCATCCGGTCTGTATGTCATCCCTGGCTTAACCGATATTCATTTCCATGCCTGCATGGGTGTGGATTTCAGTGATGGCGAAGAGTCTTCTCTGCAGATCATGGCAGACTATGAACTCTCACAGGGTGTTACACAGGTGTGTCCTGCTTCCATGACACTTCCCGAAGAAACACTGAACAAAGCTTTTACAGCAGCGAAGAATCACAGCAATGAAACAGGCTCTGTTCTTGTCGGCATCAACATGGAAGGTCCTTTCCTCTCTTATGCAAAGAAAGGTGCACAGAACCCTGCCTACATTCATCGAGCAGATGCGGATATGTTCCATCGTCTGCAGACAGCGGCAGGCGGTCTGATCAAGCTCTGCGATATCGCACCGGAAATGGATGGTGCACTGGAATGCATCGAACAGATCAAGGATGATACAGCAGTATCCATCGCCCATTCTGCAGCAGACTATGAAACAGCAGAGAAAGCCATTCAGGCAGGTGCACGTCATATCACACATCTCTATAACGGTATGACAGGCTATACACATCGTCAGCCCGGTATTATCGGTGCAGCCTGTGATCATGATCATGTCATGGTTGAGCTGATCTGTGACGGCATTCATGTTCACCCTTCCGCTGTGCGCACTACTTTCAAAATGTTCGGAGACGATCGTATCTGCATCATTTCCGACAGCCTGGCAGCGACAGGTCTTGGAGATGGACAGTATATGCTGGGTGGACAGGAGATCTTCGTTAACGGCAAGCGTGCAACGCTGGCAGACGGAACGCTGGCAGGCTCTGTATCCTCATTGATGGGATGCATGCGGACAGTCGTAAAGGAAATGGGAATTCCTCTGGCATCTGCTGTAAAGTGTGCAGCGGTCAATCCGGCAAAGGCCATCGGCATCTACGATCGTTACGGATCGCTGGATATCGGCAAGGAAGCAAATATCGTTCTGCTGGATGAAGATCTGAATATTGTAAAGATCATCTATAAAGGCAGAGTTGCTGCTTAAACGCAAGGAAGTTCGTCGGAACTTCCTTTTTCTCATCTGTTCCGACGCAGTAACAAGCCTGAATTGTTTCTCAAAAAAAACCATAACTGCTTCAGCAAGGTTTTCTTAATTCTACCTGCTCATTCTGTAAAAAAATGGCGGGTGATCAATAATTGAATCAGATAACAGGAGGTATGTTATGAATACAAATACAGTAACACACGATCCGATCGTGGCCTCTAAGGTTTCTGATCTCCTGTTTAAGGAGAAAAATACCGGAGGACTGGGATGGATCATTCTGATTCTTGCATTGGTGGTTTCCGATATTCTCTTCTGGCCTTCCAATGAAGTCACAAAGCATGTCTATGAATCCTGGATGGGAAGCAATGGCGAAGTGACAGCATGCAAGGTCGAGATGTCCTTTACGCTCAGTACAAAGACCGAAACACCGGTTCTGAAAAAGAACAGTGTAAAGATTGACGACAATACAGTGCAGGCAAACAGCGGGCTGAAGAACAGCTATTCTTTCACGAATTACAAGGACGCTTCCTACATCCGTACGATTTATCTAGATAGAGACGATACAAAGGAAAGTGCAGTATTCGTGAAAGGCTTCGATACAATGGGAATTTTTGACGCAGAAGGCAATCTTCTGCTGATTGCAATGACGGACATGAAGACAGAGATTCCTGTCTATGCGAAAGTGCTGCCTTAAAGATCACTTCAGCGTCCGGTGAAAAGCCCGAAAAAGGTACATGAACTTTTCTTAAAAATGTTGTTGACACATATAAGGCAGAGAGATATTATGTATAGGCAGTTGATGAAATGGGCCTGTAGCTCAGGTGGTTAGAGCGCACCCCTGATAAGGGTGAGGTCGTTGGTTCAAGTCCATTCAGGCCCACCATTTCATCAATATGGGGTTATAGCTCAGCTGGGAGAGCACCTGCTTTGCAAGCAGGGGGTCAGGAGTTCGATCCTCCTTAGCTCCACTGATTAAGACGAAGAAATTCGTCTTTTTTCTTTATTCAGAAGAAAGGACGTCATTATGATCAATGAGACACTTCAGATCCGTTCCATGAAGCTGAACGGACGCATCATCATGCCGCCGATGGCTACAGCCCGTACTGCCGACGGTTATGTCAACGAAGACCTTCTCTCCTTCTACCGTGAACGTACTGCCAACAAGAACATCAGCCTGATTATCACTGAACATGAATACATTTCTCCGGAGGGAAAAGCTCATGCTTCTCAGGTATCCATCGCTGATGACTCCTGCATCGAAGGCTTAAAGACTCTGACGGAAACAATCCATGCCGGCAATACTGCAGCCGTAGCACAGATCAACCATGCCGGCAATGTAGCCAAGAATGAATTCACTCCCTTCGATGTTGATACAATGACACCGGCAGATATTGAACATGTTATCAAAGCCTTTACAGCTGCAGCTGTACGTGCAAAGAAAGCAGGCTATGACGGTGTCGAAATCCACAGTGCACATCGTTATCTGCTCAACCAGTTCTACTCTCCGATCACCAACCATCGTACAGATGAATATGGTCCCCAAAGTGTAGAAAACCGCACACGTGTCCACCTGGCAGTACTGAAGGCTGTCAGAGAAGCTGTCGGCCCTGAATATCCGATCTTCATTCGTCTGGGCGGATGCGACTATACTGAAGGCGGCAGCACCATCGAAGATGCTGTGTCTGCTTCTGTTCTCTTTGAACAGGCAGGTGCAGACTGCATCGACCTCTCCGGTGGCATGTGCTCCTACCGCAACCCCTTCAATGATGGACCCGGCTACTTCAAGGACATGTCAAAGGCAGTGAAGAATGCCGTAAGCATTCCAGTCATTCTGACCGGCGGTGTAACTGAAGTCACTCAGGCAGAAAGCCTTCTGAACGAGAATGCCGCAGACATGATCGGCGTCGGCAGAGCTCTCTACAAGAACGCTGACTGGGAAAACTGATTTACAGATGTACACAGATCCGCATCATCGGATCTGTGTTTTTTTATTATTCCTTATGACTTAATCTCACATTCTTAAATCCCTGTTAATGATTTTGTTAGTGAGAAACCCTACTGTGTTCTATATAATGTCATGGTATGACCAGTAAAAGAACGACAAACACATTATTCGTCCTTGTGCTTGCCGGAGCTCTGACTGCTTCGTCAATGCTCGTCAAGCCGAAGGACTACGAAGCTTATAACCTTCTTTCCGTCAGCAGAACGGTCGAACAGATCCGGGTGGAGCCGGATGATACCGTTGATGCTTTGATGATCGGAGACAGCTTAGTTTATACATCCATCTGCCCGATGGATCTCTGGGTTGAGCATGGCATTACATCCTTCAATGCCGCAACATCTTCCCAGCATCTCTGTGATGGCTATGCCATCATGACGGAAACCTTCAAGACACAGAAACCGAAGCTCGTCATTCTTGACATGTTCTGTGCTTATAAGGATGCAGGTGTATACAAGGAAGAATCCGCCGGACTGACAGTCCTTGGCAGAATGCTTCCGGTACTGCACTATCACAGTCTCTATAAACTGCTTCCTTCTCCGAAGGAACTGATCAGAAAGACTGATCCAAAGAGAACACCCGGCTATATCCAGAAAGGCTTTACCGGCAAACCTACGGTTGCTGCATACACAGGCCCGGAAGACTATATGGGACTTCATACAGAACCCGATCCCTTCTCTGAAGAATCCGGTGAGTATATCGAAAAGATCGCTTCCTTCTGCAAAGCAAACGGTGCAGAGCTCCTGCTGATCTCCTCTCCTTCTCCGGAAAACTGGAACGAAGGACGATCCGTGGCATGTGCAGCCTTTGCGAAAGAACATGATCTGACCTTCATCGATATGAATCAGATGAATGAAGAACTGCAGATGGACTGGGCTGAAGATACATGCGATGGCGGTGATCATCTGAATGTCTATGGTGCTACCAAGGTAACTGCATATCTTGGTGATTACATCAAGGAACACTATGATCTGCCGGATCATCGCGGTGATGAAGCATATTCTGAATGGACACGAATCGCTGATATGATCGCAGCCAATGCCGCAAAGGAGGGTAAGTAATCATGAGTTACCATAACCTCAGTTATTTCGCACTCTTCCTGCCGTTAGTGCTGTTAGCTTACCAGCTGACACCTTCCCGTTACAGATGGCTGACATTGCTTGTCGCAAACTATGCCTTCTTCTTCATCCTCAGTCAGTTCCTGGTGGTATGGCTGATCCTTGCGACACTGATCGCTTTCTATGTTGCTAAATACCTTGCCGGTATGAAGCGCGGCGACATGGACCGCAAGCTGTTCAGAAAGAAGAAATCGAATATCCTGACCGGCGGTGTCCTTGCTATTCTTGGTCTTCTGCTGGTACTGAAGTATACAAACTTCTTCGGTCAGACCTTCTTCTCCATGCTGGATAAGGAATATACACCTCTGAATATTCTTGTTCCGGCAGGTATTTCCTACTATACCCTGATGGGTGTCTCCTATCTGGTAGACGTCAAGAACAACAAATATCCGCCCTGTGAGCATCTGGGCAAGTTTGCTCTGTACATGAGCTTCTTCCCGACACTGCTTGAAGGTCCGATTGCCCGTTTCAATGACTATGGCAGCGACCTTGCGGAAGGCAAGCCGATCACTGCCGACAATCTGGCAGGCGGCTATGAAAGAATCCTGTGGGGTCTCTTCAAGAAAGTAGCGATTGCGGATCATCTGGCCTTCGCGGTCAACACGATCTTTACCAAGTATACAAACGTCGGCGCAATGGCTGTCATCGGTGCCGTCATGTGTACTCTGCAGCTGTACATGGACTTCTCCGGTTCCATTGACATCGTCATCGGTACAGGTGAAATCTTCGGCATTAAGATTCCGGAAAACTTCCGTCAGCCTTTCTTTGCAAAGGATGCGGGTGATTTCTGGAGAAGATGGCATATTACCTTAGGTGCATTCCTGCGTGACTATGTCTTCTATCCCGTTTCTCTTTCCAAGCCGATCCAGAAGCTCACCAAGTGGGCTAAGGTAAAGCTTGGCAATACAGCAGCACGTTTCATCGGACCGCTGATTGCCCTGATGTGCGTATGGTTCAGCAACGGTTTCTGGCATGGTGCCAACTGGACATTCATTCTCTATGGTGTCTACTACTTCATCTTCATGGCGATTGAACTGTTCATCAAGAATCCTGTGGAAGCTTTCTATGCTAAGCACGGTATTACCGATAACACCTTATGGCTGCGCATCTTCCGTTTCATCAAGCTGTTCATCATCGTCTGCTATGGTGAAATGTTCTCCCGTGCCGATACGATCGGTATTGCGGCAGAAATGACAAAGAGCATGTTCACAAGCTTCCGTCTGCGTTTTGCTTTATCACAGCTGACCAACCTCGGTATGGATTCCTATGACTATGTGACAGTTGTCCTGTGTCTGATCCCTGTGATCGTTGTTTCCGTTCTGGCGGAAAAGGGTGTCGATCTGAAGGCAAAGTTTGAAGCAAAGCCGCTGCCGGTACGCTGGCTGATTCTGTTTGCCATGATCGCTGCCGTCGTCCTGCTTGGTGCATATGGTCCCGGTTACGGTTCCGTAGGCATGATGTACGCCGGTTTCTAACTGTTCTTATGACAGGTTTGTGCACAGCACGAACCTGTTTTCTTTATTTTTTAATGTTCACAGTTAATGTACGGATGATATCCTCACCCTGTGACAGCAGATGGTATACAGCAAGATAATTGCCTTCTGCGGATGTATCAAGATGTTCCGGCAGAAGCAGCGTTCCCTTCTTTTCAGAAACGGAATCGATGTACTTTATCGGTTCAAAAGCCTCATCCACTTTCAATGTCACTGTCTCACTGTTCAGCTTCAGATACGGACCCTGTGATGCCAGAGTACATAAAGTACCAAGACCAAGGCATAACAGCAGACTGATCAGACCAGTGTAGATCACCTGTGCCGGTATGGCAGGATTGATCAGAAGCTCACCATGTTCCAGCTTCAGACGCATCTTCTTCATCTGTTCGGCATCCAGATACATATGACGCATGGCTTTGCGCTGATGGGCATTGGTATTGTTTTCGATCGCCAGACGGATTTCCTGCATCTGTCTGAAATTGAAGCATGGCTTTGCATACTCGCGAATCTGCTGTTCACTGAGACCATTCTCACGTCCCAGTTCCACCTGTTCATTCTGCAGATAGCTGAAGCTTCTGCGCTGATAGAAATCTGTTAAGCATAACTGCATTGTATTCACCTCACTGCTTTACATATACACACTCCCTGCACAGTTTCCCCTTCATCAGTGATAAAATGCATGCAGGAGAATAATGAATTATGCTGAAAGTACTTTGCTATGATAAATGCGGTACATGCCGCAAGGCCCTGAAGTGGCTGAATGATCATCAGATCGAATATACAGTCCGTCCCATCATTGATGAAAAGCCTTCCCTGGAAGAAATCACAGAATGGTATAAAGCCAGCGGCCTTCCCATCAAGCGTTTCTGGAATACCAGCGGTATCCAGTACAAGGAAAAGCATCTCAAGGATGTACTTCCGACAATGAGTGAAGAAGAACAGCTGCAGCTTCTTTCCACAGACGGAAGACTGATAAAGCGTCCTTTGATCATCGGTGATGACTTTGTTCTGACCGGCTTCAAGGAAGAGGAATGGACAGATAAGGTTCTCTGATCTGCACTTGTGCCCATACATCTGTATGGGTTTTTCTATACCTCTGTACGTTGTATAATTCTTGCAGTTATGAGTGAAGCTATTACATTGACACTGGAAAATCAGAGGAAGGATACGGCCGCAATGATGCAGCTGAGTGAAGCTGAAATTGCCTATGCAAAGGAATTCTCTGCCCAGATTGATATCCTCAATACTGTACAGATCCTGCAATACGGCAGCGTTCCGCAGAAGCGCATGATGAATTTCTCCGATTCTGCACTGCGTTCTCTGCCTTCGACGGAGCTTTGGGAAATTGCCGAAGAACTGCAGACACTGCAGAAAGCACTGCGTACCTTCTCACGTGATTATGACAATATGCGCTATACCAATGCCGACTTCAGAGTGCTTTATGATCGCATGGAAGCAAAGATCATCGAGACACAGCGCCGCATGCAGATACATCAGGAGGCTCTGTTACGCCATATTAAGCTTCTGGAGCGTTCCTATGATGCCCTGCTGACAAATATCCGTGAATATGATCTTTACATCCTGGCGGGCAATGAGTGCCTTAGAAACTGTACCAACGTAAAGTTGCCTGCTCTGCAGGAAAGAATGAACAGAAGTTCTGATGTGCAGATGGCTCTGAGCGTACAGGATTATCAGGATGCCATGCATCGCTTTGAAAAGAAAATCGAAGATCTCAAGGTATCCCGTCAGATCCCTCTGCATACCCTCTCACAGGTCAGGATCCTGCAGAATAATGATGGACTGATGATTGAAAACCTCAGACGTCTGATTGCCAACGGCTTCCCGTTATGGAAGGAAAGCATCACTCTTGCCTTAGGCTTAAGTGCAGATGGCAAGACCATTGATTCCAGGATCTTCCATGACAGCAATGATCTTCTGATGCAGTCTTTGACGGCAATGATTCACCTGCAGAAACAGGCTCTCGAAGAACGCGAAAAACTGATGGCAGTTGCCGACAGATAAATACTGCTATGGTCATACAGGCATTCCCTGATGACCTTTTTTCTTCTCATAGAGTTTACATGACTGACAGCAGTGATGAATACAGGTATAATCAGTACTCGGGTCACTGCTTTTTCTGATCATCAGTATCGGATGTGATTCCGCCCGGAATATCCGGTACAAATAAATACAAGGAGACTATTCAGTTATGAACAAGAAAAAACTGCTGCAGTTCTTTGCCATGGCGGTACTGTTCAATATGGCTGCAAGTTTTGCTCATCCTGTTACCCCTACCCTGATCGTAGAACGTCACCTCGACAGTTCCATGTTCGGTGTTGCCTTAGCAGCTATGATGACAATGAACTTTCTGTTCTCTCCCTTCTGGGGCAAGCTCTGCAGTTATATTCCGACAAGACGTGTCATTCTGATCTGCGCCATCGGCTACAGTATCGGTCAGGTTGTCTTCGGCATGGCCACTTCCGAAGTCATGGTCGTAGCCGGAAGAATGTTTGCCGGCATCTTCACTGGCGGTGCCTTCACTGCTTACGCCAACTATGTTGTAAATACTTCTGCCGATGCATCCGAACGTTCGCATAACCTGACAACCCTGGTAACCATCCAGTCCGTTGCCGGTGCCTGCGGCTACTTTACCGGCGGTATGCTCGGCATCATCTCTGTCGAAGCAGCCTTCATTGCCCAGGTCATCTGTCTTGCTTCCTCCGGTGTTCTCGCTCTGTTCTGCTGCATTGACGATACGCCTTACAAAGCTAAGCCCGATAAACCTTTATCCATCAAGGATGCCAATCCTTTCTCAGCCTTTCTGGCAGCACGCAGCTTCATGACACCGATGCTGTTTCTGATCTTCACCATCGTAGCAATCGCCGCCATCGGCCAGAATTCCTATGAACAGTGCTTCAACTACTACATCAAGGACCAGTACGGCATGTCCTCTGCCTATAACGGTATGTTCAAGGCAGCTATTGCCGCAATTACACTGTTCCTGAATTCCACTGTATGCATCTATCTGCAGAGAAGAACAGATATCAACAAGACCTTCCTGTATGTCATGATGGCATGTACAGCTCTGATCCTGAGCATTCTGGTCTTCAACAACCAGTTCCTCTTCGTTGCTGTATACATTATCTACTCCGGCGTCAACGCGATCCGTCTGCCGCTTCTGCAGAGCATGACTGCAAGCCGTGCCAACGCGCAGAACTCCAACAGCATCATGGGCTTCTATCAGTCCATGAACTCTCTGGGCGGTATCTTCGGTGCTCTGTTTGCCGGCATCATCTACGCATCCGGTGCAATGCTTCCGTTTATCCTGGCCTTCGCAGCCTTCCTGTTATCCACTCTGATCGGTGTAGTCTACTACTCCCGCTACAGAGCTGAACAGGCTCACTAAGCCATTATGAAAGGAGAATGTCCTGTTACGGGCATTCTCCTGTTTTTTTATCTTTTAGAGATATGTAACGGTTTCACTTAACGGCTTCTTCTTATCGTGGTTAGGCAGAGGCTTTGTATCTTCGCCATAACCAAGATCCAGCAGCATAACTACTTCTTCATTCTCCGGCAGACCAAATGTCTGTGCAGCAACTTCCGGATTAAAGAAGTTCAGCCAGCAGCTGTCTACACCTGCATTGTACGCAGCCAGTGTCAGATGTGTCGCAACAATTGTCGCATCTTCCACACCGGAATTATGCAGACCGCCCGGATATGTAAATACATCGTTCTTGTTGTATGCAACCATCAGAACAGTCGGAGCACCATAACGGCAGGGAGTTACTCTGTCGATCTTCTCCAGACCTTCCGGTGTATTGATGACGTAGATATGCTGTTCCTGCAGGTTCTTTGCGGTCGGTGCAACTCTGCCTGCTTCGAGGATTTCGTCCAGAACTTCCTGAGGTACCTGCTTAGTACCATACTTCTTGCAGGAATATCTGTTCTTTACTACTTCTGTGAATTCCATGATTTTACCTCTTTTCTTCTGTCTGCATCATACATGATCAATACACAGATATACAGACATATACTCCAAGATAAAAAAGAAAAAACCCGAAACGGGTCGATTGCCATTGATAAGATAGCAGACCAGATTTCGGATTTTTCTTTGCTTGACTCGATTCGTTCCAGAAGCGGATTAACGCTTGGAGAACTGAGGTGCACGACGAGCACCCTTTAAACCGTACTTCTTTCTTTCCTTCATACGAGAATCACGTGTGAGGAAACCAGCCTTCTTCAGAGCAGGTCTGTAGTCAGCAGATGCTTCGAGAAGTGCACGGGCGATACCATGACGCATAGCGCCTGCCTGGCCTGTGTAACCACCACCAGCGACGTTGATCTGGATATCGAACTGCTCCTTTGTTTCTGTCAGTACCAGCGGAGAATTAACTACCATTCTCAGAGTTGCCTGAGGCAGGTATTCTTCGAGAGTACGACCGTTAACTGTGATAGTACCTGTACCCGGAGTCATGAAGACACGAGCAACAGACTTCTTACGACGTCCTGTTCCGACGTATGTAACCTTCTTCTTGTTTGCCATTGTCCATTTCCTCCTTACTTAATCTTCAGCTCAACGGGCTGCTGAGCTGTGTGCGGGTGTTCAGGTCCTTCATAAACGAATACATGCTTGCGCTGTACATCGCCCAGTTTGTTGTGAGGGAGCATGCCCATAATAGCCTTTTCAACCCATTCAACTGTGTACTTTTCACGCATTTCCTTAGTGCTTCTAACGCGAAGACCACCGGCGTAATGAGAATGTGCGAAGTAGAACTTCTTGAAATCCTGATCGCCGTTGATTCTTACCTTATCGGCATTAATTACTACTACGTAGTCACCACAATCAACATGAGGTGTGTAAGTGGGCTTGTTCTTACCCTTTAATACGGTTGCAACCTGTGTAGCGAGACGGCCGAGTACGCAGTCTGTTGCATCTACAACATACCATGTACGTACGACTTCGCTAGGCTTTGTCATCGTTGTCTGACGCATAAATTCATCCTCCATATGTAGTTTCCGGGGCTACATTTGGCATGAAGTGCCGTATTAAATTCTACAAATACGTACACCCGAAGTCAAATGTTTTTTGTCGATTTCAGCCCCCAAATCGTGCAATTTTTCCTTCGCTGCCGCGGATCATCAGATCCTCTTCGATTCCGTTTTCCTTCATCCATGACTGCAGCTGTTCTCTGATCTCTTCGACATACATTTCACTGTTTTCCGGATCATCCAGAACCAGTTCGGCATGTCGGCCATTCTCTTCATACACACACAGATATCCCTGCGGATTCTGATGTGTCCTTGTACAGAAGATATAAGCACGCGGGAAGCCATGTTCACGTACACGTGCTTCCAGATCGCTTAAAGTCCATGTTGCAAACGGCAGGGCATCATCCATCAGAAACTCACGGATCTGCGCATTTCTGCCAAGAGCGACCATCTCAAAGTAATCAACATACTCCAGTGTCAGTCCCTGTGCCGGCGCATTGCGTCTGGCTACGCGCTTGCTCTTTGCTTCCAGCATTTCTCTGATCTGTGCTGTTGTCTGCTTATGCTTGCCGGTTTCAATAATGGCAGCACTGAGCATACGCACCATGTAGTGCAGAAAGCCTTTGCCGTAGAAGTCCATCTCAATCAGATTGCCTTCTTTATGCAGATCAATGCGGGTGATGGTTCTTGTCTGATCGGGATACAGAGATAAAGGCGAAGAGTTGAAGGAAGTAAAATCATGCTTTCCTACAAACAGCTTTGCCGTTTCCTGCATGGTTTCAAAATCCAGTTCGATCGGGCATTGATAGGCAATCTTTTCATTAAATACATCATACATACCTGTATTGACACGGTATGTGTATTTCTTCCATCGCACGTTATGACGGGCATGGAAAAGAGGAGAGACCTCCTCTGCTTCGGTAATATGAATATCACGGGGCAGAAAGCCATTCAGCGCACCCATCCACTTGCGGGCGCCCATCTTTTCATTTTCAGTATCGAACATGAATACCTGACGGCGGGCATTGACACCGGCATCGGTTCTGCCTGAACCAATGATATTGACTTTCTTTCCTTCAATCTTCTCCAGTACGGATTCAATCTGTTCCTGAATGGACAGTCCCAGCTTCTGAGACTGCCAGCCGTCGTAGGCAGCGCCGATATACGCTACCGTGCACCTGAACCTTCTCATGCAAAGTAAGCCAGTGCAATCATGCACAGCAGTACAGCAAAGGCACCTGCTAAAAGCATGTAGTCCCTGAACTGCATCTTCAGTACCTTGTAGCGGGTACGAGCTTCCCCGGGCGCATAGCCACGTGCTTCCATAGCATTGGCCAGATCATCGGCACGCTGGAAGGCGGATACAAATAACGGTACGATCAAAGACAGAATCGCCATGATCTTCTCTGCCAGCTTACCCTCCTTCAGATCCACACCGCGGGATTCCTGTGCCTTGATGATACGTTCTGTTTCATCAATCAGGTCGGGAATAAAGCGCAGGGCAATACTGATCAGCATTGCAATTTCATGCGCCGGTACGTGGAAGCGGGCAAAAGGCTTAAGCAGATCCTCAATACCCAAAGTCATATCCAGCGGCTTTGTTGTTGCCGTCAGACATGTTGTGATCATTACCATTAACAGCAATCTGACGGCAATGTACAGAGTCTGGAAAACAGCATCACTGTAAACGGCAAAGGATCCGATATGGAACAGCTGTGTGCCTGTTTTCAGCACCAGAGAGTTGATGACTAACAGGAAGAACAGCATGAACATCATCGGCTTCATTGCCTTCCAGATGAAGTTGAACTTCAGCTTGGAAAGCAGAATCATACCGCATACAACCCCGAACAGAATACCGTAGCCGATCCATCCTGCCGGGAAGAAAATTGCAATAAGCACAATGAGCATGGCGCTGATCTTGGCACGAGGATCCATCTTATGCACCACAGAATTCATCGGCATGTAACGTCCAAGAGTAAAACTAGCCATTCTTCTTCACCTGTCTGACAATGCATTCTGCCAGCGCATTGATATCCTGGATACTATCCGGAACTTCAAAGCCTTTCTCATTGAGAATATCCTTCATACGCATTAAAGCAGGCGGAAGAATATTCATTTCATGACATAAAGATGTATTGCGGAAGAACTGCTCCGCATTGTTATGAAGACGGATCGCACCATCTTCGACAACGACAACATCATCGCAATAACGGAACACCTGTTCCATATCATGGGTAACAATCAGAATTGTCTTGCCCAGTTTCTTATTCAGATCATCAAACAGCGTCATCATTGCTGTTGTACCCTGCGGATCAAGTCCTGCTGTCGGTTCATCAAGAACCAGCACCTTCGGATCCATTGCCAGAATACCTGCAATCGCCACTCTGCGCTTCTGACCGCCGGACAGTTCCAGCGGACTCTTTTCCAGTACATCTTCAGGCAGACCGACCAGACGCACAGCATCCTTTGCACGCTTTTCTGCTTCTTCCTGAGAGATGCCGAAGTTCTTCGGACCGAAGGCAACATCCTTCAGTACCGTTTCTTCAAACAGCTGATATTCCGGGAACTGGAACACCAGACCAACATCCCCGCGCAATGACTTCAGCTGCTTGGGCTTTTCCTCTGCCTTGATGACACGGTCCAGAATATGAATTACACCTGCATCCGGTAAAAGCAGAGCATTGAGATGCTGTACAAGTGTGCTCTTGCCGGAACCGGTCATACCGATAATGGCAGTCATCTTGCCTTCACGCAGACTCAGATTAACATCCTTCAGCGCCTGATACTCATAGGGAGTACCGGTGCTGTATGTATGACTTACATGGTTGAAAGTAATCGGCATAATTCTTCCCCCAGTCCTTCCATAGTAATGTGATTTGCAGTAGTAATACCGCGCTTCTTCAGTTCCTTCGCCAGCTTCATAGAGAAAGGAACATCCAGCTGAATCTGCTTCAGCTTCTTTTCATCCGCAAATACTTCATGCGGTGTACCGGCCATGGCAACCTTACCCTTATCCAGAGCAATGACAAAGTCACTGGCAGCGACTTCATCAATGTCATGTGTAATAGACAGGATCGTCAGACCCTTTTCCTTATGCAGGTCCATAATGACCTTCTTGATTTCATCCTTGCCCTGCGGGTCAAGCATGGAAGTTGCTTCATCAAAGATCAGAAGATCCGGCTTCATTGCCAGTACACCGGCAATCGCAACACGCTGCTTCTGACCACCGGACAGACGTGTAGGTTCCTGGTCCAGATACTTTGTCATATGCACACGTGCCGCATTGGCATTGATGATGTCATCCATCTCCTCCTGCGGAACACAATGATTCTCCAGGCCAAAGGCAATATCATCTCTGACTGTAGAACCGATGAACTGGTTATCCGGATTCTGGAAGACGATACCGATCTTATTGCGGATCTTTGCCAGATTTTCGATCGTCAGTTCAATGCCGTCGATCATGATTGTGCCGCTTTCCTTTTCCAGAAGACCGGCAATCAGCTTGGCAATCGTAGACTTGCCGCTGCCGTTATGACCGACAACCGTCGTATATGTACCCTTTTCCACCGTAAAGGAAACATCATCGATGGTCTTCATATTTTCATCGTATGAGAAATTCAGATTTCTCACTTCAATCATTCCCATAGTTTTTTCTCCCAAAGCATGTACATTATACACGCCAGTATGCAAAAAAGCGCTCACGTAATTCCCCGTGGCGCCGCAGTCGACATTCTACTGTCTGTACTGTCTTTTCTCATCCGGACTGTACCGTCGGTACCGGAATCACACCGGTTCAGCTGCAGTTACTGCAGGTCGTGGACTATACCACCGGTAGGGAATTGCACCCTGCCCCAAAGACGAATCACTTTTGAACAGTTAATATACTAGACTGAACCTATACGTATGTCAATCAAGTGCTCAGAGCTTCATTTTGTGTATCAGATACGTAAAAAGAACAGACATTACTGTCTGTTCTCAAGTTCCTTTTCAATTTGGGGAAGCAGTTCAATCAGACTGCGTACACGACGGCAGGCACAGCCTCTGTATCTGCTTCTGCGGTCCAGCAGGACAGCAGAGAAGCCATCTTCCAGAGCACTGCTGACATCTCTCAAGGGGTGTCTGCCGACATAGAGAATTTCCTCACGGCTGCAGCCGAACAGATTCTCAGCTTCAGCCAGAAGATTCTTTGTACTGTACATCAGATTGGTCTTTTCGGCACTGATGACACGATTGACATGCAGACCATTGCGGCGCATGCAGACATTGACATACTGTGCGGAATTCATGGATGTAATGTACACCGGCAGCGGACATAAACGGATGAATTCCTTTACATCCGGTCCGATCGGACCATACATCATATAGCTGCTGACAAGCATCTTCAGTTCATTCTGATCCGCACGCAGCTGAATCTCACGTTCGCCTTTGTCAAAGAGTCTGCTGATCATTGTCTCCAAGGACAGATGAGATTCATCATCATGGTTGTGTTCAATCTCATCCCATGCGTTCTGCAGCCATTCCGCTGCTCTTTCCGAATCCTTGAGAATACTGTTATCCGTGATGGCTGCGATCAGACGCTTCAGCTCATCACCCTTCTGCTGCAGGATTGCTCCTGTGTAGTCAAGACATATCAGTTTAATCATGTTACTACTCCCAAACCACTCACTGGTTAAATCGATATGCAGGAAATATGCTTCCCTGTAATTACTTCACCTGCTGTACAAGCACTTCAAAATCTGCCTTGCTGAGATTCTGATTCCAGGTACCGATGAAATAACTGAAGTCACCCTCCGTCCATGATGCAATCGCAACTGTTTCCAGATCCTTGCCATATTCGGTTACTTCCAGACCCGCAACATCAACAGTATTGCGGCAGGCGTAATCTTCATTGACGTTGTATACAGGTGATCCGCACATCTTGCCCTTGGCCACACGCATCAGCTCTGTATTTGCTTCATCATAATAACGGATTTCATAAATCTGTTTTGTAAAGACGCGGTATACTTTCTTGTCGTAAGAGAAGGCAGGTTCGGGTTCTTCCATACCGAATGTAGCCACAGCCTGTGCTGCCGCGCTGCCCTGCAGTTCTGTCCAGACCTGACGCTCAGACTGGCCGAATGCAGCCTGGGGAACAATCACACAGTCAGTAGATGAAGAGAAACCGCCGCTTTTCACCATGATCAGCACAAAAGCCACGACCATGGCAACCAGAAGTACAATCTTCATGATCATGCCATTACCGGGATTCTGATTACCGGATTCCTGCTTTACTACGTTGTCCTGTTCCATACGAACTACCTCTCAATTGTTTATACTATACAAAATATCGCCTTCATTTTCCACTATGCATAGCAGCGTGCAGCGAAATTTGATACACGATGAAGTAGAAAAGTAAATTCCACTTCTACCAGAGGCAAGTTGAACTTAGTCATGCACAGGTCATTGTGGAATTTAGT
>JAZUHS010000150.1:0-16034 GCA_045641845.1 Bulleidia sp. | reverse complement strand
CGGCATTGAGTACTTCAGCTTCCGAATAGCCTCTATCCATAGCATCCATTGTTACTCCCGAGAGTTCCAGGATACTGTATCCAAGACTTGCAGGAGTATCACTGTCTTCTGTCAGCGGGACTGTGAATGTACCAGTCCATGTATTCACTGCATTCAGTCGCAGTGCCTGCGCTTTGCCGTCTGTCAGAACCGGTTCGCCGTTTCTTGCCAGAATGACATAAACTGTCTTACCTGCATATTCAGCTTCAGATACATGATCCCACTTCTTTACAACATTGATCTCAGCTTCTTTTTCCTTCTTCTTGTTGGTAATTTCCGCTGTTTCATAAGAGATACCCTTATAAGTAGCTTCATTATCCGTTACAGAAGCTCCGGAAAGCAGAGAACTGTATACTTCTTCGAACATGAATGTTCCTGTTGTATTCGTGATAGTAATCATGTTTTGACCGGAAGCGTCTTCACCGATGGTAAAGGTAATGGATTCCAGACCATTTTTTGTATTAGGACAGTTGGTCTGTGTCGTTACTGTTGAAAGCTCAGTAATGACATATTCATCATTCTGCGTTTCCTCCAGCATGTAGTCACCTCTTGCAAGGTTATACCTTGTTGCAGAACCTTCAGAAGCACCGGCATTAACCGTTACAGTAATGGTAATGTCATTACCGGATTCATCCTTCATCTGAACATAGTCATTCTCTTCTTTCTTCTTCAGAGTGAAGACAAAGGACTGATCATGATCAGGATCCTTCAGACTGTCATCTATATGCTTGATGACTGTGACCTTACCATCAACAACACTTACTGCATGGATATTGTTGCTGACAACAGTACCCAGACCATTTGCGATTTCAGTACCGCGCTGTTCCTCGACACCGTTTTCAATCACTGTCGCTGCAGGATTACCGACTTCAAAGCCGGGACCATTGTTATAGTTATTCACATTTTCATTACGAGGACCGTCTGTGATGTGATATGCAGTATATTCAACATTCAGTGCATACTCTTCCACATAGTGTCCTGTTTCTGATGAAGCATGATCGTCATATGTGGATGCAGAACCTGTCTTTGTCAGAGTAATGACAAACTCACCTACATCGCCATGGCTGCTTGCATCATCGTATCTGTAAGGCACAGTGACGGATTCCCCTGCAAAGAGAGCATTCCATTGTGCCTCTGTAAGATCCGTATGATTCATTGCATAAGGCAATGTGAATGCAGCATTCTCCAGACCTTCGTAACCCTTTGTACCTACTTCTGCAGCATTGCTTACATCATCACTGCAGTTAACAATCTTCGTGAATTCCAGCTGATCCCAGAATGCTTCCAGTTTCTTGTTCAATTCACTGATTTCATCACCCAGGAATACTGTTTCTTCACTGTTCACATTATTCATCGGCAGCAGTCTGACATTTACCGTCGGTGTTTTCAGCGCGACTGTACTGTTAACTGCACCGTTGCTGTCCAGCACGCTGATCGTTGCATCATACTTATTGGTATCAATCGTATTACCGCCGATAAAGTCTTCCTTGGCCTTCAGGTAGATCTTACCCTGCCAGATCGGAGAAGCCGGAACGCCATCCACAGCCGGTGTTCCTGGTGTTGCGGGAATTGTAGTTGCTCTGACGTTACCACGAGAAACAGCATCATTTGCAGTATCGTTGTTAGCCCAGTAGATCACCCATTTACTGCCATCCCACTGCAGAATGTTATTACTTCTATTCGGAGTTCCGGTTGAGCCTTCTGTATTCGTAATTTGAACATCTGCGCCATTGTTGCTGTAGTTCAGAATGTAATACTTCGATGTATCCAGAGTAACTGTCTGAGAACCATCAAATGTTTTGCTGTTATTCCATTGATAAATTGTCCTCTCAGGTGTTCCCGGTGTTCCCGGAGTACCTGCTGTTCCTTCAGCACCTGTTCCAAGCGTCTGATTAAGCCATTCAACATACCAGCCTCTGCTGTCATGTTTCAGCTGTCCTGCCGCATCATCAGCATCCGCATCTGTGACTTCACCAGCCAATGTCAGCCATGTGCCTTCTGTAAGAAGATTGCCGTTCTTGTCAGAAGGATAGAAGCTTTCACTGATATAGTCCTTAACATTTGCCGTGCTCTCAGTATCATTGAATTTCATCAGTTTACCGAGCAGGTTGTTTGTTAAGTAATCACTTAACTGATCAGCATCGATATCAAGGAATGATAAACCGGGTGTTGCAATACCGTGATTCACTGTATCCGCCAGGTATAACTGTGCTTCCTTAACGTTCTGCACAGACAAGCCGATTGTAATCAGTCCTGCACCTGTTGCTCTGATGGCATCAGCCGCAAGATACAGGTCTCTTTCCTGATTAGTGCCTCTGATTAAGTCAGCCGGACTGTTCAAGGCACCGTCTGTAATCATAACCACGTAAGAATTATCAGCATCTTCAAGGTGGTTTCTGCTGTTGGGTCTATGATCGACATTATCCCACTTTACACGATCCTCATTGGTATTAGGCGGAGTAGGATCCACTCCCACAACATGCCATAAACCATAGTTCTGTGATGTATTGTCACTTGTCAGAATACCATCTACGAAGTTAACAAGGTCAGTTACATTCTGTGTAGTGGACTTATTGACTTCTCTGGTAATGCAGCCTTCAATCTGCTTATCAAAACCAACGATCGTTACTTCGTTTTCACTGTCCATTTCGGCCAGTTCATAAACCATTCGCTTGATCGCATATTTCAGATAAGTCAGACGATTGTACACCTTACCATCAACGTCTGTTCCTGCTGTGTAGATCGTAAAGGTCTTGGACATACCGCCAATACCGGTTTCGATACCTGATGTATTGATATCTTCCATCAATGTGCCGACCAGACCAAAGCCTCTGTTTTCACCTGTTCTGTTGGTACCATTCAGGTTACCGCCGCCACCGATAACCTTTGTATTGTTTACAGTGCCGACGTCTGCGTATGCATAGCCTTCATATCCGGCCTGTGCTTGTGCATAGTAGGAAGCATCCTGATAATACCAGTCACCATTGGAACTCTTCCAGAGGACATAAACCGTTGCGGCATCGTTTTCCTTACAGATGATGTAGTAAAGATTGTCTTTAGATAAACCTGCAGCAGTCAGTGCCGCATCCATGCGGGCACTGTTTCCTTCAGCCTGAACAGAAGCATCGAAGCCGTTTACAGTATTAGTATAGAGAGTAACAGTAGCTCCGGTACTGTTCAGACGTGCCGGGAACAGCATGGAGTTGGACTGGTCGACAACAAAGATGAACTTCTTTCTTTCGATGTTTGCTTCCTTTGTACCGGACTTTGCAGAGAGAATGACATCGTAAATTCGATTCTCGTAGTCATAGACTTCTGCCATCTTTTTATAATCCTGACTGTCATTTAATTTATAGTCATAGAAAACACCGATTTCAGTCAGAGAGTCTCCTGAGTAGTTATTAACAGTAAAAGTCTTCGTCTGACTGGTCACTGTATAACCTGCAGGCACTCCTGTCTGCTTAATCGTATAAGTCCTACCGGCTCTGAGATTGTCGAGATGGAGCAGATACTCATCTGTTGTTGTATATGTACCAACAGGTGTACCGGTTGTATCCGTACCATTCCAGATAGTATATGTAACACCTGCCAGTGAATTACCGATATTATCATCTGATAAGTCAACATTCAGAAGGTATACACCTGTAACATCCGGATCACCGGTCTTAGCTGCTTCAGGATGTCTTCTACCGTCTTCTATACTGGGATTCTCATAATTACGAGCCGTAATAATGATTTCATCCATACGGCCATTGAAATAGTTGTTGCTGAAGTCAACGCCAAACTGAACTTTCTCGGTGTTGGTTTTTGAAGAATCAGAGAACAATGCATCCAGGTTAGGTACATTATGACTTCCTGATCCCAGAACTTTATTGTTCTGATCTAATACAGATATGGAAGCTTTCGTTCCTCTGAAGATCACTACATAATGAAGTGTTTTACCCTGAAGAGATTCCGAGCACTCGATCGTTGTAGACTTACCATCGTTGCTGGTTCCGATCACAAGCTTATTCGGATCAGAGCCATTGATCCAGGCAGATACAAGTCGCTTATTATTTACAGTGCCATTATTCTCATAATCACTGCCGACTGTAAATAAACCATAGGTAGTATTGTTCGCCAGGTCTTCCGGTCTTGCCCAGAAATCAAGTTCAAGCTGATTAAAGCCACGATCTCTGACAAGGTTTCCGTTATTGCTTCTCTTAATTTCAATGTAGTCTTTCTCACTGCGATTGAAAATACCAATGGTTTTCTGGGTTACATTCTGATTCACAGGCTGCGGTGCTGTGTAATTATATGCATTTGCACTTACACCATGATTAATTACCGAAGCTCTGCCTGTTTCTTCTCTTGCAGCACTCTGCTGATTAAAGGATGCATGGGCAATTTCGTCAGTGCGGCATACATGATACTGAGAAGTTGTACCACCACCGCCATCGGAAGTCTGCTTACCGCTGGCATAGATTCTGATTTCATCAATATAACCGTGGAAGAATTCTCCCTTGTCACTGTCATGAGGATAGGACGGATTCATCGCAACGTATAAGGTACTGTTAGAACCAAGAATCTGGTTTAGAGTATAGTTATTATTCGCTGACGTAGTTCTGATGGTGTTTCCGTTAATATCTCTCAGGGTCTGTGTAATCTGAGTATCTGAGAAATCTACAGTTACATGAATCCAGCGATTATTCAGGTTCTGGTTTGTAGCGTTGGCTGCACCGTTCCAGGTATATCGGCGTACCTTTTCCGACTGTGCTCTCGCACCGGTTGCGGAATGATACATTGCCAGGTAAGTCTGGGTATCCTGGGATCCGCCATTATAGCCAACCAGAGGCCAGTTGTTCTCAGTATCCCCTGTCGTAGAAGAAGACTTCGGCAGCGGATAAATCCAGAAATCAAAAGTGATCTCACTGTATCCGGATAATAAGGAGTTTCCGCTTCGATCTGTAATCGTTGCATATTTTTTATACGCACCGGCGCTGTAATCAAAACTTAATGCTCTCTGTGTACCGGATACATTGGAAGGTACATTTGTCGTTGCATACTGTGCATTGGAAGCCTGACCAGCATTATTGTAAACCGTCATTATTGCGCCCTTGCCGGAGTTATCATTCAGACTGCCATTGGTAAAGCTGAAGTAGGCAAGCAGATTAGCTTCGCTGTCACCTGCGGCTGCCAGAGCAATGCCATCATCTTCACCAAGAACCATAACACCATAATCAGAGAAGCTTTCTGTAGTGAATTCGATTGTCTGTTCATTTTCTCCTGCAGATTCTGTCTTCGCATCTACTGGTGCTGCTTCTGTGTCTGTGAAGTGCGTCACCTGAACAGCTGCATTCTCTTCGGAAGCATTCTTATAAACAATACTTACTGATACTTCACCATCCGGTTCAATTTCTCTGTTGTACTGTTCCAGATGAATATCAAACAGTCTGAAGCCATCCATATTTTCAGGCCATCCGTACAGTGCTGCTGCTTCGGCATATCTGCTCTGGTATACTTCGGAATCCTTTGCATATTCTTCGGCAACAAGCTCTGCATCTTCAGAGACCTTTGTCTTTCTTGCGTAGCTGACAGTTACGGTATAATCACTTCCTTCATATGTCTTAACAATGACTTCTTCTTCCTTTTCAGGATTGACGGGAAGTTCACCATAACCCATGATCTCAGTACTGTCGACATCATAGACATTGTTCTGTACACGGTCATTGTAGTTGCCTTCGACTGTTCTGATCTTTTCAACATTGCCATCGTCATCCGTCATCAGTTCATAGACAAAACCAATATGATCCGCAGTTCTCTGGTCATCTTCTGTATATTCATCCCAGTCAATGAAAACCAGATCACCGGGTTTAGGGAGATAGTCTTCTCTTTCATGATAGAGATCATATTCTTCTCTGCTCAGTGTATTGATCCAGTTCTGGCAGTTGGCATCATAGGGGAACAGTTCTCTGTCTACTTCAGCATAATTCAGACACCATGAAACGAACATAGCACACCAGTCTCCATATGTACTGCCGTACCATGCCCCATATCTTGTATAACCCTTCGTACGATCACCATCTACCTGGTAATTCTTTGCACTTTCTTCATAGCCCATCTGACTGTCTGCGATCGCAAGTACATCACGATCCCAGTATCCGGTCATATTCTCTTCTTCCGGAAGTGTCTTTTCCCATACTTCAGCTGTTTCCACATCCGCATCCGGGTTGGAATAGCAGATCAGCTCGTGCTGATGTTCTTCTTTATCGCATACAAGTGTTACTTCACGGCATGCATCTGTATGTTCATGTGCTTTTCCGTCTTCAAGATTGCATACATATACAGTCTGCTGTTCATAGCAGGCATCTGTATGCACATGTCCCACAGCACCACATACGAGTTCTTCCCTCTGTTCATAGCATTCTTCGCTGTGTACATGCTCTTCGTTCTCTTCCAGAGTACATACAAGAGCACGTACAGTCTCATAGCAGGAAGAATCATGAACATGCTCTGCCGTTTCCACAGCAGAACAGATCAGGATATTCTCAACCTCAGCACATGCATCTGTATGTTCATGTACAGAGCTTGCGGAAGTATTGCAGATCATCTCTGTATGATAGCAGGACGCATCATGTACATGTTCGCTTTCACCGCAGAACACCTTGTTTTCCATAGTGATCGCAGGAAGAATCAATGCATATGTCGTACAGAAAACTGTAATGCACGCAAGAACCGTCACGATCCGGCGCCATGTTTTCCATCTTCTCTTTTTCGTGATGAGCTTTACCTCATCTTTCAGCATATCTTTAGCCATAGACTTCCTCCTCAGAAGTACTCGTCGTCATACGTTCTGTGTTTCTTCCTGCCGAACAGCAGCTGCATCAGAAGAACCAGCAGAATAGGAACTGCTACGATAAAGGCAACCACCTTTTCGTCAATCTGCAGAGCATCCGCTGTAACACGGATTCTGCTTGAATCTACAGTTTCAATACGATGACCTCTTACAATCAATCGATGTGTATTGATACCGTAAGGGGTACATGTAACCAGAGAACAAAGATCTTCTCCTTCTTCAATACGAAGGATATCCACCTCGGCAGGCAGAACAATTGAAATCCGGTCAACTTCATATGTCAGTGTTTCGTTTAATGTACGGATCTGGAATATATCTCCTTCCGCCATCTGATCAATATCCGTGAACAGACGGGCTGAGGGAAGACCACGATGTCCGGACAATACGCAATGTGTACTGTCTCCTCCTACAGGAAGAGAAGTACCGGCAATATGCCCGATGGCAATCTGAAGGACACCTTCACTGGTACCGTGATAAATCGGAAGAGAACATTTGATCTGCGGAATCTCAATGTACGCCATAATGCCTGTACCACTGACATCCAGCACTTCGTCATATTCCTTCTTTTCTTTCCCGGTTAATTCCAGATTGAATTTTGTTTCAGCAAGTCTGCTGTTGTAGTATACTGCTTCATTCCATATACGCTCATATTCATTTCTTTCAATGTTTCCCACGCTCGCTGCATAATTTGCAATTGCACGTGACTGGTGAAATGAATTCCAGTAATCACTGAATGAGGGATACAGCAGTAAGGACAGCCCTATGAAGAATATGATCAGTAGTATTAATGTTGAATTATTCTTTTTCATCAGAGCTCTCCTCACTGCTGTAAGCCGGGATAACCCGGCTACAGCAGGAATGATTATTCAGTATTGATAATCAGAAACGATTAAGCTTCCATTCTCTTCTTAGTAATGAGAAGAACAGCAGCACCAACCATCATCAGACCACCTGCTACATAGAACAGAGTTGTACCCATGCCGCCAGTTTCAGGCAGTGTAGTACCGGACTTATTAACAACATTTCCAGTGATTGTACCTGTAGGAGTAGCATTTTCGCCTTCGCCTGTCATTTCAACTGTGAAGCTTTCGCCAGGTGTAACTGTCAGTCCTGTGAGCTTAGGAGCAACAGCTTCAACATCATGAGTAGCTGTGATTACGATAGTAATGGGTTCAATTGTGTTATAACCAGCAGGAGTCTTTGTTTCAGTCAGAACATAAGTTCCAGCATCGAGACCTTTGAATGTGAACTGTGTACCGTCATCAGACTTAACAACAGCAATTACTTCATCACCCTTTGTTAATGTGAATTCTGCACCTGCAAGTTTATTAGCATCTGCTACAGAATTTGCATATTTATCTACAACTACTTTGTATGTAAATACGATTACTGTATCATCAGGTGTCTCGCCGTCTTCGCCAGCCTGTGTGTCGTTAGGGTTGTTTGTATAAGTGATATGTGATGTATTGGAGTTGCCTTCAGCACCGATCTCTGCTTCTCCATTCAGAGTGGATGTGTATTCAACTGTGATTACAGAACCAGCCTTAACAAGTGAGATATTCTTAAGGTTTGCAAATGCTACATCGAATGTATCACCATCATCTGCAGGAGCAGTTACTGTGAAACCTGTTGTGATTTCATTGCCATCTACATAAACCTTAACGGAATCCTTGTTGAAAGTAAGACCTGCAGATTCATTATCGTGGAATGTGAGCTTGTAGCCATTCTTATAGTTAGCATAGTCAGAAGCAACTGTTGCCTTCAGCTGGAAGGGCACTGCATCACCGATATCATAGTCAGCAGAATCGTTCCAGCCTGTGTTAGCGCCTTCGTCATCCTTTACCTTCTTTTCGGAAGATGTTGTACTTGTCTTAGGAGCAATAGTTACAGAATCTACAACTTCAACTACATACAGAGAGTAAGATTCACCGGCAGCTACAGGACCATTATCCTTGATCAGATAGTAACCTGTAGGAACGGAGATGCTGGAGCCATTAGATACTGTACCAACAGGAGTGCTATCGAAATTAACATAAGCAGAGATAGCAGCAGCCTTTTCTGCATTCGTACCGGAGATAGCAGCAACAGCTGTCATTGTTGCTTCAGGAACTGCTTCACCTTTTGTACCTGTACCATTTTCTCCCCACTTAACATTGGAGAGCTTGCCGTCCGCGAGATCGCCTGTGAAGATCTGATAAACAGCATAACTGCGGTTGTTAGCCGGTGCTGTGATTGTGGGCTGAACAGGTGTTGCAGGTGTTTCACCTTCAGCCAGAGCGGGAGTTGCTAATGTAAGAGCAAATACAAATGCGATTACAGAAGCGAGAATCTTTTTGAATGTCTTCATGTTTTTTTTCCTTTCTATATTCCCATGAATTCCGAACAGTTTTCGTGCAGATGAATGCTCCACTCGGAGGCTTACTTCATAAACCCCCTTTCGTATCTGCATTTCATACTGCGAATATACAAACGGTTTACACCGTATGTACCAAAGTTTTTGAGATACATATTTGTTCTCCTTCCTAGTCGATGAAGCCGAATTCCTGCAATGGCCATACTCTGAAGATGATTCTTCCTACAATCTGTTCTTCAGCAATGCAGCCGACAGTAGTGCTTCTGGAATCCACAGATACACTTCTGTGATCCCCGATCACGAATACTCGGGATTCCGGAACCTGATAAGGCAATTGGATATCACACTCACCGACTGCTTTATCCTGGATATAGGGTTCATCCACAAGAGTACCGTTCACATATACATTTCCCTGAGAGTCCATATCGAAGACTTCTCCGGATTGACATATCACTCTTTTCACCAGGATTTTGTTGTTGTAGTAGAAAGCAACAATGTCTCCTGTCTGAAACTTTGTTTCCTTCAGTGAAACTACGATGTTTCCTTCCGCTAGTGTTGGAGTCATAGACGCACCGTAGATCTGCAGTACAGGAAGAAGGAATACCGCAACGAGTACAGCTACAGCAGCCACTGTAATGAGGGTATAGATCGTACTTCTCAGTACATTGAAATATCTGTGTCTGTAGCGCAGCCGGTTCAGTTCAGCTTCCAGTTCCTCAAGCGAAGGAGTATATTTCAAGATTTCTTCTTCCTTCATTGCCTGTTCCTGTAATGTATAAATGGGTTTTCAGTGCAGCACGAATTGTGCATGTATATGCGTAAATCGCAGTACAGTTATCATTTCATGGACAATTTCTTATTTTGTTCATTAAATGTAATATGTTTGTCATGAAAGATCATATTCTTTGCACAACTCCTGAAAAGGCGGAAATATACGCAAAAATGAATAGAATGACGGAAGATCTGACGGTCAAGAAAAGACCGGCATTTCAGCCGGTCTGTTAATAACGATGTGTTCAGAAAGAACGCATTTTTTTAATCTGTTTACGTTTCAGCTCCATACTGGAGTGTACATACTTGTTCATGGTTGTACTGATATCACTGTGTCCTAACAGTTCACTCAGTGTACGGGCATCGCATCCGGCTTCAATGCAGCGGGTAGCGAAGGTATGGCGCAGGGTATGAAAGTGCACATCCTTCAGACCGCAGGAACCGGTAATCACAGAGAGTCGATACTGCAGTTTGCGGGGATCCGGAATTTTCGTATTGCCGGTCAGAATGAAAGCTTCACAATCTTCATACCAGTAATCTTTCAGCAGCTTCGTCAGTTCATCCGACATTGGTATCTGACGTAAAGACATATCTGTCTTAGGTGAACCAACAAGCAGGGGAGAGGAACTGTTTCCCTGTTCATCCAGCGTTGTGAGTCTTTGCACTGTACGACGGACATTGATGGTACGTGAGAGAAAAGATATATCATTCATCTTCAGCCCGCATACTTCACCAATACGCATCCCGGTATGAAGGGCAATGATAATGCCGATCTCAAAGCGATGCACAGGCTTCATCAGATGCTTTTCCAGCAGCTTCTGTTCAGGCACAGACAGTACACGCATTTCCCTGCGTTCACCTTTGGGATAGTCAAAAGAAGGAATCGGAAAAGAAGGAACAGCTTTATTAATATATCTGAGGATTTCCTTCAGTACCGTAAGATTAATACGGACACTGGCTGCAGACAGTTTCTTCTCATATAGAAGGGTAGAAGAAAGCATCTGAATACGTTCTGCTGTCAAAGCACGAAGTGACAATGAACCTAACTGAGGATTGAGATAATGTTCAATACAGGAACGGTACTTAGCACATGTGGATGGCCGGAATAGAAGCATGTTCTCTTTCAGCCAGAGATCGGAGAAATACGAAAAGTTCTGCTGGGAGATGGCACTGCGTTCAATGACAGGTTTCTGTTCCTTCTGCTTCTGCAGCAGTTTCTCACGTGCTTCTGTATACGTACGGCCATAACAGTAACCGTATCTGATCTTGCCGGAAGGCATGCGTTCACGGATGTATCGTGCTTCCCATCGTCCGTCTTTTCTCTTGTAAATATTGTTTCCACGCTTCATAATTTCACCTCCTGCCATACGGCTGATCTGACGGTTTATAAACCGATTCTGTCCGACGTTTTTATCTTCTGAATAAAGCTGTCGGCATAAAAAGCGAAAGAATGTGCAGAAAAACGACAGATTGTTCATAATCATTTAAGAAATATTCTGCTTTTTCTGTTTTTGTACCCCATCTATTCCCCTGTACCTAACTAAACTGTAGGTAATTAAATGGGGATACTAGACTTCAGGCTTTCGCGGAATATGATCTTTCGCGAAAAGATAAGTAACTAAATTAACTTTATCTATTCTGATTATGCACTGAAAAGCCGGTAAATCCATCCGTCGTCTCATATAGGACAATACATATGCGGAAGGAGAATGCATAAAAGTCATGACTGAGAAGGAACTTAGGAAACTGACAAGAACAGATCTTCTTGAAATGCTCGTGGCTTCTGAGAAGGAGTATGAATCTCTTAAAAGAAGAATCACTGAACTGGAAAAACAGCTGGAAGATCGAAGTCTGAAGCTCAGAAGTGCAGGTTCCATCGCTGAAGCTTCCCTTTTATTGAACGGAGTATTTGAAGCAGCACAGGCAGCCGCAGATCAGTATATTGCTGAACTGAAAAACAGCTGTGCTTCACTTGATCAGGAAATTATTGAACTGAGAGAAAAGACGGAAGCTGAGTGTGCACAGCTTCGAAAACAGGCGAAAGAAGATGCTCAGAAGTACTGGGATGATTCCTATGAAAAGCTGAAGAAAGTCATAGAAGCACATGACTACCTCAAAAAGGGAGTCAGACAGATAAGAGCAGGCGAAGAGGATGCTAGGAAATCGGAATGAGAAAAAACTGAATACCCCTACTCTTGATGAACTGGAACAGGAACTGAAAAGAGAAAGATATAAACGCAGATATTTCTCTGTTCTTCGCAGCACGATCTATACCTTGATTACCGTATCAGCGATGGCAGTGCTTGTAGCAGTACTGCTGCTGCCGGTACTGCAGATCTATGGTGCATCCATGACACCTACATTAACTGAAGGAAACATCGTGGTATGTGTCAAGGGAAGCAGGTTTGAACCGGGTGATGTTGTAGCTTTCTACTACAACAACAAGATCTTAGTCAAAAGAGTCATCGCTCTTCCCGGAGAGTGGGTAGATATCGATCAGGAAGGAAATGTCAAAGTCAATGGCAAGCAGCTGGATGAACCCTATGTATCCGAACTTGCGTATGGTGAATGTGATATTTCTCTTCCCTATCAGGTACCGGAAGAAAAGATCTTCGTAATGGGGGATCACCGCAGTACTTCGGTGGATTCCCGCAGTACAGCAGTTGGCTGTATTGAGAACGAATTCATCGTCGGCAAGATCGTCTTCCGTGTATGGCCGCTGAATATGTTCAGCGCCATAGAGTAACAGAGTTCTATGGAACTCATCAACATTGGTACTTACAGCGTCAGCTGTTTGTATATGCAGTATGTAATGCAGACTCCGCAGGAGCCACTGCGAACAGCCTCCTGCAAGGAAGCATTCGTCTGCACACAAACTGTTCAGTATTCATGAAAAAACATAGAAAGGAAAAGAATTATGAAACTCATGAAAAAACTTCTTGCAGCACTGCTGCCATTGGTTATGGCCCTGGGAATGACAGTTACAGCATTCGCAGAAGGCAATGGACCGTCAATTACTGCTCCGGCTAACGGACACACTTATGAAGTTTATCAGATCTTCACAGGTGATATCGCTGATGGCCAGCTCGCAAACATCAAGTGGGGTGCGAATGGTACTGGTGAAACTGGCAAGTTTGTATCTGCAGACATCACTGAAGAACTGGCAGCTCTCAAAGACTCTACAAGTGATGCTGAAAAGCTTGCTGCTATCACACAGTATGTAAATCTTGAAGACACACCTCTTAACACACTTACTAAAGGTGCAACCTTATTGGTTCCCGCCGGCTACTATCTGATTAAGGATGTAGATGGTTCTCAGAGTGGCAAAGACGACAGCTACACACTGTATCTGGCAAAGGTTGCAGGCAGCGTTGTTATTGCTCCGAAGACAAGCACACCTTCCGTTGAAAAGAAGGTGCAGGAAAATTCTGACAATGCATGGCAGGATGCTGCTGACTATAACATTGGCGATAATGTTCCTTTCAAGCTGACTGCTACTCTCGGCGATGTGACAAGCTACCAGAAGTATTATCTGCAGTTCGTTGATACTGTTTCTTCAGGTCTGACATTCAACAACGACGTAACAGTAACAATCGATGATGTAGAAATTAGCTCTGGTTTCGTTGTTGCTCCAACAGATGCAGGCTTCACAGTAACATTTGAAGATGTTCTTGCATTAGGTGCTACATCCGAATCTGAAATTGTAGTTTCCTACACTGCCAGACTCAATGCGAACGCTGTGATCGGTCGGCCCGGTAATCCCAATGAAGTTAAGCTGGTATATTCCAATAATCCTAATGTAGATGGAAACGGTCAGCCGTCTGAGGGACATGGTGAAACTCCTGAGGATAAGGTAACAGTATTCACATACAAGCTTATTGCAAATAAGGTTGACGGTAACGGAGATGCTCTAGAAGGTGCAGGTTTCACACTGTATAAGGGCACAGGCGAAACTAAGGTACAGATTGGTGATGAAATTACTGGTGTAACAACATTTACATTCAGAGGTCTTGATGCTGGTCAGTACACTCTGGTAGAAACAACAGTTCCTACAGGTTATAACCAAGCAGATGATATTGTATTCACAATCACAGCAGTATATGACAAAGAGTCTGCTAATCCGGCTCTTACAGAGCTAACAGTTAATCCTGCAGGTGGCTTTACAATTGAAATTGCTGAAGGATCTCTGGAAACAGATGTTGTCAACTATACAGGTGCTACACTGCCTGAAACTGGTGGTATGGGTACAACACTGTTCTATGTAGTTGGTGGCATGATGATGATCGGTGCAGCTGTTCTGCTCATCACAAAGAAGAGAATGGAAGCTTAATTGCTTCTGATTAACAGAACATAGAATAACTGAAATACTGCTGCAGTCTTATGGCTGCAGCAGTAAGGAGAGCCTGAATGAGAAGGATTAAATCAACATATCTATTGATAATTACATTTTTCATCGGGCTGTCCTTACTGCTGTATCCTTCGTTCTGTGACTACTGGAATTCATTCCACCAGTCCAGAGCGATCGCGAGTTATGCAGAGAGTGTCGCCAATATCGAAAAAGATACGTACGACCGTCTGTGGAACGAGGCAGTAAGCTATAACAATTCATTCGCTGACAGACTCTTTAATCTGTCATTGACGGAAGCAGAACGTGAAGAGTACATCAATGTGCTCGACGTTACAGGAACAGGAATTATGGGCTATATCGAAATACCCAAGATTGGCTGTTCCTTCCCTATCTACCATGGAACTGATGAAGCAGTTCTTCAGATTGCCATTGGCCATTTGGAAGGAACATCACTTCCGGTCGGTGGTATCGGTACACATAGTGTTCTTTCAGGACACAGAGGGCTTCCTTCCGCAAAACTGTTTACAGATATAGATCGTCTCAGTGAAGGTGATGATTTCATGATCAGAGTTCTGGATGAAACTCTGACATATGAAGTAGATCAGATTCTGATTGTTCTTCCGAATGAACTGGATGAACTTCAGATCGTTAAAGGACAGGACTACTGTACGTTAGTCACATGTACTCCTTACGGAATCAATACACACAGGATTCTGGTCAGAGGACATCGCGTTGAGACAACAAATGCGAAACAGATACGTGTAACAGCAGATGCAGTTCAGATGGAACCTAAACTGGTTTCAGCTGCTGTTGCGATACCGGTTCTGCTGATGCTTGGGCTGGTGGTAATGCTTACCCCTTCACGCAGACGCAGACAAAGCTGAGGTTACTTATGAAGAACAGATACTTTCAAAGTCGAATAAAAAACAATAGATGGCGCAAGCTTGTAAATGTACTTTGCTGCCTTGCAGTATTCTGTACAACATATGCGCTGATTCTCCCTGCCATCACAATGGAACAGACTGTCTATTGTGAACAGGAAGAACATAGTGCACATACAGAAGAATGCTATACAGTCAATGAAGTGCTTGTATGTACAGAAGAACATGAACATACTGCAGAGTGCTATTGTTCTGAAGAAGTACTGCTTTGTGAGAAACCACTGCACGTACATTCTGAAGAATGCTGCATTGACCACAATGCGGACAAGGAAACAAAGGCAGAATGGGAAGCCTCTATTGCGACTGCAGAGCTTACAGGTGATCTGCGTGAAGATCTTGTTTATGTAGCTGAAACACAGCTTGGCTATACCGAAAGCAGTGTGAACTATACTGTCGAAGATGGCGAGAATCATGGCTATACACGATATGGTGAATGGTATGGAGAACCTTACGTCGACTGGAGCAGTTTGTTTACTTCTTTCTGTATGCATTATGCAAAGACAGAACTTCCTGAAGAAAAGGACTGTACTGAACTGAAGAATGCATTTGCGGCCATGGGACTGTATGTATCTGCCGGAAATTATGAACCGATGAAGGGAGATATTGTCTTCCTGAATACTGATCATGATGGTGTTATGGATCATACAGGCATCATTCAAAGCACTGAAGAAGAACTGAAGATAATTGTCGGTGATTATGAGGACAAGGTATCTGTTTTTTCCTGTTCTAAGAATGGTATGTCGATCA
>JAZUHS010000149.1:0-8532 GCA_045641845.1 Bulleidia sp. | reverse complement strand
TTCATCGTACGCAATGCACTGTTTACTTCCTGCAGTACATTAGGCACAAAGGAGAGCGGCATTGCATCCGGATTGGATGGACGTCCGGCGAAGTACAGCTCTACACCACGTTCAATCGCAGCTGGCATCAGACTGCTCAGCTGATACGGACCATAGATTGCAGTGGAACACAGGAGTACCTTTTCTCCTTCCTTGACATCGAATTCCTTGAGGAAGTGAATAAATGTATCCAGTGTATTTGCACGACGCTGCTCAGGATCAGAGCTGGGTGCACTGAGAGTGTAATAGCTTGTATTCTCATCCTTTGAAGCAAATACAGACTTCTTCCACTGCAGATGAGGATTCTCACTCTTCACCTCTGCCATAACCTCAGGATCATTCAGGGAGAAGATCAGCTTCATACCTCCGGTAATTGCTTCATATTCCGTTCTTGCCCCAGGAGCGAATTTATCTGTCGCCTGTATCTCTGCTTCACGGGTAATCTCACGTTCTGCAGACAATGCACATACGGTAATCGCTGTTTCCGGTTTGCGATCATGGAAGTGATCACAGGCATCCTTGGCAAGAATGACACGTGTTCTGTTGGAATCGGAAGCACCGCCTAAGGGAAGAATATAGTCACATACAGGATACAAAGATAAATCCTTTGTTCGCATCATACCCATTGCATCCAGAAGATGTACAGTCTGCTTGAAATCAATGATATCTTCTGAATCATCCGCAGTGATACTGCTTCTTTCCGCACCGCCATGCTTTCCTCGGAAATCCCATTTCTCCTGTGCAAATGCAGCATATGCAGTAATATCTTCATACAGATTTCCGCTCTTCTGTTCTGTATAGCCATACAGTTTCAGAAGATCCTGAAAAGGCTGCTGGTAGATATACTCTTCAATTGTTTTCAGATATTCTTCATACACGCTTTGTTTTGACATTTTCTTTCTTCCATTCTTCGATAAAAGCCAGACGTTCTTTTGTCGGATCTACACCATCCTTGAAGTGTACTTTCTGAAGTACCAGAGCTTTACGTAAAGGCTCTTCTGCCTTCTCATATTCACCAAGGTTATACAGTGATCTGCCGTAGTAATCATAGCACTTGCAGAAATCTTTCTCGGAACCATCTTCCTCATACCATTTCAGAGCATGTTCCATGTATTCTACAGCATCTCTGTAGTTTTCCATCTTTTCTGCATATTCCGCAAGATCTACATAAGCCATACCAATATAGCTTCCTTTACCTAATATCTTACGGACTTTCAATGTATCCAGAAGAATTCCTTCTGCTTCCTTCAATGCTTCCGGTGTACCCTTACTGATCAGACCTCTGCCAAGATTACGCATAGAGGTTGCTGTCATTGTATTCACCTTACCCAGAGTTTTCATGCGAATGTCCACGGATTCACGGAAACATGCAATGGCAATATCACAGTCCGGTTCTTTCTTATGCAGATAAGCATTGCCCTTCTGATTGAGCGGACTTGTTATTTCTCTGGTACCGGGGCCATATGCAAGAAGCAGGTTTTCGATGGAAGTATCAGCACTTCTGATACATTCCTCATATTTTCCATGCGTATATGCATTCAGACAATCCTGATAATAGAAAGCACCTTTGCGTTCATAATCACTGAGAAGATCCGGATGTTCCGCAATCATTTCCCAGCAGCACTGAACTACTTCCTCCTGCCGATCTTTTTTACCTGCACTGAAGTATACAAAAGCTTCCACAAGCTTCACATCAAAGTACTGTTCATAATTGCTGTCCTGCATTTCTGTAAACACAGGGTTATCAAAGATACGTCCCAGTACTTTTTCTGCATTGTCATACTTGAATTCCATACGCCAAGCCTGGGCTGTACGTAACAGTGATTCAATCTCACGCTCCGGTTCGTTCAGTTCATGGAAGATCGCCGCTGCTTTCTCTGATGCTTCCGTTGCCTCGATATACTTATCCAGCTGTCGTAAGGCAATCCCACGCATGTTATACAGATTGGCAATATATGTCTGCAGTTCTCTGCTTCTCTCTCCTTCCGGACAGATTCCCTCCAATGCCCGAATCGCATCTGCACTGCAGGCAATCGCTGTCTCCAGTTCATTGCTTCGATCATGGAAATTCAGAAGAAGTTCACACGCTTCATACAGAAGACCGCTGATTTCTTCCTGATTCTCCTGCATATTCAGAATCTCAATGGCATCCGTACAGTACTTTTCTCCCTTTTCAAACTGATAGGAAGACATTGCTTCCTTTGCTTTATCCAGAAGCAGCATGCCATAGGAAAGATCCTGCAGTACTTCCATCAGCTTTTCTGAATTTGATTTCTTCAGGAATTCAATCAGATTCAGATATTCATATTCATTCATTTTCTGAGGATTGCTGCGATAAGACTCATAGCATCCTTCCGCAAGAACACGCATCGCTTCTTCTTTGTCTGCTTCAAAGCTTCCGGCATTTTCTCCGGTCAGCCAGTCAATGATCGACTTATGGAACCACGCAATTCTATGATCATTAATTACAAGAAACTGAGACAGATCATCCTTGAAGGTATTCAGATCCATTACTGACCAAGTACCAATTCCTCTTTTCAAAGTATTTTCCGGTACAGGAGAAGGAGAGTATGTTACCGCAGAGATGGCACTGTACTTCTCTGCATATGCCTTCTTATCACCAAACAGTCGTACAAAGTACTGATAGTAGATACCTTCCATACCTGTAGAAGTGGAGATATCTTCCAGTGTCAGTTTCCCTGCAAGCAAACCTTTGCATACTGTCGCGGCATACAGGAAGTTGCCTTCTGCCTTCTGTACAAGCATGGCAATGGCATAGTCTTGAAGATGATCCTTCATCCTCAGTTCAATGTAATTACGTACGTCTTCAGCATTTTCTTCTTTATAGTCATCCAGGACGATTCTGGACGCATTCGCCAATGGTTCGAGAACAGAAGGATCAGGTCTAGTGGTTGCGATGTAACGCAGCCAGTGAGGCATATCAGGGCTGCACGCTTCCCTCAGACGATCCGCAATGGGATTTACATAAGCATCTGTATCCTTCTTCAATTCATCCAGACCGTCGACGAGAATGTATACAGTCGGACGTTTGCCATCGATCAGAGTACTTACAATACCGGTAATAAAGGTGTCATATAATGCTTTGCCGCGAAGATTCACACGATCCTCATCCTCATGGATGAGGGCCATAACTCTCTTGCGATATTCCGCATCATGACGGGCAAACTGATAAATCAGATTACGTGTAATACTGTCATGATTATTCATGAATTCATTGTTGTACTGACAGAAAATAACAGCATCTACCATCTCGTCATACATGAATTCATGCGCAATGAAAGAAGACTTGCCGATACCGGGGAAACCGGTAATTAACAGAACATGATTGTCATCCTGTTTCTGCCATTCTCTGACAAGCCCGGATAACCATTTTCTGCCAAAGTATTCTTCAGCCTGAAGATGTTCTTTCTTCATATTGGAAAGATCAGGCTTGAACTTCAGACGCAGTTCTTCCATATCTTCTGCAAACTGCGGAATGTCCGGGTGATTGATGGCATGGATTACTTCCTGCAGTTTCTGCTTATACCATTCTTCATATGTGCCTGCAGTTTTTTCAGATCTCCAGTCACTCATATCGATATACTGCATGAAAGAGATATTCTTCGGAATGTCGATATCCTTTTCCAGTACGATGGTCTGAATGACAGAGCCCTTCTCAAAGCATGCGATCTTCAGTTCATCCAGGCATACACCGCCGGGGTTTGTACTTTTCTCAGACGCAAAGGAAACCACAAGATCAGAGGATGCAATACCTTCTCTGATATATGCACGCCAGTCATCTCCGTTCTTCAGTTTATGTGTATCGATCCAGATTTCGTATCCTGTGTATTCTTCGACATCATGTTTCAGCTGTTCAACGATAAATGCATTTTCATCATGTGCATAGGAGAAAAAGATCTTCATAGTCAGCACCTCACAGTATTTCTGTTTTCATTTTAGCATGCAGAGTAAAATCACTATGTTCTCCTGCTGTTTTCTTCTACCATAAAATGCATTTGTTCTTTTTCTTTACAGAAGGTTTCAATAAAGGTCTGACATATCTTCACTGTCTGCAGGTATGAGGAACAGTCATAAAAAGTGAGGACACCTGTTATCCTCACTCGTAGATAGTATTGCTATCAATCCCTGTTTCTCTATTCCAATTCGGGCTCCGTATCCTTGAGACCCTCCACAATTCTCAGCTTGTGGTAAACTGTTTTTCCCATTTTGTGTTCTTCGAGCAGTTCAAGTTCCTTGAATTTGTTCATGGTGCTGATCATTGTACGTTTACTGAGTCCTGTTTCCATCATGATCTCTTCATTACAGATACCAAAATATGTAAATACACTTGCCTGCAGCAGAAGATCAAAGACCTTCTTTTCAGACTTTGTCAGTTCATATGCTTCTCCAATCAGCACTGATTCTTCCACACGTTTCTTTCGGGAAGAGATCTCAGCTATAAGATCTGTAATTCCCTCTGACAGAATATCGATGAAAAGAGAAACATATTCATTCAGACAGCCGAATTCACGAACATCTCTTGCCGTTTCAAGAGCATTATAATAACGCTTCCTGCGCCTGTTGATTGCTGTAGCAATCGCAAAAGCATATACAGTATGCTCTTCTTCATACAAAGCTTTAGACATCAGGAAACGCCCCAGACGACCGTTCCCATCATAAAACGGATGGATTGTCTCAAGAAGATAATGTCCAAGTATGATCTTATAGTAGATATCCAGTGTTTCTTCTTCATATAGATCTGCGTATTCACCCATACCTCTGATGATTTTCTCTTCCGGGTAAAAACCTTCATGAACAGATTTAATACCATTTGTAATATGTACGGTATCCTTACGGAAGATTTCTCCGTCCGGCTTGTCAGAAGTTCTTTCATGGGCTCCCTGCATCAAATGATCATAGAGATTTCGTATTTCCTGCACAGTCATCCGATCCGACTCAGAGTTCTCCGCAATCATTCTGTAACTGTTGAGTACAGAGATGATCTTCTTGTTTCGAATTGACTTAACATTCTTCATTGCACCAAAAATATCACTTCTGGTCGAATAAATATTCTCTGTACTGTTCGTTGACTGTATTTCATCCAGCATGCAGGTCTGTCTGACCATTGCGATCTGAAACGGAGTCAGTTCCTTCATAAGACTTTCCAGTTTCATCTGCCTTTTATGCATCAAGAGAATACGATTCGACAGTTCTCCGTCCGGCACAAAAAAGCAATGTTCCTTCTCATTTTCAAAGAAGTGAAATCCGGAGGAATCAGATTTCATTTTAGCCAGCATTTCATCAAACTGCTTTTTCAGACTCTCACTCATTTTTGCACCCCAACATCATTTTAGCCACTTTCAGGTGCAATTTCTATATTTATTTGCACCTGTAAGTATCACAACGCAGTTTCAGGTGCAATTTTCAAGACCATTCAAACTGTTTTAAAAAGATCCGGCAGTAAATACATGCCGGACCCTTTGCAGTAATGATTCAGTCAAGATAATTATCTGATGTCTTTCGGTTATGCAGAGAACTGCAGTTATCTGCATAATACTTTTCTACATCCTCCTTGTGATATACGCATGCGACAGGTCTGGATAACAGCTTTACTGTTCCTTTCTCCTGAAGCAGCTGTACGTTTTCATATGCACTTCCATCAATTGCATGACCATTATGCGTTGTACGGAACAGAGCAAGATAGGAATCGAAATCATTGATCTGATCGAGTAAACCGGCACGATACAGACCAATGAAGATGGCACAGGAACGTGCCTGTGAATTCAGTGCCTTTGTGGCAAGATCACTGAATGCTGTATATCCGCCATGAATCAGCTTCTCACGTACTTCTCTGTTTTCTTCTTCCAGTAATGCATTCATATACAGCCAGTCATAGAACTGAGAGATATGATGCACAGGTGCATGGAACTCCTTACCTTCAAATAAATATCTGTAGGAATGCCTTCCTCCGGATAATTCCTTGACTCTCTTTTTGCATTCTCTGCCATCCACCATCAGAAGTTCAGGGAATGGGCCAACAATATCATTTCCTCTTCCATAGATACGGGAAGACTGGAATGCACTCTCTACACTGGTGATACCGCATACTGTTTCCTTCTTCAGATGCATTGCACTGAGATCATTTCCCAGGGAATGCGTAGATGCTGAAGAAATTTCAAGAACCTTATGTTCCGGATATCTTTCATTAAAATTCAGATGCAGACCAAGCTCACACTTGCGCTTCTGTGATAATGCAAAACCTCCAAACCAGTCAAAGTTTACATATACTTCTTCAAACCACGGATATACTGTCTTACTGATAAATACACTTCTTACTGTCATGATTAAATACCTCCGCTAACAGTATCTGCCTGTAAGCTGATCAGACTTTTTCATTTGTTTCCAGCTGCAAATATAAGTGGAATAAATAGATTCTAGTAGTTTAAATATCATCCGTATTCATGCACATGATAGAATATCACCAGACCAAGGGAGAATACATGTATGTCTCATAATCTCGGATTTCCGCCCAGTGAAGCTCAGGATTATTATTTCATTTCCTATCACGGAAATGATTTTAAACGTGTCCGCAAATACGCAGCTTCCCTGTACAGCAACAGCATTCAACTTTGGTACGATGATGCAATTAAACACGATGAAAACTGGCGCAGTGTCATAGCAAGGAAAATCATGAACTGTAATGAAGTCATTCTCTTCTTCAGTAAAGACATTGTTCGCAATCCCGACAGCTATGTATACAAGGAATACAGAATTGCCCGTGAGAACCACAAGCGTATTATTTATGTACTCCTGGATCGTCCTTCTGTTGATGATGCATTACCTTACTATCATGAATGGATCGTTGAGATGAAAGATAATCAGGGAGTGCCTGCATATGAAATGCATTCTTCACGTGCAGTTATCGAAGAAATCATTTCACGCATTAACGATAACAGCTGCTCAGGCCAGACCTTTACTCTGCGCATAGATCCGCTGAAAACAGAATTCGAAGACAAAATCAATCAGCTGAACAGACAGATCTATGCCCGCAAGGACAATCTCTCCTACTTCCATTACACCTCTGTACAGATTGGATGCTATGGCCGTGAGAAAGAATTCGCAGAACTGGATGCGTTCCGTGAATATGACGATCCTGATGTAAAAGTACTGTACTGGGGCATCTATGGTCCAGGCGGTACCGGTAAAAGTAAACTTGTTTATTCATACTTCAATGAACGCAGAGAAACCGAACTTGACTGGATGTTTGAATATATCAGTTTCAGTGATGACAGATTTGCAGAACTGAAAAAGCTTTTATCAGCAGATGCACCTGTAAATCTGATGCTGGCAGTAGATTATGCCGGAAAGCATGCCGAAGAGCTTGGCAGATGGATCAGAAACATCAACCAGCGCAGACAGCATAAAGTGAGAATTCTTTTAGTTGAACGTGCAGGAATGAAACTCACCAAAGCTGCAGAAACTCGAAATGAAGAAGCCATGTCCGTATTACTGATGAATGATACTTATACGGACTGGTATAAGGACTTCCGTGGGGATGGACAGGTCGAACAGGCTTTGTATCAAAGTGATTTCCTTGCACTGACTCCATTGAAGATGGATGATGCTTTTCATATGCTTGATGATCTGGCCAGGGCAAATCATCAGCCTTCATTCTTCAGAACACCTGCTGTACAGGAAAAACTGAATAACAGCATTTCCCGTCTTTCCGGAAAGAATGTCGATGGCAGAGACCGTCCTTTATTCCTGTTGATGATCGGACATGCGCTTTTAAACAGTGCAGATGATATTTCCCACTGGAATATCAAAGCAATTTTGGATTATATCATTCAGCCTCATGAAGATAACTGGGCGAAGTATTTCGACAATACCAGTGACTTCACTGCTTTTAAGAAAGCACTAGTATATGCAACAGTATGCGGAGAATGGAGCTATACCACTGAAACAGCTGAACCTCTCAGTGCTTTTCATGCAGGTTCTGATTCAAACGGCAATCGTCGTAAACTGACAGAACTCTTCTCACAGATCAGTGAAAAGACCACAGGCAATCTGATTCTATATGCACTTGAACCCGATATGATCGGTGAATACTTTGTTCTTAAATGCCTGCAGGAATGGATTCCCGAAACCGGAATATCTGTCGGCAGCCGATGGGATGAAGAAGAAATCACAGAATGGAATCATCTGTTCTGGAGTAATAGCAATAAAAACACATACGATTTCTTTTTCAGATGCATAACTGATTTTGCAGGCGACATCCAGTCCGCAAAGTTCATGTATCAGCTCATTCAGAACGCTGAACATTTCATGAGTGCCAATGAAGTATGCAGGCTGTATACAGAATTAGAAGTCAGAGATGACTACACTGAAATATCAGAACTGATCAGCCGTCTTTCCGCATATGCAGGTAATTCAGCTGAATGGACCGGTGCATATGCATACATGCTTGCAGCACTGAGCAGATATTGTCGCAAA